>CAYNMV010000008.1:94841-101024 GCA_964398315.1 uncultured Tepidisphaeraceae bacterium | reverse complement strand
GCGCCTGCTCGATGGCGTCCTTATCCGGCCAGCCGAGTGTCGACAGCGGCCACAGAGCGCTGGAGAACCAGGTGTCGAGGACGTCGGGGTCCTGCTTAAAACCGAGACTCTCCAGATGATTCTCCACCTCGAGATGACCGGGAGGTACACAGATGTATTCGTATTCGTTGCCGTCGGCCTCACAGCGAACCTGTGAATAAACCTCGACGCCATTGATTGTCTGACGGCGGATTTCTTCATGCGTATGCGTTTCACTCTCTGCAGATGCTGGGCTCGTGGATCGCAATGTTGGCCCGCGCCACACCGGAATCCGATGCCCCCACCAGAGCTGGCGGCTGATGCACCAGTCGCGGATGTTCTCGTGCCACGTCTGGAAGGTCCTGGCGTAGCGGGCGGGGTAGAAGCGGAGCTGGCCCTCCCAGTCATTTGTGGCACGGGTTTGCAACCCGTGCTGGCCGCGATCCTCTTGCGAAGAGCCTTCAGTTGCGGAGGCTGTCTGCACGGGTTGAGTATCCGTGCCGCTGGAAGCAGTGCCCCGATCCACCTGATCCACCGCCATCGCGCGCAGGGCCGCCCCGCGCAGACGATCATCGGTCACGCGGCAGTACCACTGATCACTCAGGTACGGCTCGATCGGCACATGGCTGCGATATGAGTGGCCCACACTGTGGCGATAGGGCTTGATCTCCTCCAGCAGGCCGTTCTGCTTGAACCAGTCGACGATGAGCTTGCGGGCCTCTTCGCGCGATTTGCCCAGAAGGAAACCCGCCTCGCCGATGTCCGACCAGCCGTGCTTGTCGCTGATGCTGGCATCGGGCGCCATGACGTTGATCATGGGCAGGCCGTGCCGCTGGCCGATCTCGTAGTCGTTGGGGTCGTGCGCTGGCGTGACCTTCAAAAAGCCCGTGGCGAACTGGGCCTTGGGATCGTTTTCATCCCCGCCCATCGAGACCGGCAGGACGACGTAGTCATCCTCGATGATCGGGATGATGCGGTTGACGATCGGCAGGCGCACCTTGCGATCCTTCAGCTCCGCAGCGCGCGGGTCTTTCGGATTGATGGCCACGGCTGTATCGCCCAGCATCGTCTCCGGGCGCGTGGTGGCGACTGTCACATACTTCTGCTCCTCGTTGTCCGTTTTTTTCACCAGCGGATAGCGCAGGTAGTAGAAATGGCCATCCACCTCCTCCATCTCCACTTCATCATCCGCCAGTGCTGTCTGCGTGACCGGGTCCCAGTTGACCAGGCGCTTGCCGCGGTAGATCAGGCCATCCTTGAACAGTTGGAAGAAGGCCTCGCGCACGGCCCTGGCGCGCTGCTCGTCCATGGTGAACGCCTGGCGGTCCCAGTCGCAGCTGCACCCCATCGCCTTGAGCTGCTCGGTGATGCGCTTCTCGTATTCATCCTTCCATGCCTGGATCTTCTCGACGAATGCCTCGCGGCTGAAATCGGTTCGGCGCCTGCCCTCTTCCTGCATGACGCGCTTTTCCACCACCGTCTGCGTCGCGATGCCGGCGTGATCGGTGCCGGGCAGCCAGCAGGTGTTGTCGCCCAGCATCCGGTGCCAGCGCACGAGGATGTCCTGGAGGGTGTTGTTCAGGGCATGGCCCAGGTGCAGGGCGGCCGTCACGTTGGGCGGCGGGATGACGATCGCGTAGGGCGCGCCCGGGTCGGTGGGCTCGGCATGAAATGCGCGGGCCTCGGCCCAGGCCTGGTAGGCCCTGGCTTCCACACTGGACGGTTCGTATGTCTTGGGCAGGTCGATGGACATTGGTAAATCGCCAAATTGCTGATCGCCGCGGGGACGACCAAAACATCACGCGGCCTGAAATCGGGAAAAGCCGGATCGTAAGGGGGTGCCGCCGGGCGGGCAATCGCCGCCGGCGGCTATCGTACGACGACCGGATCGGGCAGGGGTGCGAACATGCCCTCAAGCGTACGCGCCCGGCGGGGCGGAGGCAACTGTCCGGGCCGTCTCTCCCCGGCAAAGGGGGCGCTACGATGCGTAGCGCGCTTTGAGCTTGGCCACTTCGATATCCGCCTGCCGGGTCGGCTCGGGCAGGCGGTAGCGGGTGACACACGCCAGCACCAGCGCCTGGGCCGATGGCAGATCCATGCGATGGCCCACGCTGACAAACAGCGGGCGCACGTTGTTCCGCGTGCGCAGCACCACGCCGATCCGCTCGGTGCCGGCCATCAGCGGGGCGGCCGATCCCGCCTCGGCGCCCGGTTCCTCAAACGTGCCGATCAGCCGGCTCTTGGCCACGCCCACCGTGGGCACATCCAGCATCACCCCGACATGGCACGCCAGCCCGCAGCGGCGGGGATGGGCCGTGCCCTGGCCATCACAGCACAGCGCCCCCCACGGATGCCGGAGCCGGCCAATCGCCTTCAGCAGCGCTGGCCCTTCGCGAAAGCTGAGATAGCCGGGAATGTACGGCACCTTCACTGGCTGGCGCACGCCGACCACCTCCACGATCCGCTGCTCGATGCGGTCATACACCACCGCCGCCGCGTATGCTGTCCGCTTGTCGGCCGAGAAGGCCATGTCCGCCCCGGCCACGAAGCGCGGCAGCTCCGTCAGCGGCGCCACCACCAGGCGCTGCTGCATGCTCAACTGCATCTGCTTCCACTTTTCCACCAGGGGACTGGCCATAGGCGCACCACTCTAACCGATCAGCCCGGATTATTGGTCCCTCAGGCGCTGCTGGCCCACATTGGCCCCAGCCCCAATCGCGGTCTGCCGGCCCGTAAGGCGGATGGAGTGGGGCGGTTGGCAGTTTCCTGCGATGTTGATTGGATTGCCCCGATTTTGCCCGGTTTTTACCTTGAGCTATCTCTGCTAACGGCCCATGATGAACGGGCACCATTGTCGCGGCCCGGCATGGAACATGGGCGGGGGGGGGCGGCGAACCGGACACGCAACAGGAGAGATCGCTTGGGCACGAAGCAGTTGACCGCACCCCGCGCTGGCAACGCTGGGCCAATCGGGTTCGAGAGTCTCGAAGCACGTCGTCTGCTGGCGGTGCATATCTGGACCGGCGCTGTCGATGGCAACTGGTCCAATCCGTCCAACTGGCAGGGTGGGGCACCAGCGCCCGGCGAAAGCGCCATCGAGCTGGACTTCCCCGCCGATGCCCAGCGCTTCACCACCACCAACGATATCGGTGATCTGCCCATCGACGCCCTGCGCCTGGGCGCAGGCAGTTACCAGATCCAGGGCCAGCCACTGACCCTCACCGGCCGGATCACCGCCGACCTGACCGCCGGCTCGCACCGCATCGCCAATCCCATCCGCCTGGCCGACAACGTGCGCATCGAAACCGCCGGCGCTTCTTCCACCGATGGCCTGGCCCTGATCCTGAATGGCCCGCTCAGCGGCAGCGGGGGGATTACCAAGTTCGGCCATAACCTCCGCCTGAATGCCGACAACACCTATACCGGCTCCACCGTCATTGAAGGCGGGGGCATCAGCATCAACGGCCGCCAGCCGCAGAGCGATTTGATCATCCAGAGCGGCGAGGTCAGCGGCCGCGGGCGCATCGGCAACCTCACCTTCGGCGCGGCCTTTGGCTCGCTGGGCACACCCGTGCAGCCCGCCCAGGGGCTGGTGTTCGATGGCCTGCCCATCATCGACGGCGACCTGGCCCTCACCGAGGCCACCTTCTTCCGCCCGGTGCTGGGCGCGCCCGGCGGCACGCAGATCGTCAACGGCACTGTCTCGCTCGGCGGGGCCACCCTGTCGGCCACCTACATCGATCCTCCGGCCATCGGCGACAGCTTCATCCTGCTGGCCAACGATGGCACCGATCCCATCAACGGCACCTTCGCCGGCCTGCCCGAGGGCGCAACCTTTACCATCCTTGATCGCGAGGTGGCCATCACCTACACCGGCGGCGATGGCAACGACATCGCCCTCACCGTGCTCGGTTCGGATATCACCACCCACACCCTGCTGACCGCCTCCAGCACCGTCGTCGAGCCGGGGCAGGGCATCACCCTCAGCGCCCAGGTCCAGCCCGGCAACGCGCCCGGCGTCATCACTGCCGGCAGCGTGCAGTTCTTCCGCGATGATGTGCTGCTTGCCACCGTGCCGCTGGATGCCGCCGGCCGCGCCACCCTGTCCGTCACTGACCTGCCCCTGCGCGGCAGCGTGCAGTTCCATGCCGTTTACAGCGGCGATTCGGACCAGGCGCTGTTGCCCAGCCGCTCCGAAGGCGTGCGCGTGCGGGTCATCCTCGCCGGCCAGACCGAAACCCAACTGTTCCTGGCGCCCCCTTCGGGCTTCGCCGGTGAATCCGCCCTCATCATCGCGCGGGTGGTGGGGCTGGGCATCCCCGCCGGCACACCCACCGGCCACGTGGAGCTGTTCATCAACGACCGCTCCCTGGGCACGTTTGCCCTCGATGGCGAGGGCCGGGCCCAGCTTCAGACCGCCGATTTCCCCATCGGCCCATCCGAAGTGCGCGCTGTCTACAGCGGCGATGGCACTTTCACCCCCAGTCAGGCCACCGCCTCCCGCCTGACCCGCCTGATCCAGGGCCGCTTCTTCCCCACCCTCACCACGCTCACCCTCAGCGGTCCGCGTTCCAACCTCGGCCAGCCGATTACCCTCACCGCCACGGTTGCCCGCCTGCCGGGCCAGTTTGATGCCCCGCTCGGCGGCACGGTCAACTTCTACGATGGCAGCACGCTGCTGGGCACTGCGCCGATTGGCGCTGATGGCCAGGCGATCCTCACGATCAACACGCTGGCGGTCGGCCCGCATGCCCTGGCCGCGCGCTACAACGGCAACGCCCACTACCTCACCAGCGCCAGCGGTGTGCATGCCCACAGCGTCTCGGCCGGCCCGACCCTCCAGCCCCAGCACAGCGCCACCGCGGCCCTGTCGGCCCTGGCCGATGTAGACCGCGATGGCCGGACCGACCTGGTCTGGCACGATCCGGCCACCGGCGACAATTTCATCCACCTGCTGGATGCCACCGGCAGCGTCCGCCGCACCGTGCACCTGCCGTCCATCAGCGATCCGCGCTGGCTGCTGGAAGGGGCGGGCATCTACAACGGCCTGGATCAGGTAGACCTGGTCTGGCGCAATCAGTCCACCGGCCGGCTGCTGCTGTGGCGAGTGGATGAGCGCGGGCTGATCGGCCTGCATCCGGTGCCCACCACCCCGCTGGCCGCCGGCTGGCGCGTCGCCGGCACAGGCGACATCGACCGCGATGGCAACGATGACCTGGTCTGGCGCAATGACCACACAGGCCAGGCGGTCGTCTGGTTCATGGTCAAGAACACCGTCCGCAGCGTGACTGGCCTGGGCCCGGTGGCCCGCAACCTCGACTGGCGGCTCGATGCCGTGGGCGATGTTGATGGCGATGGCCACGCCGACCTGCTCTGGACCAACCAGCAGACCCACCGCACCGCCGCCTGGCTCATGCGCGGGACCAATTTCCTCGCGTTCCACCCCCTCGGCCCTGCCCCCGGCGCGGGCTGGCGCTTCATCGGCCTGGCCGACGTGCATGGCGATGAAGCGCCCGAACTGGTCCTGCGCCATGCCCCCTCTGGCGCGGTACAGACCTGGGTGGTTTAAGAGCGGCTCGCAGACGACTGGCGCAATCGCGCCAGCAGTGGGTTGCGCCGGTTGGGGCATGGCTTAGCCCAGGGCCCGCTGCGAGCCCGGGGGGTGGCCTTCTGCCAATGAAGGGGCGGGCGGGTCGAGGCGGTCCTGGCGGAGCAGCAGATCCATGTTGGGGCGCTGGAAGATGAGGTAGGCCGGCTGGGCCATCTGGCGCCAGAGGGTGAAGGGATCGGTCTCCAGCAGGCGGGCGGCGTAGAGCGCCAGCACCGTGCCGTGTGAGACGATCGCCAGGTTGCGCTGGCCGTGGCGATCGAGCAGGCGATCAATCGCCCGGCTGAAGCGTTTAAGGGCCTGCTCCGCGCTCTCACCGCCCAGCACGCACTGGCGCGGGCGATTGAACAGCAGCGCCATCATCGAGATAAACTCACGCGTGGGCATCAGCGGCACGCTGCTGCGATCGTGCTCGGCCAGGTCGGCCTCCACCTCAGTTGGAATGCCCAGCGCCTGCGCGATGATCTCGGCGGTCTGCTGCGCCTTGGGCTCGGGGCTGGAGACGATCACCCCCAGCGCGTGCGGACGCAGTTGTTCGGCCAGCACACCGCTAAGCC
>CAYNMV010000008.1:15224-94741 GCA_964398315.1 uncultured Tepidisphaeraceae bacterium | reverse complement strand
GCCCCCGACCCCCGCGCCAGGAGATGGATGGGCTGGGCCGGGGCGCATTGCTCCAGTACGGGGGCGCTTTGCCATTATCGTCTGGGGCATGGGGGCGGTGACGCGGCTCAAGCAGGTTCGGGCGCATCGGCCGGTGCGGACAGGAGCCTGGCCAGCACTTCACCGTGGTAGCTGATGATCAGATCCGCCCCGGCACGCTTGATGGCGATGAGGCTTTCCAGCAGGAGGCGATCGCGGTCGATCCAGCCCTGGGCGGCGGCGGCTTCGATCAGGCTGTATTCCGCGCTGGTGTGATAGGCCACCACCGGCACGCGCACGCGCTGGCGAACGGCCGCGAGGATATCCAGGTAGGCCATCGCGGGCTTGACCATCACCAGATCAGCCCCTTCGGCCAGGTCCAGCTCCACCTCGTGCAGGGCCTCTTCCACACCGCGGGCCGGGTCCATCTGGTAGCTGCGGCGATCGCCAAAGCCGGGGGCCGAATCGGCCGCCTCGCGGAAAGGGCCGTAGAAGGCGCTGGCATACTTGACGGCATAGCTGAGCAGCGGGACATCGACGAAACCCGCTTCATCCAGCCCCCTGCGCAGGGGGCTGATCATCCCATCCATCATGCCGCTGGGGGCGATCAGGTCAGCACCCGCCCAGGCATGGTGGATCGCCTGCTGCACCAGGCCAGCCAGCGTGGCATCGTTGTCCACGGTGCTGCGGTCGGCGGTGAGCGGGCCGCAGTGGCCGTGATCGGTGTACTCGCAGAAGCACAGATCCGTGATCGCAAGCATGGGCAACTGGGACTGCCGCGCTGCCCGCAGCAGCCGGCAGACGATGTTGTCGGGATCGAGCGCGGGCGAGCCGGTGGCATCCTTCTGTGCCCGCTCGATCACGCCGAAGACCAGGAAAGCGCGAAAGCCTTCGGCCGCGCGCTGGCCCAGCCAGTCCAGAGCCACATCGATCGACATCTGGCACACACCGGGCATCGAGCGAACCGGGCGCTGGATGCCCGTGCCTTCACAGACAAACACCGGCAGGATGAAATCGCTGATCGACAGGCGCACGCGCTGGAGCATCGAGCGCAGGATCGGGCTGCGCCGCAGCCGGCGCAGGCGAATGGGAAGCGAGTGGGGCATGCGGGCATGATACGCCAGCGCCCGCGTCCACTGAAGGCGCAGCCCGCCCACCGCCCCCGGCGGCGTACGGCGGGGGAGTGTTGCCCCTGCACGGCCGGCTCGTGCAAGCGGGCAACAGGTTAGCACCCATGTGCAGCAGGTTCTTGCTGGCACACGCACACTTGCCCGGCGGTTGGGCGGGCAGGGGGCATCGACCACAAAAGGCGCAGCCGGCGATGCGATCCGCGCGGCCTGCTGAATCTTTGCGCACTGCGGGACAGCGGGGATGGCGATGCGAGGCAGTCAGGGGTGTTTTCGGCTCTGGCACGGCGATTGCCTATGTGGTGGGCAACCGACCGACCGTCTGCACACTCCATGAAGAACAGTTCCACACCACGCTCCTCGATCCGGCGGACAGATGGCTCCGCCGCTGCGCGGCGAATGGGCGCACAGCATCGGTGAGGGGACGAGAAGGAGAACGGGCTATGCCACGTTTGGTTTCGCGCTCGCTGCTGGCGGGCGCCTGCACTCTGATTGCGCACACACTGGTTTGGGCACAGGCTGAGCCCCCCGCACCGGCCGTGCCCCAGGCAGAGGCGATTGCGCCGGGTGTCCAGCAGTCGGCGGGGGTGATCCCGGCCGAGCCGGTGGTCGGGGAGAAGATCGGCCTGACACTGGGTTACGACTACGCCTCGCACTTTGTCTGTTATGGCCTGGATATCTGGGGCGCGGGCAACGATTTCTACAGCGATGAGGCAACGCACTTCGTCTGGGCGGATGTGGCGATCGATCTCGAGCCCTTCACGCTGAACTTCGGCTTCTGGAGCGACATCAACGACAACGGGGACAGCCCGCTGGGCGGTTCGCTGCAGGAGATCGATGTGTACGTCGGCCTGGCCTGGACGATCGACCGGTTCACGCTCGGTGTGAAGTACCAGGAATGGTATTACGCTTCGGATACGGAGCGCAGTGTCGATCTGAGTATCGCGTTCGATGATTCGGATCTGCTGTTCGAGGGCTTTGCGCTGAACCCTTCGCTGATCGCTCACCTGCGGATCGATGGCAACGGCGACCAGGAAGAGGCCGAGGCGTTTGTGCTGGGGATCGCGCCGGTGTTTCAGCTGACCGAGGGCGACTATGGCCTGACGCTGACGCTGCCGGCCAGCATCGCCTTCTTTACCGATGACTACCA
The DNA here is from genome assembly GCA_964398315.1 of uncultured Tepidisphaeraceae bacterium. GTDB lineage: Bacteria > Planctomycetota > Phycisphaerae > Tepidisphaerales > Tepidisphaeraceae > JADLCB01. The sequence continues at coordinate 92,446 of CAYNMV010000008.1, read as the reverse complement.
CGGCGGCGACAGCGGCTGGGCCTATGCCTCGATCGGGGCGACGCTGGGTGTGCCGCTGGCGTTTATCCCCGCCGAGTACGGCCAGTGGAACGCGGCCATCAACCTGACCTACTACATCACCGATGAGGATGCCATCCCCGGCAACCCCGATGACAACTTCCTCACCGGCATGGTCAGCATCAGCACGAGCTTCTAGGCCGATGCGATGATCCGCCTGCGCTGGCGGCGGCCCGGGGCCCGCGACTGTGGCCCCGGGCCGCGGGCGCAGGTGCGCTCAGGGCTGGGCGGCGGGGCGGGTGGCCGCGCCAGCGCGAAAACGGGCCAGCTGGCGCTGCATGAACGGATCGCCCGGGCGCAGGCGCAGCGCCTGCTGTTCCAGCTCCACCGCGCGGGCGGCCTCGCCGCGTGCGAAATGGACCTCGGCCAGGGTGTCGAGGTAGGCGGCGTTGTCAGGCTCCAACTCCACCGCCCGGCTGGCCAGCCGCAGAGCTTCATCCAGCCGTCGGCCCGCACGGGCGCACAGCCACGCCAGGTTGTTCATCGGCTCGGCTTCCTGCGGCGCCTGCTCGAGGGAGACCTTGAACAGTTGGTAGGCGGCCTCGAACAGCCGCTGGGCATCCTCCTCGCGGCCGCGAGCGACCAGTTCGGGGATCAGCTCGTGCAGGACGTCGGCATCGGCCACACCCAGGCGAGCCAGTTCATCCACCAGTTCATCAGCCTCCCGTGCATCCCCGGCCGCCCGGGCCACCCGCAGACGCCGCCAGAGCATCTGCTCGCGGGCATGCACGGTGGCATCGCCCTCGATCGCCTGGCCCGGTATGCGGGCATCGCGGAACTCGCGCAGGGCGGGGATCGCCTGCTCCCAGCGCCGGGCCGCCAGGGCATCATGCCCCGCCAGGCCAGCCAGGTAGGCCAGGCTGGTCAGAGCCGAAGCGCGGTACGCCTCGTGCAGCGGCTCGGGCACGCCCGCTTCAAGCGAGGGCTCGCTCAACAGTGCCAGCAGCTCGCGCTCGGCCGGCGCGATCCAGTTGAGCTGCATCAGCAGCCATGCATTCTGCAGGCGCTGGGACGGCGCGCAGGCGCTTTGCAGGAACGCGGCCTGCTCGATCGGCCCGGCCAGCAGGGCATCGCCATGCTGGCGCAGGCCCGCGGCGACGAGGTAAAGATCCACCGGGCTGCGCAGCCGCAGGGCAAAGCGCTGCAGGTCCTGTTGGAACGAGGCCAGCGGGCCGATGCGGGCGTGCAGCGAGAACAGCTCGCGCAGCGCCCATGAATCGCGCTCGGGATGCAGCGCGGCGTGTCGGGTGGCCACCAGCCGGCACAACTCGGCTGCCGCCTCTGGTTCACCCCGGGCCAGCGTGCGGTTCATCAACCAGCGCCACGGACCGTAGATCGCATCGTAATCCTCGCTGGGCGACTGGGCTTCCAGCTCCAGTGCCCGGCGGATCAGGCGCTCAGCCCGCGGGCGGTCGCTCTGCCGCCAGCCCCATCCCATCGCCGCCAGCAGCGGGGCATTGCCCGGCTTCTCCTCGAGATTGCCCAGGGCCGTAAGCGTAATCAGGTCCGGCCGTTCGATGGCGATGCGCACCACCAGCCAGCGCAGGGAGGCGCTGGGCTCCTCGCTCAAGATGCGCAGCAGGGCAGCCGCCGCGCTGTCGCTGCGCAGCTGCGACAGGTGGGTGATGATCTGCCGGCGCTCATCGGAGCTGGCGGCGGCGTACATTTCCAGGTGCTGGCGGACTTCGGGCGGGTCATCGGGGGTGTGCCAGGGCAGCGTGCGCAGCAACGATCGCGCTGCCTGGGCAATGGCTGGATCGGGCGAATCAACCGCCTTCAGCAGCGCTGCCCGCGCCTCCAGGCCGATCTCGGCGATGCGCTCGGCGGCGGCCCGGCGCTGGGCCGGATCTTCCGAGCCAAGCTGAGCGATGGCCTGCTCCACCTCGCGGTCCACCTCCCCCCGGGCCGGACCCGGATGGATCAGCAGCGCGGTCCCCATCGCCACGAGCAGCGCCAATAGCGCGGTGCGAGTCATGATGCCTGCGATGCTACGGCGGGGAGGCTCTCCTTGGCAACCGCCAGCGTCCCGATCCGCAGGCCCGCCGGGAAGGGCACAGCACCTCCTGCGGCAGTGCGAACCCGCCCAGCCCGTCACAAGGCGCTGCTGTCCACGGGGGCCGGTTCCGTGTTACACTGCCGGCAGGTTCCCGGGAGGCCGAGCATGTATGACCGGATGCGTCAGTACCTTCAGCAGCAGATCGCGCAGTTGCATGAGCAGGGGCTGTACAAGGCCGAGCGCGTGTTGACGACACCGCAGGGGGCGCATGTGGATGTGCCCACACAGGCGGGTGTGCTCAACCTGTGTGCCAACAACTACCTGGGGCTGGCTCAGCACCCGCGTATCGTGGCCGCAGCCCAGCGCGGGCTGGCCGAGTGGGGCTATGGCCTGGCATCGGTGCGCTTCATCTGCGGCACCCAGCGCATCCACAAGGACCTGGAACGCCGGCTGAGCGATTTCCTGGGCACTGAGGACACGATCCTCTACTCCTCCTGCTTCGATGCCAACTGCGGGCTGTTCGAGACGCTGTTGGGTGAAGAAGATGCGGTCTTCTCCGATGAGCTGAACCATGCGAGCATCATCGACGGGATTCGCCTGTGCAAGGCCCAGCGCTACCGCTACCGCAACAACGACATGGCCGATCTGGCGGCGAAGCTGGCCGAGGCCAAATCCGCCCGTTTTCGCCTGATCGCCACCGATGGCGTCTTCTCGATGGATGGCACCCTCGCCAACCTGCCCGCCATCTGCGAGTTGGCCGACAGGCATGATGCCTTGGTGATGGTGGATGATTCGCATGCAGTCGGGTTCATGGGGGCGCGCGGTCGGGGCACGCACGAACATCATGGCGTGATGGGAAGGATTGACCTGATCACCGGCACGCTCGGCAAGGCGCTGGGCGGCGCCAGTGGCGGATACACCAGCGGACGGCGGGAGATCATCGAATACCTGCGCCAGCGCTCGCGGCCATACCTGTTTTCCAACACGCTGGCGCCGCCGATTGTCGCCGCCAGCATCGAGGCGATCGACTTGCTGGGCGAATCCACCGAGCTGCGCGATCGGCTGGAAGCCAACACCCGCTGGTTCCGCCGGGCCATGAGCCAGAGCGGCTATACCATCCTGCCCGGCGAGCATCCGATCGTGCCGATCATGCTCGGCGATGCCGCGCTGGCCAGGCGAGTGGCCGATGCGATGCTGGAACGGGGCGTCTACGTCATCGGCTTTTCATATCCGGTGGTGCCCCAGGGCAAGGCGCGCATCCGCACGCAGATGTCTGCGGCCCATACGCAGGCGGACCTGGAGCGGGCCGTGGCCGCCTTTGCTGAGGTGCGCACGGCCCTTCGGCTGTAGGTTGGGGGCGGCAGGGGGGCATCGCCGGAGGACATGTTGCCCGCTTCCAATTGTCGGGCTGGGGCGCTACGCTTGGAGCATGCGAATAATTCGATTCCAGAGCGGCGGGCGGATCTGCCTGGGGCAGCCGGTCGACGAAAAAACGGCCCGGCGAATCGAGGGGGATCTGCTGGGCGAGTATCACCTCACCGATGAGGTATTGCCGGTTGAGCGGCTGCTGGCGCCGCTGGTGCCAACCGACATCCTGTGCATCGGCTTGAACTACCGCGAGCATGCCGCCGAGAGCGGCTCGGCCATTCCCCGCAATCCGATGCTGTTCATCAAGAGCTCCAACGCGCTCAACGACCCCGGCGCCCCGATTCTGATTCCCCGGCGCAGCGACCAGATCGACTATGAATGCGAACTGGCCGTGATCATCGGCAAAGCCGCCAAGCATGTCTCGCGCGAACGGGCCATGGACCATGTCCTTGGCTATACCTGTGCCAACGATGTTTCCAGCCGCGACTGGCAGCGCGACAAGGACCTGGGCGGCGGCCAATTTGCTCGCGGCAAGAGTTTCGATGGCTTCTGTCCCCTTGGCCCCTGCATCGTGACCAGGGATGAGCTGCCCGATCCCAACAACCTGCGTATCCGCACGCTGCTCAATGGGCAGGTGATGCAGGACCATACCACCGCCGACATGATCTTTGATGTGCCGGCACTGATTGAAAGCCTCAGCAGCACGATGACCCTGCGTCCCGGCGCCGTCATTCTCACCGGTACCCCGCAGGGCGTGGGCTTTGCCCGCACGCCGCCGGTCTGGCTGAAGGAAGGCGATACTGTGGTTGTCGAAATTGAAGGAATTGGCCGGCTGGAAAACCCCGTGCGGCGGGAAGGGTGAGGGCCTCCGCGGCATGGGGAGGGGTTATCGCCCGCGCCGGTCCGATAATGACATGGAGGTGTGTCAATTCGTTGCAAGCGGCAGCGAAGGACGTAGGATAAGCGCCGTAGATCGGCGACGGCGGGTGCCGCCGCCCGGAGGGCGCTCTCGGGCACGCCCTCCAACTCCCCCCGTGTACATGCCCAACAAGGTCGAAGGACGGGCCAATGGCTGAGAAAACCGTTTCACAGGATTCCCTGGCGATTGAAACCAAGCAGGAATATCGCGGCAAGAAGCTCCGCATGGCCATCATCGGCTGTGGCGGCATCGCCCAGACCCACATGGGCGCGCTGCGGAATATCCCGGAGGTGGAGGTGGTCGCCGGGTGCGACATCCTTCCTGAGCGCCTGGAGAACTTCCGCGAGAAGTGGGGCGTGACCGAGCTGTACGAGGACTGGCGCAAGATGCTGAAGAACGTCGAGCTGGACGCTGTCAGCATCTGTACGCCTAATGGCGTCCACGCGCCGGCGTCGATCGACTGCTCCAAGGCGGGGCTGCACGTCATCACCGAAAAGCCGATGGCGATGAACCCGAAGGAATGCCAGCAGATGATCGATGCGGCCAAGAAGGCGCGCAAGAACCTCTGCATCGGCTTCCAGTACCGCTATCACCCCAACACCCAGTTCCTCAAGAAGGCGGCCGATGAGGGGCAGTTTGGCAAGGTGATGTTCGTCAAGTGCCGGGCCTTGCGCCGCCGCGGCATTCCCAACTGGGGCGTGTTCGGCCAGAAGAAGCTCCAGGGTGGCGGGCCGCTCATCGACATCGGCGTTCACGTGATCGAGATGGCCCACTACGTGATGGGCAGCCCGCGTCCGGTGGCGGCCGCCGGCAACACCTGGACCTTCCTGGGCAACAAGAAGTCGGACGTGGTCAGCATGTGGCCCAACTGGGACTACAAGACCTACACGGTCGAAGACCTGGCCATCGGGCAGATCCGCTTCGAGAACGGCGCCATCATGCAGATCGAGGCATCGTTCGTGAATCACATCGAGAAGGATGTGTGGAACTTCGAGCTGGTCGGTGAGAAGGGCGGCTGCTCGTGGGATCCGACCATGATCTTCCGTGACCAGGGCGGCTACATGGTCAACATCGAGCCGGGCTGGATCAGCCGGGCCGCTGACTTCGGCACCCTGTTCACGACCAAGCTGCAGAACTTCGTCGATGCCTGCCTCAAGGGCACGCCGATGGCCGCACCGGGCGAGGCCGGGCTGGCGGTCCAGAAGATCCTCGACGGCGTGTATCGGGCAGCCGATGCCGGCAAGGAAGTGAAGATCGACTAGGCCGGGAGCGCGATGAGCGCATCGCCGCCTGGCCCAGGCAAGAGGGCCTCAATCCCCACGGGATTGAGGCCCTCTCCTTTGCGCAGCGCCTAAGGCCGCCTCGCTTACCGCATATCAACGCATCGCTGATCAGAACGTGAACGTCGCGGCCACATAGAAGAAATCAATGTCCTGGGACGGCCCGGTTTCATCAATGAAATCGCCGGGGAAGAAATGGCTGTAGCCGGCGTAGGCGCTCCAGTGGCGGCTGATGGTCCAGTTGAGCAGCAGATCGAACTCGCTGCCGATATAGCGGGCATCGCTGCCGCTGTCGGCCCGAAGCACGCCGCCGGCGGCGTTGTAGACTGCATCGTCCGTATCCTGGCGCCAGAAGAAATGCTGGCGCAGGCGCAGGGACAGGTCCTTGCGCAGGGTGAACGAAATGCCCGGCTGGAGGTCGATGATGTTCTGGCGGCCGATGACATCAATGAAGCCGAAATAGGCATGGCCGAGGGGGAAGAGCTGGTCAAAGCGGTCGGTGGGATCGCCGCCGCTGGCGGCATCGAACCCCAGCAGCAGGCGCGGGGTCAGCGGGCAGTCGGCGAAGGTGTATCCGATCTCGGCTGCCACCGACCAGGCGCTGATGCTGTCACCATCGATCTCGCCAAACTGCCAGGCCAGTTCCACGTCGATATCCCAGGGCTTTGGCGCGGTGAAGAATCGCGTGCCGACCGTGTAGCGGTCCTCATCGACGCCACGATCGCGGTAAAGCCCCAGCAGGTAAGCTTCGATCTTGCTGCGCGACTCGGGGCCGAACCATTGCGGCATCGGCCGGACGTAGTACAGCCCGGCAAAGGTGGTGTCATCATCGCGCTCGTTGAATTCATCCTCATCAATCAGCACCGGCTGGACGATGAAGAAATCGAGCGAGTAGGCCCGGCTTGACCAGGAGAGCTTCAGGCCGTCGAACGTTCGGCGCGTGTTGGCCCAGTCCAGCGGCGAGATCAGGCGCTGGGCACCATAGATCAGGTCCTGGCGTCCAACGCGGATCAGCAGGGAATGCTCATCGAACGACAGGGTGAGGTCAGCGAATGCCTGCTGAAGATCAAGCTGGTCCTCATCGACCGGTCGCGGCCCGCCCGTGCGGTCCCATTCCATCGCGCTCTTGCCCTCAACAAAGAAGCGCAGATTCGGGCCGATATGCAGATCGGCGTGGGCCAGCAGCCGCAGCAGGTGCAGCCCATCATCATCCTGCGGGCCGGCATCAAAATTGTTGTCATCCCAGAACTCGTAGCGGTAGCGTACCTGCCCGCCCAGCGACAGCCAGATGTCGCCATCGTCGCTCAGGGGGATGTACTTGATCGGATCGAACGGGTCTGAGCGGTGGGCTGGGTCTTGCAGGAAGCTCCAGTCTTCATCCCAGCGTTCGGGGGCGTAGGCAGGGCGGGAGGTGGACTGGCCCGCCGCGATACCGCCCATGACCAGGCTGAGAAGCATACCGATGCCCAGGGTGCGCGTGATCATAACGCTCCTTCCGCTCGAAAGCGGGTTACGCGATCGCCGAGTCCCCGCAGCGAGATGATGGCGCCAGTGCTGCGGGCCCAAAAGACCGAAACCATGTCCGGTGCGCCGGCCGGCGCGCGGGCACTGAGGATCTTCCCCACCCGTCTCATTGCCGGCCCGGGCAGGAATGTGATACTGCATGGCCGGGGGCGTGAGAAGCCCTCATTCCCTTCAGGCATGTTTGGGGTGGGCTGGATCTGGGCGGTGCCGGATCACTTGCCCAGGACCGCTCGCAGGTCATTGCGCATGTCCTCGACGGCAGCGCTGATGCAGCGGGTCCAGTCCGTCCCGAAGCGCGATTTGTACTTCTCCTGGCGATGGGCGTAGAGGATGCTGCGCGAAGCGCTGACGATGGCGCCGTGCCCGGCGGCGTCGAAAGCCTGGCGCGTCATTTCAGCAGTGGCGCCCTGCGTGCCATACCCGGGCAGCAGGAAAATGCTCCTGGGCAGGCGACGGCGAATCGACTCGATGGTATGCGGCTGGGTCGCACCAACCACGGCCCCGACACTGCTGTAGCCGCGCCTGCCCACCAGGCCGGGCTTCTCGGCGATGACCGCCAGCTTGTCAGCCAGGGCCTCGCTCCAGGTCTGGCCGGTTTCCAGCTTCACATCCTGCAACTCAGCGCTGCCGGGATTGCTGGTGCGCACCAGCACGAACAGCCCCTTGTCAAACTCCCGGGCCGTATCGAGGAAGGGCTGGAGGGTGTCCAGGCCGAGCATGGGGTTGACGGTGACGGCATCGGGAACGCGCACCTCTTCATAGTCATCGAACACCGGCTCGGCCAGGTGACCTCGGGCATAGGCCGCGCTGGTTGAGCCGATATCGCCGCGCTTGATGTCACCAATCACCAGCAGGCCCATCTCCTTGGCCTCCTGCACGAGGCTGTAATAGGCCTCGACGCCCTCCCACAGGTACTGCTCGAAATAGGCCGACTGGAACTTGACGATCGGCACATGGGGCGCGATCAGCTTCAGCACGGTCTGCGTGAACTCGAAGATGGCATCGAGTGCGATTGGCGCATCATCACGGTTGCGCAGGTGACGGCCGCTGGTGACGTCCGCGGGAATCGATTCGAGGATCGGGTCGATCCCGACGCAGATCGGTGCGCCCTTGGCGTCGATGGCATCCAGCAGACGATCGGCGAAGTTCTCGGACATGGGCGGGCATCATACGCGCTGCCGCCACGGTTGCCACCCGGGCGGGTGAAGGAATAATGCATCCGTGCAGCTTCAGGAAGCGGAGGTATCGCATCCCCGCGGACAATCCGATTCCCTCCCGGCGGCTCCGGCCAGCGGCGCATCCGCTACGCGCCCGGCGCTGTTTGCACGGGCAGGCGGCTGGGGGGGCATACTGGCCGGGGCGCCACTCGGGCTGTTCCTGGCGATATGCTGCGCACCGGTGGCGGGTTGGATCATCGCGCAGATCGTGAGCCACCCGGGGGTGCTGGCGGCGACCATCCGCGCCAACTGGCGGGTGGTGGTCGAAACAGTGGCCTACAACGTCGCGGCAGCCCTGCTGGCGGGGATACTGGCGATTCCGGTGGCGATGGTGATCGGGCGCGGGCGGGGATGGTTCGTCCTGCCCCTGCTGTTCGTGTGCGCGATTGGCCTGCTGCAACCCTCCATCGTCTATTCCTATGGCTGGGTTCAGGCGCTGTTCCTGCGCGGCATTGAGTTTCATCCGCAGAGCCCGGCGGACATCCTCCGTTGCATCTTCACGATCGCCGGCTGGCTCTGGCCGGTGCCGGCGGTGGTGGTGGGGTTGTCGTTGCGGCGGATGGATGTGCAACTGCAGCAGCAGGCCCTGCTGGACGGCGCGCTGGGGCGGGTGACCTTGCGTCACCTGCTGCCGGCCATCCTGGGCGGGCTGGCGATCGTGCTGATCCTGGCGGTCCAGGAGTTTTCGGTCTACGAGCGCAGTGGCATCCGCGTGGTGGCCACCGAGGTGCGGGCGGTGTTTCAGTCGTCCTGGGATCCGGCCCGCGGGGCGGCTGAGTCGCTGGCGACGGCACTGCCGGTGATCCTGCTGGTGCTGCTGCTGGCCGGGTACGTCGGCCGGCTGGCCCGTGGGACGGCAGTGGTCGAGGCGATTGATCTGGGGCCCTGGCCGCGGGTGCTCAATGCAGGTCTCGGCTGGTACCTGCTGACGCTGGTGGTCATTGCCGGGACGCTGGGGGTACCGCTGGTGGCGCTGGTGCTTGCGCTGCAGCGCCGAGATTCGCTGGGCGAACTGCTGGCGGTGTATGGCGGCACGCTGGGTGGATCGATGTTCTACGCTGGCATAACCGGCCTGGTGGCGCTGCTGGTTGCAGCCTCCGCCACCATCGTGCGCCTGCGGGGGACGGTGCTGCTGTCGGTGATCAGCTTTCTGTTTGGCGGGCAGATGGTCGCTATTGGGCTGATCCGCATATACAATCGCCCGTGGCTGGAGTGGATCTACAACGGCTGGCCGATCGCGGTGCTGGCGGAATTGGCGCTGTTTGGCTGGCTGGCGGTGGTGGGCGGACGGCTCACCTGGAGCCGACCGTGGGAGTCCATCCGACAGATGGCGCAGGCGGATGGCGCCAACGCCTGGCAGTCGGCACGGCATGTCGTGCTGCCGATTGCCTGGCCGCTGTGTGCGGCGGCGGCGGTGCTCGTGGGGGTGCTGGCGCTGAGCGAAGTTCCCGCCATGGTCCTGCTTCAGCCCCAGCGTCCGCCCACGATCATCGCGTGGCTGGTCACGTGGGTCCATATGCAACGCAATGATGCCATGATTCAGGGATCGCTGCTGCTGCTGGGAATGGTGATGGTGCTGTCAGCGCTGGTGCTGCTGCTGGCGTGGCTGGCAACGCGCCGGCTCGATCGCCACCGCGCCCGTCGCCAGCGCCTGCGCGGCGAATCGGTGGCGGTCGTGCGCATGCTTGGGGTGATGATGGCGCTGTCACTGGCGCTGGCCGGGTGCGGCGGCCATGCCCAGCCGGATGCCATCTGGTGCTCCACCGGTACCGGCAAGGGGCAGGTTGTCTATCCCCGTGCCATTGCCTACTCCCCGGCCGACAACACGTTCTTCGTCTGCGATCGCCTGGCACGCATCCAGCAACTGGATGCCCGGGGACAATTCGTGCGCGAGTGGCGCATGCCCGAGTGGGAATATGGCAAGCCGGTGGGGCTGACGGTAGGGCCGGATGGAAACCTCTGGGTGGCCGATACACACTACCATCGCGTGATCGTCTACACGCCGCGCGGCGAGGAGGTGCGGCGGTTTGGCTCCTACGGCATGGAGCCGGGGCAGTTTGTCCTGCCCACCGATATCGCGTTCGACCGCGAGGGTAACATCTTCGTCAGCGAATACGGCGACAATGATCGCATCCAGGTGTTCGATCCCGAGGGCAATTTTATCCGCCAGTTTGGCAGCTTTGGCAGCGAAGATGGCCAGTTCGCCCGCCCGCAGTCGATCGTCATTCTCGATGACCTGCTCTATGTGACCGATGCCTGCAATCATCGCATCGTCGTATTCAAGACCGATGGCACATTTGTGCGAAACTTCGGTTCACCCGGAACCGAGCTCGGACAGTTCCGCTTTCCCTACGGTCTGGATGTAGACTCGAAAGGGCGGCTGGTTGTCTGCGAGTTTGGTAACAATCGCGTGCAACTGGTTGATCCGCGGACGGGCCAGGGCCTGGCCGTGTGGGGTGGTGGCGGGCGCGCACCGGGCGAGCTGGCGTATCCCTGGGGAGTGGCGGCGGACCGGGCTGGCCGGATCATCACCGCCGATGCAGGCAACAACCGGCTCCAGGTGTTTACGTTTTAAGCATTCATGCGGGCCGGGTCGCACGAGCAGCCTTCCATTTCATCCTTCAGCATCCGCAGCAGTTCGCGCAGGTCCATCACCGTTCGCCAGGGCACTGCCTCAAACGGGCGCGGACGATTGTGGCTGATCCAGATGGTGGCGATGCCGGCACGCTGGCCGGCGAGGATGTCAAACTCGCCATCACCGACCATCCATGCCTGAGCGGGGAGGACATTCAGATGCTGGCATGCGGCCAGCAGGGGAGCGGGATCGGGCTTGAACGGCAGGTCATCATCGCGGGTGATGAGCATATCCGTGCGCAGGGCGTGCCGGTCGAAAACGATGGCCGCGCTGGAGCGGCTGTTGCGGGTGATGACGGCGGTGGGAATCTGGCGGGCCTCCAGCCAGTGGAGCAATGTTTCGCAACCCTCATTGAGCGTGGCGCGGCGCGCGGCCTCGTCTTCGTGGCGATGCAGGATGGTCTCGGCGGCAGCGCGCTGCCGCGGTGTCATCTCCGCCAGGGCCTCGAGGATGGGGCGATCGCCAATGCCCAGTTCACGCTTGATGGTGGGAAAATCGAGCAGGGGACGGGTCAGTGTGCCATCCATGTCGAACAGGATGGCCCGGGGCAGTGGGATCGTCGGCTGGGGCGAAACATCAGACACGGCCGCCTATCTTTTCGGCCGCACCGCATGAAGGCAAGGGGTGGCAGTCATCCCGGGCTGAAGGAAAACGCGGGGCGGGCCGCCGGTGGCACCTTGGGGTGAAGATCAGTTCGCCGGCTTGGCGTACTGCTCGGGGTTCTCGCTGAACCGGGCCCGGCAGTCGGTGCAGCAGAAGGCGTAGGTTTTGCCGTTGTGGGTCGCGGTAATGGCTGGATCGGCTTCGTGCTGGCCGTGCACCGGGCAGACGCTGTTGATCGCCTGGGCGGGGCGGGTAGTCGGACGGGTTGTGGCATCCGCCAGATAGACCGCTTCATGCCGCACCACCGGCACATCACGTCCTGCCAGCACGACCACGCTTCCCATGGCTGCTGTCAACACCACTGCCACCGCTATCGACTTCATCGCGCCACCTCTTGTGTACGACTATTGTCCGATGTCGGCAGGATAGTGGGGTTGTATGTGATGGGGGAAGCAAAAAATAAGAGCCCATAATGTGAATCGCCCGCGATCTGATACAGCGGGCACAGGGGCAGCGCGGCATCGGGTCGCGGGCGACCGGTTATGTTCGGATCAGGGGGTTATTTCTGGTAGTACTCGGCGTTCTTTTCGATGAACGAAGCCCATTCCGCCGGCAGATCTTCCTGCGGGAAGATGGCCTGCACCGGACACTCATCGACACACAAGCCGCAGTCGATGCATGTATCGGGGTCGATGTAAAGCATCTCCGCCTCTTCGAAATTCGGCTCATCCTTGGTGGGATGGATGCAATCGACCGGGCAAACCGCCACGCAGGCCGTGTCCTTGGTGCCGATGCAGGGCTGGGCGATGATGTGGGCCATTGTTACTGAACTCCTTCTGTTACAAATGCGGACCCGTCAACGCGAATTATAGAAGCTATCGGGTAGGCGGCAATGGGCCGTGCAGTCCCAGTTTCCTGCCGGCGCAAGATGCCCTCATCCTGAGCCTTACATGCGCGGGCCTGGCCTGGCACCACCCCGGTCGATTTCCGCAAGACCGGCAGCAGCCGGGGGGGCACTGTCGATCACCTGTTACTGGCACTTCCGCGGAGCAATTTTGTGCCTGCGCTACGGTCTATTTTGCCAGCGTTGCCACCAGGCGCCAGACCAGGTGAGGTGACAGCGGGCGCGGCAGGGGGGCGTTGAACTGGTTCACCAGGTCGTTGAAGCGATCGGTGTACGGCAGGCGGTCGCGGCGACCGATATCCGCGCCGAGGAGATCGCGCAGGCGCTGGCGGTCCTCGGGGCTGATGGGAGGCGGCTTGCTTTTCGCCTCACCCAGTTTCGGAAGCTTGCCCGCCTTGCGCAGGTTCAGCAAGTGCCGCCAGGTTTCCTGGTGGGTCGGTTTGGGGTCGGGGTGGTGAGCAACATAGGCGTTGTAAAGGGTTTCGAAGTGGGGCGTGTAGGGCAGGTCATCGGCCGTGCGTCCCACCTTCTCATAGATGCGGATGAGGACATCGCGCTTCGGCTCGACGCGCGTTTCCACGCCGGCAAAGAGCGAGCCGCCCGAGGGACGGGTATCCTCGGTCTGCCCGCCGCCGGCGGCTGCATCAAGCGAGCGGTCGAGGATCAGCAGGTGATTGCCGAACGGATCGCGCACGGTGGCGCGGTAGCCGCGGCTGATGCGGGTGGGGGCGTTGACGAACGTCAGCTTCAACTCCGTCCGCCGCTCGTACAGTGCCTGCACGCTCTCAACCAGGTAATAAACCGCCTCGGCCGGCAGGTCTTCATCTGTGTGCAGTACCAGCTCCGTATCCCCATCCGCCAGCTTCAGCGTCGCCAGGTTGCGGTCCTGCTTCAGCAGCGTCATGCCCAGCACATCGCGGTAATAGCGCACCGCGCTGTCGAGGCTGGGCACACGAAGGAGGATGCGATCAACGCGGAGGAGCATGGAGCAGGATTGTTACCGCATAGCCGTCCCAGCGGAAGACCCGCAGCCGTGTGTAGATCATCCGCACCGGTGTGATGCACCAAGAGTGGGGCGAGCGGAACTTTTCACCGCGGCGGCCGTCTAATGGGGGAATGTTCCTCTGTGGGGCTGCCATGTCCATTTGCCGGAGCGCACGATGAGCCGACGAGCCATTTCAATGACCTGGGCATGGACCGGTGTGATGCTGTGGACGGCAGTGGCCAGCGGCAACATCACACCGGTGTCACGGGGGGATGTGGAGGCGGGCACGGTGCTGCCGCTGGCCAGTAGCGATGTCCGTGTCGTGGCCGAGCGCCTGACGGTTGAGATGGCATCCCCGGAGGGGCACGCTGCCCCAGTCGTCAGCGTGGAGGCCCGCTACACCCTGCGGCACGAGGGCGCTGCGCCGGTTGAGCTGGATATCGCCTTTCCGCTGGCGGGCCGATTTCAGCAACACTTCGGCCTCCGCGCGCCGGCGCCGTTAGAAGGCCTGGAGTACGCGGTCGAACTGGACGGCAACCCGCTTGAAGCCCGTGCCGATCCGATACCACTCCCGCGGACGATGCGCACCGTGGGTGGGTCGCTGTACCTGCACCTCGGCCAGGACGGCCCGGATACGGAGGAAGCCCGCCGACTGCGGCGTGCCATGATGGAATGGGTATCGGCGGACCCGCAACTGGCGGAGATGCTCGCCGAATACACACGCATCGCTCCCTCCTGGCAGGCGTACAGCCAGGCACAAGCGGCGTTCGAGGCGGCGGTGGAGCCGCTGCTCACCCGAAAGTACCTGCGTCAGCAGGTGTGGCGGTACTATCGCCACCCGGCTGACTGGTCGATCATCCGCGAACTGGCGGCGGAGGCCGATCCGCAACTCCGCCGGGCGATCTCGGAGGCCCAGAGCCATTACGTCAGCACCTTGCCGGATCAGGCACCGGGCGATGCGCAGGAAGTAAAGCGCCTGCGCGAACAGATCGACCAATGGCTTGCCGGCCGGCCCCAGATCGCTGCTTGCTGGGCGCCGCTGGCGGCGGAATACGATCGGCAGCGCGAGGCCCGGCGGCTGCTGGACGAGCGCATCCGGCCGCACCTGGAAGGCAAGGCCGAGATGGACGCGGCGACGGTGGGGCGGCTGGTAGAGTACTTCGAATCCGCCTACAACCGTCATCCGCGCGGACATAACCCCGAAGTTGGCTGGGCACCCCCGGCCGCCGAGGTACCGGTCTTTCCGCCGGACCTGTGGCTGGCGTCACGCATCAGCAGGGAAATCGCCGAAGAACACCGCCGGCACATCGAGCAGGCGGATGCCCTGCTGGACAAGTACGGTTTTGATGCGACCTTTCTCAGCCCCCTCACCGGCAGGGGCTACTCGCGCCGGGTGAACTGGCGGGATGATTCCACCTGGGCCATCCTCGCTTTCCAGGCGCCGGCCACCCGTGCCGAGCAGATTGCGGCGGGACAAAGGTCGTTTGAACGCGACAGCTACACGACCCAACTCCTCGAGGCTCGCTCCGAAGCACAACTGATCCGGTTCCGGGTTTCGTTCAAGGCCAACCAGACGCGGACGCTGGTGGTCCGCTATCGGGCGCTGGCGGAGATTGACGATCTGGCCATGGGACAGCCGGCACGCAATCAGCTCGTGCAGTTCCGATATATCCTGAAAACGGCCCGGTATTGGAAAGCGTTTGGCCCGATCGAGCTGGTGGTGCGAGTGCCGCGGGAGGGGCTGGTGGTGATGGAGCCGCTGGCCGGCGAACCGAAGTGGACCGCCGACGGGCGGCTGGAGTACCGGACGACGCTGGTTGATCCGAAGAGCAACCTGCGCATCGCCTGGCTTCCGGCCGACGATCTGGGCCGGTGTACGCTGTTTGATCTGGTGAAGCCTTCCGACCGCGGCGATTTGCAGCGGCTGCTGCAGGAGATTGAGCACCCCCAGGCCAGGCGGGTGTTGCAGGCACTGATGGCGCGGACGGGTTTGCCGGAGTACAACCGGTTCGAGTTTCCCGCGCTTTACAGCGGCATCTTCAATCTGCTCGCCGAAGGATTCCCGGAAGAGCTGGCTTTGAACATCGGCATGGGATCATCCCAGGGCCCGGGCCGATATGACGCGAAAGAGGCAAAGAAACTCCTTGCCTACGTGCGCAAGTTAGCGGAAACGGGCTGGCGCGGGCGGGTGCATTTCGATAATCCCGACCACGACCCTCCCTTTGCCCGGCCGATCTACCGCTGGCACATCGCTGATTGCCAGGCCGTGGCGGACTGGATTGCACGTGAAAAGATTGAGCCTCTCACGCCGGAGGCCGAGCTGGCCCAGGCCTATATCAAACTGCTGGCCATCGAGGCGCCGACACCCGAGCAATGTGCTGCGTTTCTCGCCATCGCCCGCCGCGAGGAGCGGCTGACAACCACCGCGGCCTCGCTGATCGCTGACTTCCCCAGGGACCCCGGCGGCCTGGCGGCCCTGCCGCTGGAAGTGGTGGCCCGGCCGAAGCCCGCGGACGATGCCGCGGCGGAGCAGCTCAGTCTGATCGAGTCCACGCGGGCGTTACAGATTATCCGAAGGAAATATCCCGATAATCCGGCCTTACAGCAGCGGTGAAGGCGGCGACCCGCCGGCTACATCTGCCCCGCCGGCTACATCTGCTCAGGATGCTCGATGCCGAGCAAATCCAGCCCCTTGGCCAGCGTGCGGGCGGTGAGGTCGATCAGGCCGAGACGGCTGGAGCGCACCGGGTCTTCGCTTTGCAGCACAGGGCAGTTCTCGAAGAAGCCGCTGAAACGCGTGGCCAGGTCGTACAGGTACGTGCACAGGTGGTGTGGCTTGAGCTCGCGGCTGACGGTTTCCAGCACCTCGCCGAAGCGCGCGATGTGCTTGGCCAGCGCCTGCTCGTGTGGCGAATCCAGCAGGATTTTTTCCGGTGGGACATACTCGATCCCGCGCTCCGCGGCCCGGCGGAAAATCGAGCGCACGCGGGCGTGGGCGTATTGCAGGTATGGCGCGGTGTTGCCATCCAGCGAAAGCATCTTGTCGAAGGAGAAGACGTAGTCGCTGGTGCGGTCCTTGGACAGGTCCGCGTACTTGACGGCGCCAATCCCGACGGCGGTGGCGATCCGCGCGCGCTGCTCAGGGCTGAGCTCAACGCTCTTTTCGGTGACAACCGCGGCGGCCCGCTGTTCGGCTTCATCGAGCAGGTCTTTGAGCTTGGTGGTACCGCCCTTTCGGGTGGCGAATGGCCGGCCATCCTCGCCGAGCATGGTGCCGAAGGCGGCATGTTCCAGCGACACCTCAGGCGGCACCCAGCCGGCCTTGCGGGCGGTGGCGAAAACCTGCTGGAAGTGCAGTGACTGGCGGGCATCCACCAGGTAGATCACCCGCTGCGCCTTCAGCGTACCCACACGGAAGCGGATGGCGGCCAGATCGGTGGTGGCGTAGAGATAGCCGCCGCCGCTTTTTTCGATAATCAGCGGCGTCTTGTCTTTACCATCGATGAAGACGGCGGTCGCACCCTCGGATTCCTCTGCGATGCCGGCGGCCTTCAGATCAGCCACAACCGATGCAAGCAAGTTGTTGTAAAACGACTCGCCGCGTTCATCCTCGGGGGTGAGCAGCACGCCCAGGCGGCGGTAGATCGGCAGGTAGTGCTCGCGCGTCTTCTGCACGAGCATTTGCCACGCCTGCAGCGTCGCCGGATCACCGGACTGCAATTTGACGACATTTTCCCGGGCGCGCTGCTGAAAGGCCTCATCGGTCTCGAAACGCTGCTTGGCCTGGATGTAGAAGCCTTCGAGGTCCTTGAGATCGACTTCGGTGCCGGTTGCGGACAAATCCTGCAAATTGGCGATCAGCATGCCGAACTGCGTGCCCCAGTCGCCGACATGGTTCTGGCGGATGACGTCATGTCCCTGGAAGCTCAGGATGCGCACGATGGCATCACCGATGATGGTCGAGCGCAAGTGGCCCACATGCAGCTCTTTGGCGATGTTGGGTGCGGAGTAATCCACCACCACCCGCTGGGGCTGCGGGACTGGCGCCACGCCCACCCGATCATCGTGCAGCAGGCTGTGCATGCGCTGGCCGAGCCAGGCGGGGGAGAGCGTGACATTGATGAAGCCGGGGCCGGCGATGGAAACGGACTCGGCCATATCGCCCAGGTTTAATTTGTCGATAATTTGCTGGGCGATTTGGCGGGGATTGGCTTTCTGTCCCGTCTGCTGGGAGAGGGTTTTGGCCAGCCCCATGGCCGCGTTGGCCTGGTAATCGCCGAACTTGGGATTCTGGGCGACGGATACCAGCGGGTCGGCATCGACCCCCAGGGCATCATGGATGGCTTGGCGGAAAGCAGTGGTCAGTTCGGCGGCAATGGTCTGCATAAGTTGAGATTTCCTGCGACTTCTAATGCGATCCTGCATGCTACAGGATGCGTACAATAGATGCACCTGTGGCGCGCCCGGGCCCCAGGTCAGACCACCGCAGGCCGGAGGATCGTTAGCATCCTCCATCCATCCGCCGGAAAACCGGTTGATGTTTCAAATTGACCCTCGCCCGGGCGGGTTATACTGTGTCTTATACCCGGGGGCGGTCTGTTGTTGTGTCTCCCCAGCCAAGGATATCGCAGATGAGCAGGTCGGTTCGGCGATGGGTGTTGTGCATTGTTCTCCTGGCGTTCGTTTCAGCCCTGGCGCCCGTATCCAGTGTTGCCGGGGACGACGTCAACGCGGAGCAACTGGCGCTGGCCAGTGATCTGCGCCATCAGGCATTTGAGGCGTTGCGCGCCGGTCAATTTGACCGGACCAACACCCTGCTGGCCGAGGCCGCCAAGCTGAGCAAGGATCCGCTAACCCGGCAGATGCTCACCTGGGTGCAGCAGTTCGAGCAGCAACGAAGCCAGTTCGTCAGCCAGCGCCGCGAACAGTTCGAGAAAGCGGTCGCTGATGTCAAACTCTTGCTCAAAAAGGGCCATCGCGATTATGCCCTTGATGCCGCCGCCCGGGCCTACCTGCTGGCCGAGGACAAGGAGGCCTTCCGGGCCGAGGGATGGGTGGATGATCTGGTCCGCCAGACCATCACCGCCGCCCGCCAGTACGAGGCCGACGAAAACTGGGTCCGCGCGTTGCGGCTTTACTCGGCTCTGGGATCGGTGGAGCCGGCCAATCCTGTCTGGAAGGACCAGTTGAAGCAGGCTACCCGCCGTATTCGCCTGCTGGCTTTGTACGCCCCGGATTACCTGAAGGACATCCAGAAGGCCGAAAGCGCGGAGCGCGAGGCCGTCGCGGCGTTGCTCAAGCCCACGACCCAGCCCGCTACTCAGCCCGTGGCCGAGGAGGAGGATCAGGCCGATGCCTTCCGCATTGATTGGCGCGAGGCCCTGAAGGACATCCGCCCCAAGATGCTCGAGGATGCATTGTTCGATGCCCGCGAGCATTACTGGCGCGATGTGACCTACCGCGATCTGCTGCTGGGCGGCCTGCGCGGCGTCGAGGCGCTGGTGACGACCCGCGGCCTGGAGACAACCTTCGAATCGCTGAAGGACCAGGCCCGGCGCGATCAGTTCGCGGGCGTGGTCCGTGACTTGATCACCGAACTGGAAAACGCGGCCAACGGCGATGATGCCGCGGCCGTTACCCGTACCCTGCGCCGGCTGGAGGCGGTCAACAACCGCACCCTGCAACTGGATGAAAAAGTGCTGATCAGCGAGTTCGCTGATGGTGCTTTCGGTACGCTTGATCCGTTCAGCAGCGTGATCTGGCCGAGCGACCTGGAAGAATTCCAGAAAACGACCCAGGGTGAGTTCAGCGGGGTGGGCATTCAGATCCAGAGCACGGATGATGGTTCGCTGAAGGTCGTCAGCCCGCTGGAGGACAGCCCCGCCTACCGCGCGGGCATCAAGGCCGGCGACATCGTCACCCACATCGACGGCAAGAGCGCCAAGGGGATTACCCTTAACCAGGCGGTGAAGAATATCACCGGCAAGAGCGGCACCGTCGTCGTCCTGACCGTCCGCAGCGAGGATGGCACCGTCAAGGACTATCCGATCGTCCGCGAGACGATCAAGGTGGCCAGCGTCAAGGGGTGGCAGCATCGTCCCGGCGGAGGATGGGATTACTTCGTCGATCCCGAGAACAAGATTGCCTATATCCGCCTGACCAACTTCACCAAGACAACCTCCGAGGACCTGGCCGCGGCCATCAAGGAGATGAACGCCCAGGGCGCCAAGGGGCTGATCCTGGACCTGCGCTATAACCCCGGCGGCCTGCTCCAGGCGGCTACCGAGGTGGTGGACCGCTTCATCTCCGACGGCATCATCGTCAGCACCCGTGCCGATCGCCGCACCCCCAACGGCCCGACGATCGCTCCGGCCAAGGAAGATGGGGATGAACTGGACCTGCCGACGGTCGTGCTGGTTAACCAGTATTCGGCCTCGGCCAGCGAGATCGTCTCAGGTGCGCTCAAGGACCACGGCAAGGCGCTGATCGTCGGCGAGCGCACGTTCGGCAAGGGGAGCGTGCAGATGCTCTTCCCGCTCTATAACCGCCGGGCGTACCTCAAGCTGACCACCAGCCACTATTACCTGCCCAACGGCAAGTGCATCCACCGCGATGAGAATTCGCTGGAGTGGGGCGTGGATCCCGATCTGACCATTGAGATGACGCCTGAGCAGATGCGGGCTGCGATCGATGCCCGCCAGGAGCTGGATGTGCTGCGCAACGCCCCCGAACCGGCACAGGATGAGCACAACACCCTGCGCGATGAGGCCGGACAGGTGGAAGCAGCGGTGGCCGAGGTCAAGGAGCGGAAAGACCCGCTGGCCAGCGACCCACAACTCAGCGCGGCCCTGCTGTTCCTCCGTCTTGCCGTAGCCGAAGCGGCGATGTGAGTGTGGCGGTGATGTGAGCCAGCGGTGATGTGAGCAGCGACGCTCCTGTGCCGCGCGATTCACTGCAGCATCTTGACGGCCTGCTTCGGATCTTCGGCCAGTGTGAACAGCCGAAGCGTCTTGGACACCTTCAGTAACTCAGTGACCGTATCGGCACGCGACAGCACCAGCTTGCCGCCGCGGGATTTCATGTGCTGATTAAGCGCCAGCAGCATCCCAAGTGCCGATGAGCCGGCATAGCGGACATTCTTCAGGTCCAGCACCAGGCGCGTGTGTCCGTTGTCAATCAGGCTCAGCAGCTCCTGCTGGATGCGGTTCACATCGAGGATATTCGTCAGGTTGGCCGTTTTCAGGCGCACAACCGTGACATGCCCGCGCGTGCGGATGACCAGGTCAGGCATTACCGGTTCATATTCAGACATCGTTGGCTCTTGCAGGGCAGTGGGTCTTGCTGGGCGCTGGCGCTTACAGGGTGGCTGGAGACCCATCACAGGCTGGTCTCAGGCGCCTGCTGCATGATATTGGCGCAACTGCCGTGTGCCAGTTGCGATCACCACTTTTTCCCCGCGGCGTGCTGGAGATTACACGCACGATGCGACAGAATCGGCCCCCGACATGGCCCAGAAGCAATTCCTCGTCCAGAAGTTCGCCAAGCTCCCGCTGGGGCTTTACTCCATCATTGGTTACAGCGTGGCCGGCGAGGAAACCTGCATACAGGTCCCGGAATTGAATGTCTGTTTCGACATCGGCCGCTGTCCATATTTTGCTCTGACCAGCGACATCGTCTGTATCACCCATGGCCACATGGACCACCTGGCCGGCATCGGCTACTACCTCAGCCAGCGCTCGTTCCAGGGGATGAAGCCGGGCAAGGTGATCGTGCCGCGCGAGATTTACCGTGGGGTGGATGGCCTGTTGCGCGCCTGGCGCGAAGTCGAGCGCCAGGGAACGCCCTATGAGCTGATCCCCATGAGCGCTGGCGAAACCTACGAGGTGCGCAAGGATTTCATCATCCGTGCCCTGCAAACCCATCACGGTGGGGCAAGCCTGGGCTATTCGCTGGTCAGCGTGCGCGAGAAGCTGAAGCCCGAGTACCACGGTATCGACGGCGTCGAACTGGCGAAGATGAAGCAGCGCGGCGTCGAGATCCAGTATCGCCTGGAGGTGCCGCTGGTCGTCGGCCTGGGTGACACCACCGCCGGCCCGGTCTTCGATCATCCCGATGTGCAGAATGCCGAAACCCTGCTTACCGAAGTCACCTTCTTCGAGCCCAGCCACAAGCAGCGGGCCAAGGTGGGGAAGCACCTGCACGTTGACCATTTTGTCGAGATCCTGCCCAAGCTGCAGAACAAGAACATCGTCATCACACACGTTTCCCGCCGCACGGGTATCGGCAAGGCCATGCGCCTCTTGGCCAAGCGCATTGGCCCGGCCGACATCGCCCGCATCCACTTCCTCATGGACCTGAAGGATGCCATCCCCGCCGGCGAAATCGAAGACGTCGGCCCGCAGCCGCGAGAGGAGGGGGAGTGAGGCACACCCCGGCGCGTCCGCGCTCGCGCGGTCCTGAATGTCCCCCGCCCATTCCGCGACGTGAAGGGTGGAGTGAGTGAATCAAACGCCATCACGCGAAGAGACCCGCCAGCATCGCGCGGGGGCCGTCATGGCTCGATAACGGACCGACATTCACTGGCCGGGGCCGACGACCAGCGTTCGAATCACAAGGACCATTGGGGCCCCGGTCCAGTGCAGTGGTTGGTTATCGAGCATCGCCGCTCAGCCGTATTTCGTGATATCTGGAATCCATCGCGATTCGGGACGCACATCTTCGGGCTTCATCCGCATCTGCTCAGTCACGATCTTCACGAGTCGCTGCCAAGCATCGGCGTCCAACTCTGGCGACCGCGCCGCTCTTTCGCAACGAGCATATCGACGATGATGCGATGAGTGTCACCCACCGTGAGCGAGTTCGAAGCGACTTGATCAGGAATCGAGATTTCAAACTCGCCCTCGATCTCCATGAGGATTTCGACGGTGTCTAGCCCCATGCTCGATAACGGACCAGCATTAAACGGCCGGCCGGGCGCTCGACCGTTCTCCGATTTACAAGGACCGCTCCTCCCGGCCGGTCCGTTCCAGTGCGTGGTTAGTCATCCCGCCGCGCCGCCGGAACCCTTCAACGTGAACCAAGCGTCCACTTCTACGCGCGTCGGAGGCTTGCTGCCATCGTAATAGTTCACATCGATCGTCGTGCCGGTCCAGCGCACGTGCAACTCATCGCCCTTGCGCTCGACAAACTCGACCACGTTTTCGTCGATCCCTTCATGCTCGCAGTAGTAGAACCGTGAAACATGATCCTCCGCCTCCGCGTCCCAGGAGCTAGGCACCGAGAATCGCCGACCGACGAGAGACGCCAACTCCGCCTTCGGCAGCCAAATCGTCACTTCGGCGTTCGGCTGTGCCGCAAGCGTTTCTGTGTCGGGTAGCGTCTTGAGCGGACGCTCGTCCGTCTCGATCTCCAGATTCAACCTGACGTGATCGCCATCGGGCATGGCCAACGCAGTGGCCGTCGAGACCGCGAAGGCCTCGTCGCCATTGAACCGGTGAAGGGTGAGCGTGCCGATTGCCATGGATGACTAACGTAGGGCCGATCACCGGCCGGGCCGGCGCCGCGCCGGCTCTCGAAGAACAAGAAACGTACCCGCCGGCTCGGTCCACTGCATCGGCTGGTTATGCGATCAGTTCGGGGGGCCGTGAACGACGGGATTGTAATGAAACGTTCCCAACTGCATGTCGAAATCACGCACGTCGCGACCAGTCGGTGTGTCCATCACGAAATGAAACTTCCACGGCCCGTCCTTCCAGTTGCTCTTTAGGCGCTTCCCCTTGGCATCGATGAGGTACACCCGATCTCGCACATAAAAGCCTTCGTTCTCGGGGCGAAGATCATAGTCGTGCGGCTCCGTTGCGATGCCGCGCCGGACTCCATTCGGGTCAATCGCATATGACTCCGCATCGATGATCTTGACCACCTTCGGAGCGTTGGTAGGAGCGATCGCCAGCAATCCGCAACGGTAATGGTCCATGTACGAGAATTGGTCGTACTCCTTGCCACCGGTAACGTTGTACTGCTTGAGAGCCATGCAGCCCACGAGAGCCGCGACGAGGAGAAGAAGTGCGTGTCCTGATCGCATAACGTAGGGCCGATCACCGGCCGGACCGGCACCAAGCCGCGCTCGACCGGCAGAAATTATACCGCCGGTCCGCTGCAACGGCTGGTTATGGCTCGCTTCATTCGGCGAGCGTGAACCAAACCGCGGCCGCCAAATCGCACGGCGGCATCACGCAAACCAACTGGTACTTGCGCCCAGCGACGACCCCTTCCTTATCCTTGTAGAAGAGGAGCCGAGGCTTGTAAGTTGCTTCCTTGCCGTCCAAGTTCAGCTTCACGGTGATCGCTTCTCGGATGAAGACATGGGGGCCACCGACCTGATTGCCGTCCTCGTCGAGCACGACGAACGTGAACGAGTAATTGGTGTAGTGCGGCCTGGCGTCATCGCTCTTGCTGTACAGAGTGAGCGTGAGCGGCAGTTCTTTTTGGAGTGACACCGGCCCAGTCAATTCCGCTTTCATCTTGTCGGGCGGTCGGACCGGCTGTGTCGCCGGTGCGGCACCCGCAAACGACGAGCAGCAAAAGGCGAGTAGCACAGCGATCATCCGCATGGGGACCTCCCGTTGCCGCGAGCCATAACGTACCTGCCGTTCACTGGCCGCGGCCGCGCCGACGGCCATTCGGATTACGGTAAACGCTCCGCGGCCGCGGTCCAGTGCAGCCGCTGGTTATTCGGCGGCCGGATCGCCGCTACTTCTTCCGCTTCTGCTTCTTCTGAGACCGTTGCATCTCCGCATCGAGCGCCGCCTTCGCCGCGCCCGAGTCGAGGAACTCTTTCAGCATCTTCAGTCGATCCTGCGGATTCGTTGTTGACGCGCGGGCGTTTGCCGCGGCATCGGAGAGCGTCTTATCGAGCGCGTTGTAGAACGTCTGTTCCTCAGGCGTGCCCTCAAAGCTCGGCGGCGGCTGCTCGACTGAGTACATCGTCTTCGTGCCAGCGTCGTAACACGCCAAGCCCAGGCGCGTCATCAGTTCCGTCACGCGATCCATCTGCTTGAACGCGTCGCCGTAGAACGTGAAGTGGAAGTGTTTCTTGTTCCACCGCGGCTCGATGGCGGTTTCTTCTTCCGGGATGTCGACCTCAACGAACTCCGCATTCGGATCGAAGCTCGGATACTGTTGCTTGAGCGCCGCAAGAATGTCATCCACGGGCAGGTCATCGAGCGCGGCCGGTTCCTTCCCGTCCTGAAGCGCGTCGTACGTCGCCTCCGGCTTGGGCTTCTTGCCAGCCTTCACGCGCCAGAACGACAACCAACCGGTTTCCATTCCCATGAAGCCTCCGCCGCATAACGGATCGACGTTCAATGGCCGGCACCGCGCCGACTGGGTTTCACTTTACCAAGAAGCTCAACGCGGGGCCGGTCCATTGCAGCGTTTGGTTAGCCCTCAAGCGGCGTGGCGAAGGCGGCAGGTGCTGGCCCGCGCATTGCCTTCTCGTCATGCCAACGGATCGCGGAAACCGCAGGGTCGCTCTTCAGGATGGTATGCACGTCTGCCAGCAGGTGTGCGAGTTCAGACTTGCCTGACGGACTGAATCGCTGCAACCACGCAAATGAGCCATGGTGAAAGTGCGCGAGCCACGAGCCATCGTCTTCCCAGGCGCTCAGGCCGATCCAGAACGACTTGCGATTTCTGCCAGCAAAGACCACGACGCCCCAATCCTCTTGGCACAGATCGTCGTTCACTTCGAGGCCGGGCACCTTTCGCAGCAGGTCAACGAACCAATCAGCGCCGCGTGTGGCGAGCACGCCGTCCTCATCTGAGAGCGGGATGAAATGCGCTGAATGTCGGAATGTGACGTTCGTCCGCATCTCTTGAGGGCTAACGGATCAGCATTCAACGGCCGGCCGGGCGCCGAGCCGCGCTGGAACCACGAGGACCGTTCCGCCCGGCCGGTCCGTTGCAGTGCGTGGTTATCCGGCCGGCCGCGCGGCCTTCTCCCACTCCCACGGGAACTCGACATCGAACTGCATAGGCGACATCCGATTCGGCTGCTCGGACTTGATCTCGTACTCGATCACTTCGACCGCGCCATCTTCGAGACCGGGCATCTGCGGGTCGGGCGGGATGATGAGCCGAAGCTTCCAGTGCTTTTGCTTTGCGTCGATCTGCTCCCACTCCGCCTGCTCGTCGAACGTCTGTCCATCCGGCGTGGTCGTTCGGATGACGCAACTGCCATCCGGACGAAGCTCGTGCGTGCTGCCCGTCTGCGTACACCGCCATGTGCCAATGAGTTGGTCGCGTGTCATGCAGATTCCCGAGGCCGGATAACTACCATTCTCCTGCACATCTCTGGGGTGTGCACGCGCCCCCGCGAAGACGTGCGATCACGGGTAAATTAGCTCGGGACGGGTGGTTGTCAAACAAGAAGGCATAATATTGACAGTATGGATACCAGCATTAGGTTAGGTTCATGAAGTTGCTGGAGCGCGTGGCGGCGGTGGGGATGCGGCGGCATCTGGCGCGCAACACGATCGAGTGTTACCAACGCTGGATCGAGGCGTTTCTGCGGTACTGCGCGGAGGTGACGCCGGACGTGACCGAGGGCGGCGAGGGGGATGATCCGTATGAAATTCCGCTGTTGGAGGAGCCCCCGGTGCAGGCAGGCGCGCGGGCGTGGCGGCATCCGCGGGAGCTGGGGGCGGCAGAGGTGGGGCATTTCTGACGCACCTGGCGTGGGAGCGGCGGCTGAGCGCATCGAGTCAGAACCAGGCGACGAATGCGATCGTTTTTTTGTACAAGCACGTGCTGGCCGGCGAGGTGGCGGACGATCACCTGGGGCGGTTCACGGCGGAGCGGTCGAAGCGGTCGGTGCGGGTGCCGACGGTGCTGAGCCGGGATGAGGCAGCGCGGGTGATCGAGGCGTTGCCGGCCGGGTCGATGGCGCGGCTGATGGTGGAGCTGATGTACGGGAGGGGGCTGCGGGTGATGGAGTGCTGCACGCTTCGGGTGCGGGATGTGGATTTCGATCGGGGGCAGGTGATCGTGCGGGCGGCGAAGGGGGACAAGGACCGGGTCGTCATGCTGCCGCGGGCGGTGTGCCAGCGATTGGCGGATCAGGTGCGGCGGGTGCGGCGGATGCACGAGCGGGACCTGGCCAAGGGGGGCGGGTACGTGCCGATCAGCGACAGCGAGCGTCACAAGCTGCCGTACGCCGAATCGGACTGGCGATGGCAGTTCGTGTTCCCGAGCGTGACGATGCGGCGGGATGCGGGCGGTCGGGGGCGGCGGTGGCATGCCAATCCTTCGGTGCTGGAGCGGGCGATGAAGCGGGCGACCCGCGTATCGGAGGTGGGCAAGCGGGTGACGTGTCACACGCTGCGGCACTCGTTCGCGACG
Source organism: uncultured Tepidisphaeraceae bacterium (assembly GCA_964398315.1). Classification (GTDB taxonomy): domain Bacteria; phylum Planctomycetota; class Phycisphaerae; order Tepidisphaerales; family Tepidisphaeraceae; genus JADLCB01. Next base: position 65,557 of record CAYNMV010000008.1, on the reverse strand, counting down.
CACTGGCTCGAAGCGGGTTACGACATTCGGCAGGTCCAGACGCTGCTGGGGCATGCGAATCTGAAGACGACGATGATCTACACGCACGTGATGCAGAGGCCGGCGGTGGCGGTGGTGAGCCCACTGGATCGGCTGGGGGTGGGGTAGGAGGGGATCGGACCCGTGCCGGCTGCTGCCAGGCCAAGCTGCATGCCGACGAGCGCGCCCAGCGGCGCCATCGCGCGCCCCGGAGACAGCCGGAAGGCTCGCCTGTTGACCTGGAACGCGATGCCAAGTTGCAGGGCGAGCAGGAGGAGCGGGACGATCAAATCAGCGGCGGGATTGTGCTGTGGTGGAACACCGTCATTGAGATAGGCGGGTTGATCAGGATCGGCTGCGGGTGGTGCGGTGCGGGCACTCTCGATGAAAGTGACGACCAGCCCGCAGACCAACATGATCATCACCACGAGCCAGCCGACGCTCCATCGGCCGCGCTTCGACCCCACGGCCCGCGCTGTCCGCGCGATCACCCAGGCCGTGACCGCCAAGCCCCCAGCAATACTGCCAGCCAGATGCCCAGACTGAGCATTGATCCCTCCCGTAGATAAAGCCGGTTGATACCGGCTCAGTTATAGCCGATGAGCCGCCGCCCGACATGGCCGGGACGATTACGCCGCTTCGAGGAGGACGCCGGTACGCGTGCCCCAGCGGAGCTTGCGGTAGGTTTCGACCCGCACGCTCTTGCCGGCCAGCAGGGGCTGGAGCTGGTCGAGTTTCACATCGGCGTGATCGACCAGCAGGCACAGGATCGGCATGGCGTGGGCATCGATATTCAGCTGCGGCAGGGCCATCGCCACCAGGCTGCGGTTCTCAATCAGCCAGTTGTAGGCCCGGCCAATGGCGGACAGATCGCCCAGGCCCTCGCCGGCCACCGACAGCAGGATCAGCCGGCGCTCGCGGTCGACTGCCAGCCGGCCGGCGTCGAAGCCGGGAGCGCGCACCGGGCACTCCACCAGCCGGCGCGAGGGATGATGCAGCACGGCGGCCATGATGGCATCGACCGAGGCCTCGGCGCTGGGCAGTTCGATCACCTCCGGGGCAGCATCCGGGGCGCTGGCTGTACCCCCTTGCCAGTGGCCTGAGCCTGTCGCCGGCAACGCGTGAGTTGCGTTGTGCTGCCGGGAACCTGGCGTCGCGGCCTGCTTTCGCGGATTGAGGACTGGTTCATCGCGCTGCTCGCCCGGAAACGCAACCGGTGCTTTCAGGGGCGCTGGCGGCATCTCCGCCGGGACCGCATGGTGGGCCTGATGGGCAGCGGGGGCGGCCGAGGCCTCTGTACGCAGAAGCCGCTCCTCCGCCGCAGATGCCCTGGCCTCAGCGCGGCTCAGGAAGCTGGCCATCACCTGCCACTGGATGGCAGCGTCAGCCCGATCACCGGCCGACTGCCAGTGGAGGACCGTGTGCTCGGCGATGCCGGACTGGGCCGTTACGGTCACATATTCATCCACCGTCCAGGCCAGGAACTGCTGGCAGACACTGGCAAGCTTGCTGAAAACGCGTTCGGCCTCGCTTTCATCCGCGGCATCAAAAATCGCCAGCGACAACTCGGCGTGCCGCTCATCGGTCAGCCCTTTGATGGCGCGATATGCCGCCACGATGCCATCGTGATCACAGGTGCTCAGCAGGGTCCAGTGTTTTACCAGCCGCAGCAGGGGGCGGGCCTCCAGCAGGCGCGGATTGGGCAGCCACAGCACCCAGCGGTCCACATCGACGTTCAGCTCCTCCAGGACATCGGTCAATTGCTGGGGCGAAACAGGCTCGGGAGAGGATGCGGCCGCATCGCGCGTGTCATCGAGACTGGGCTCGAAGCAGCTCAACCGGCAGGCCGCGGCATCAATCTCGATCAGCCCGATTCGCTGATCGTGCGCGGCCAGATGTCGCACCAGCGCCCGCACGCACTCATTCTGGCGGGGGCCAAGGTGTGAGGCGATCACCGCCGTCATCGGGGCAATGGGCCCCGGGTCGGCTTCATTGGTGGATGGGGAGAAGGCCTGGGCGAACTCCTCCGGTGTCAGATCGATGCTCACATCACCGCGAACCGCGGTCTGTCCCCCTGGCGGCACGCGGACTGGGCGTGCGGTGGTGCCGGTTGCCCGTTCACGCACGCTGCTGAGGAACAGGTGGCTGATCTCGGTGAGCGTTCGCTTGGTGTCGGACATGGGCGATTTCCGATTCGCAGTTTGCGATTGAGGGCGAGTCCTGCGGCCGATCTGCAAGTGCGAATTGCAAATCGCCAGTCCACCACTCAGCCAACCTCGATGATGTTGTTCAGTTCCCCGAACTCATTGGTTTCCACATACTGGTTATGCGGGTCGGTGACCCACTTGCCATCGACCACCAGGCGGTAGCGGTAGCGTCCGGGCCCGAGCGGCAGGGCCATGCGCCACTGGCCGCGCCCCGCCGGCTGCATGGGGGTGCTGGTGGGGGACCAGTCGTTGAAGTCGCCGGCGATCAGCACCTTGCGGGCCTGCTCGAAGTGGGCTGAGAAGATCACCTCAGCGCCCACCTGCTTGACGCCGTAGAATGCTTCGATCTTCTGCTCGGTGGTCTGGCGGGCCGGAGCGGCGGCGGGGGCCGCGGGCGCTGTAGCCACGCCAGTGGTCGACCCGGCGAAGGCGCCAAGCGTGTTGACCGCTTCGGCACTGTCGAAGTTCAGCCGGCCACGGTGGCTGCCGTTGGCAGGCTCGGCCGGGGTGCTGGCGGGCCGTTCGCTCTTGGCCGGGGTATTCAAGGTAACGGTGTTGCGCCCAAGCTGGTAATTGGTGAGCTGGGCCAACTGGCGGGCACGCTGCACCAGCTCGGCCGGGCGCGACAGCTTCTCGGTTGGCTGTGGCTCGATGTCCACCGGGCGATGGCCCATCAGCTCGCGGGCCAGGTTCAGGAAGTCCTTGTATCCGCGCGAGCCGGGATCGTACTCGGTGATGGGCTGGCCGAAGCTGGCGGCTTCCTTCAATTTGGTGTTGAAGTTGACCGTGCTGTCCATCAGGTACTCGCGGAACTTGCTGCGCAGCTCGCTGAGCACTTCGCGCGCCAGTTTGGTGCGGGTGTCATAGAGCGTGGGAAGGACGCGCACCTGGATCTGCTTATCGCAACGCTCGGTCATCAACTCGAGCGTCTCCATCATCTTGGTCAGGCCATGCAGGCTGAAAAAGCCGGTTTCGACCGGCACGATCACCTCATCGCAGGCACGCAGCGCGTTGAAGGTCAGCAGGCCGACACTGGGCGGGCAGTCGATGATGCACCACTGGTAGCTGTCCTTGACCGGCTCCAGGGCATTGCGCAGGCGATCCTCACGGCCGTCCCGGCCGGCAAAAAGCTGCTCGAAGGCCGCCAGGCGGATGTTGGAAGGGGCCAGGTCAAAGTCGCTGGCGATCTGCCAGACGATTTCCTTGATGCCGGCGCGCTTGCCGTCGGTTTCCTCGATGAGGGCATCCATGATGGTGCGCTCGATCTGGTCCTCGGGCACGGCCAGGCCGACGCCGCAGTGTCCCTGCGGATCGAGATCGACCAGCAAGGTCTTCTGACCCAGGCGGGCCATGCAGGCGGAAAGATTGATACTGGTCGTGGTTTTCCCACAACCACCCTTCTGATTGATGATGGCGACGGTGCGCATGGCTTGCCTTCCTTGGCAGCATTTGACGGGGGCCAGGCCGCCCAGGGTGAGATGGTGGCGGTCCTGTTGCCCCAGAACCCACTTCCCAGCGCTGATAATCGGCCTTCAGGCCGTCGGGACTTTAAGTTTATAGGACATCTTCACTTGCCGGATATCTTCACGCCGCCGGGCGGGATGGACGGCAGGAAGCCGCCAGGCGCGGCGTGCCAGGCCTCCGGATGGCTTTGACGATGACGCTCACCCCGGGCCAAACCTGCCCCTCGACAGATCGTATCACTCTCATATAATGCCACCCCACGAGCCCAGGTGGCGGAATTGGCAGACGCGCTACTTTGAGGTGGTAGTCCCAGAAATGGGGTGCAGGTTCAAGTCCTGTCCTGGGCATTGAAGCGGCCGACGATGTTCGTCGGCCGCATGTATTTGTAAAAGGGGTGAATCCAAAGGGTTAACAGCACCTGAGGGGGTGAATCGCGGCGGCTCCGTACTGGGCTGCGGCGCTGATCATGTCTGATGCACGGCGTTTCATTGCTTCGATCTGCGGGTGCCATTGAGACGGCGGTTCAACGCATGACAGAAGGCTCAGAGGCGCGATGATACGCCGCGACGAAAGGGCGGAGGGTCAGCAGGAGAACACCGCGCCCAGGATGTTTGCCTCCCTGTGTTGTAGCGAGTGAGACTGCAAGGTCTTCGTGCCGGTTCTGGCCGTTCGAAGGGAGCTCATCTTTGTAGAACATTGCGATTTTTGCTTTGACAGGTCACCTGGCAAGTCATATTTTGTGCACCGCTCTCCGAGGGGAAACATCATGGATTGCAGCATAGTCGGAGAGTGGGCCACCACGGATGGCGGCTGCCATTTCACTGTAAACAGCTCGCATTTGTTCTTTTGCTGACGAGCTGCGACGGATCGCTTAATCTGACGGACGAAAGGCGCAACCACTGGCCAGTGCTGGAGTTGTGCCTTAGGGACGACTACCGCAGGTGAGCCATGTCTCGGGTGATCCTTGCAGGCAGTGGGCAGATGGGCCCTCAGGGAATCAGCGATGCGCTGAGCGAGGATGCTGACTACCTCGAGTTCATCCAGCTCATCGAAGACCGTCTGGCCAGTCACACTGCCCTCCTGGGCGAAGCTGATGATGGGGATTCCTGGCGCGATCTGGACCGCCGTGCGACTGCGCTGTTGCGGCGGGCGCCCAGCCTGTGGGTGGCTGTTTACGCAACGATCGTCCGTACGCGCCTCGAGGGGCCAACCGGCTTGAGCGAGGGGCTGGCCGGGATCGCAGCGCTGCTGTCCGATCACTGGGATGAGCTGCATCCACCACCAGAGCCCGAAGATGAACCTTTCCGCCAGCGCGTTCACGCCCTGGATGAGTTTGGTTCGCCGCGCGTCCTGCCCATCGTGCGGGATGCCACCCTGTTCAAAGATGCCAATGAACAGCCGGTGCGGCTGCGTGATGTGCTCATGGCACTGGGCGCGCTGCCCGTGCCGGAGGGAGCCACTCGCCCCGATCCCGCCGACCTGCAACGTCGATTTGTCGAGCTGCGCCAGCAGTCACCCCAGGCGGCCAACGAGCCACTCGACGCCACGGCCCGCGCGCTGGAACTCATTGATCAGATTTCAGCCCGTCTACAGCAGCAGGCCGGCGCTGCGCCGCTGCGGCTGGTCAGCCTGCGCGGCTATCTCAGCTCCGCGGTCAAATTGCTGACCCAGATTGGCTCGGCCGAGTCCGCCGATATGGCATCGGCCGGCAACGGCATGGCCCACCCTGATCCACACAACGCACAGGCTGCCGGGCCGGCCATACCCGCAGGCGAGCTCAGCAGTCGTGAGCAGGCGATCGCAGTGCTGGAGAAGGTGATTCGCTTCCTGCAACGGACCGAGCCCTCCAGCCCCGTTCCGCTCCTGCTCGAACGCGGCAAGCGTCTAATGGGCAAGAGTTTCCTGCAATGTGTGGAAGAGCTGGGCAAGGGCGGCTTGAGCGAGGTGCGCCTGGTTGCCGGCATCACCGAAGAGGAGGAATCGGACTAAGTGAAACAGGCACAGTGCGACCTGTTGCGGCCTGATCTGATTTTATCTGCAACAATAGATATAGAAATTAGTTACACGCATTCGGAGAGCCCCCTATGAGCCTTGGCAAGAAGAAACACGGGACCAAGAACACCACTGATCGCGTCAACATTCAGGCGGAAGTGGAGACGCTCAACGGTCGGGTGAAAGTCAAGGTGCCGTTCGTCATGGGCGTGATGGCCGAGCTGAGCGGCGATGCGGCCAAGGATCTGCCCCCGGTCAGCCAGCGTGAGTTTGTCGACATCAACCAGCAGAACTTCGACAAGCGCATGGAAGCCATCGCGCCGCGGCTTGACCTGATGGTCGACAATAAGCTGGCCGGCCAGGGGGATCAGCAGATGCCGGTTACGCTTCATTTTTCCTCTTTGGATGACTTCGCCCCGGCCAACGTGGCCCGAAAGGTCCCCTCGCTGGCGCGGCTGCTGTACGTACGCAAGAAGCTGGCGGAGATGAAGAGCCAGTGCTCAGGGTACGAGGACCGGGAGAAGGCGGTCGTTTCGCTGCTGGAGCGACTGAGGAGCGATGAGAACACCAGGAAGGTCGCCGCCAGTCTCGCAGCCACGCGCGCGGATGCCTGATGCCTTTCATTGAGCCTGATGAACGGAAACCGTGATCCCGTCAGTACCGTCCTACAGGAGCAATCACCATGACCATGATGAACAAGTCCGCCGCAGTTGGGCTGGAAGAGGAGTTCGCCCATGACCTGATGGGGCGCCTGCAGGACCAGCCCCTGCCGCAGGAGGTCGAAGCGGACGTGGAGAAAATCTGGGGTAAACGCAGCGCTGAATCCGGCCACCAGGCCGTGGCTGCCATCTTTGCCTGGGCGACCGAACACACCGGTGTGATCAGTGACAGTGCCATCGAGTCGCTGGATGCGATGATCGCCGAGGTCGACCAGGCACTGACCGACCAGGTCAATGAGATCCTGCATCATCCCCGCTTCCAGCAGCTCGAAGGCACCTGGCGCGGTCTGCACCGGCTGGTCATGAACAGCGATCTCAGCACCGACCTGCAGATTCGCGTGCTCAACATCAGCAAGGAAGAGATCCGCAAGGTCTTCAAGGCCTATCCCGGTGGCCGGTGGGATGAGAGCCCGCTGTTCAAGAAGATCTACCAGCAGGAGTTCGGCACGCTCAATGGCAAGCCATACGGCTGCCTGGTGGGGGATTATGAGTTTTCGCACGCACCGGCCGACCTGGAGGTGCTGCGGGGCATGGCAAAGATCGCCATGCATGCCCACGCCCCCTTCATCGCTTCGGCAGCGCCGGGCATCATGAAGATGGAGAGCTGGCATGACATCAATACCCCGCCCGACCTGTCGATGATCTTCACCAGCGATGATTACGCTCCATGGCGCGCATTCCGCAAGAGTGAAGAAGCCAAATACGTGGGCCTGACGCTGCCGCGTTTCCTGTCCCGCCTGCCCTATGGCCGGCAGGGTGAGCAGGTCAAGGAGTTCGCCTTTGAGGAGGATGTCGGTGACAGCGACCCGGCCCGCTTCTGCTGGAGCAACAGCTGCTATGCGCTGGCGCAGAACATCAACAATGCTTTCTCGCTCTATGGCTTTGCCACTCAGATTCGCGGCGTGGAATCGGGTGGCCTGGTGGAGGACCTGCCATGCTACACCTTTACCACGGATGATGGCGGCATCGACATGACCTGCCCGACCGAGGTCGCCATCCCGTATGCCCGCGACTACCAGCTGTCCAACCTCGGGTTCATGGCCCTGTGCCATGCCAAGGGGGAGAACTGGGCGGCATTTATCGGCGGGCAGAGCGTGCACGAGCCCAAGGAGTATGACGATCCTGAGGCGACCAAGAACGCGAGACTGACTGCCAAGCTGCCCTACATGTTCGCCATCTCGCGCTTCGCCCACTTCCTCAAGAAGATGGTTTACCTCAAGGTCGGCACCCCGATGACGCGGACGCAGATCGAGCAATGGCTCAACGACTGGATCGGCAATTACGTCCTGCTCAATCCCGACAACGCACCGCCCTCACTGCTGGCGGAGAAACCTCTGTCGGCCGCACGCGTTCAGGTGATCGAGAGCGCGGATGATCCGGGTGTCTACCAGGCAGTCTTCCACCTGCAGCCGCACTTCCAGCTCGAGCGCATTGACGTGTCCCTGCGGTTGGTCAGCCGGCTGCCCAACCCCAGCCCCCGCTGACGAGTCGCCGGCATGAACGTTCATCCTTTTTGGGGAGCATCCAGTCATGCAAGCATACCTTCAGATCAAGGGTATCGATGGTGATGTCACCGAGAAAGACCACGTCAAGTGGATCAACGTGACCGGTTTCAACTGGGGCCTGAGCCAGCGCCTGTTCGGCAATGCCCAGGGGCGTGAGCAGCACGGCACTGGACAGGCGGATGTGCGTGAGTTCGTCATCACCAAGGAGCTTGACTCCTCATCACCCAATCTGGCGCTGTACTGCGCCCAGAACAAGGCGGTGTCGGACGTGACGCTGCACGTCATCACCAAGCAGAACGAGAAGAACCACAAGACTATGGAGATCAAGCTCAAGGACTGCATTATCTCCAGCGTCCAGCTCAGTGGCATGGCCAACGGCAGCACCGCGCTGCCCGAGGAAACGGTTGCCATTCGCTTCGCTGAGATCTCCCAGGAGTATGTCCCGCTGAAGAAGGATGGGTCGGCCGGTGGAAGCATCAAGATGACGTTCAACGTCAAGGCGAATGCCTGAACCAGCCATCCCGATGTGTGCGGCCTTGCGCGATCGCCGATGCCGCATACATCGGGCAGGGCCCATGACCCGGTGCGCGTGAAGGTCCGGCATCTGTGCAGCGCAGAAGCAGTCGGCCACGACGAGATGAGGACAGGATGATGGCCAGCGATTTTTTGAGCCGCGACCGCCTCAAACCGTTTTTGCTGGACCGGCTGACCGATGAATCGGCCGGACGGCCGGCACGGCGGCGCGGGGCGATGGAAGGAGCGGTCTCTCCCGAGCAGTACCGCCAGAGCGTTCTCCGCGACCTGCGCTGGCTGCTGAATACGATCGCACCGCCCGTGGCAGGCGGGACAGGCGAATACGAGCATGTTGCCACCTCGGTGCTCAACTTCGGCCTGCCGGATGTGACCGCCCTGACCCGGGACCACATCACCGGCGGGCGGCTGGAGCGCCAGGTGCGCCGGCTGATCGAGCGCTACGAGCCACGCATCCTGCCGCGCACGCTCTCGGTTCGACTGGTTGAGTCCAGCAGCGCGATTGGTGTGGTCGAGCTGCTGATTGAAGGAGATCTCTGGTCACTGCCCGCACCAGAAGCCCTGCGACTGACTACGACGCTGGATACGCATAGCGGCACATGGGAGGTGAGAGATCGCTGAGAACACATGGAAGGATGGCAGGGTGATGACGCCATGCACGGCGTACGCAGCGCGCTGGAAAGCGCTTGATGCAGGCCGCTTGGCGCAGGATTCGAAAGACCCCTCCCCTGATCCCCATCACCCCGGATCAACCAACGCAAGTGAGGACGGTTAGGACATGGATCGTCGGTTGCTGGAGTATTACAACGACGAGCTGCGGTATATCCGTGAGACGGCCGCGGAGTTTGCCGAGGCGAATCCCCGGGTCGCCGCCTGGCTGGCGCCCGACAATCTCGAGGTGGCAGACCCCTATGTCGAGCGTTTGCTCGAGGGGTTCGCCTTCCTTACGGCGCGCATCCACCTGAAGATGGATGCCGAGTTCCCGCGCTTCACGCAAGCCCTGCTCGAAAGCATCTATCCGCAGTATCTGGCCCCCACGCCCTCGATGGCGATTGTGCAGTTCAACCCCCGCCCCGGTGATCCGAGCCTGGCCAGCGGGTTTGAGATCCCACGCGACAGCGTGCTGCGCAGTGTTCCGGTGGGGCGCAGCGGCACCCGCTGCGAATACCGAACCGCACACCCGATCATCCTTTATCCCCTGGAAATCATCGAAGCGCGCTATTTCACCCAGGATCTGGGCGTGCTTGGCCTGCCCGACCATCTGCGGGCACGTGCGGCCCTGCGGCTGCGCCTGCGCACCACCGGCGAGATGAAGATGAACCAGGTGCGTCTGGCCTCCCTGGTGCTGCACCTGTGCGGCAGCGGCACCCGCTGGCGGCTGTTCGAGCAGCTCGCCGGCCATTGTCCGCAGATCCTGGTAGAGGAGCCCGGACCCCGCGGGCCGCGATGGCGCGAAACCGTGCAGGATGGGCTTGGTCTGATCGCGTATGAGCCTGATCATGCCCTGTTTCCCAATGATCCACGCACATTCAGTGGCCATCGCCTCCTGCGCGAGTACTTCGCCATGCCCGAGCGGTTGCTCTTCATCGAGCTCCATGGCCTGGAGCGGATCACACCGCGGGTCCAGGCGCAGGAGCTGGACCTGATCTTTCCCACTACGGAGCCGGACCATGTATTGGCCGGCGCGGTCCGCACGGAAGATGTAGCGCTGTTCTGCGCCCCGGCGGTGAACCTCTTCCCGCGCGACTGCGACCGCATTCCCGTTACCCAGCGCTATCCTGAGTACCCGGTCATCGTGGACCGCACGCGGGCAAATGATTTTGAGGTGCACCAGGTGGAGTCGGTCATCGGCTACGGCACCTCTTCGGATATGGCCCAGCGCTTCCGCCCGTTCTACGAGGCAGCCGATACCGATGATGGACGCAGCGGGGATGAGGCGTACTTTGCCACGCACCGCGTTCACACTGCCCCCAGGGGCAGGGAGCGTGGCGGCGCCAGCCGATCGAACTATGCGGGCAGCGATCTCCTGATCAGCCTTGTGGATGCGGCTCATGCGCCCTTTCATCAGGGTATTCGGCAACTTGCCGTGCGGGCGTGGTGCACCAATCGTGATCTGCCGCTGCTGATGCCGTTGCGCAGTGCCGGGGGCGCCAGTGACTTCACGTGCGACAACGGGGCTCCGTTGGAGTCACTGCGTTGCATTCATGGCCCTACGCCACCTGTTCCTGCCCCGCGTGAGGGGGATACTTTCTGGCGGCTGATCAGCCATTTGGCACTCAACTACCTCTCGTTGATCAACACTGACCAGCAGAGCGGGGCCAAGGCATTGCGCGAGATGCTGCGGCTCTATATCGATGGGCGGCGCGGCCATGGGCGGCAGATCGATGGCCTGCGCTCGATCAGTGCACGGCCGCTGCATCGCCGCATTCCTTCACCCGGCCCGGTGGTCTTCGCCCGCGGTCTGGAACTGACGCTGGCGATGGATGACTCGGCCTTCGAGCCCGGCGAAGCGTTCGCCCTGGCCTCAGTGCTGGAGCGCTTCCTGGCCGGGTATGTCTCGATCAATTCATTTGTTCAAACCGTTCTTACCACCGCCGAGCGCGGGGAGGTGATGCGATGGCCGGCACGCAGCGGCACCCGCCACATCCTGTGACGGCGATGGCAGGACTGATCATCCGGCGAGGCGGTGCAGCCAGTGGATCACCGGCTAATCCGCCAGCGGCAGGGGACAAGCCGGTCACAGCGAGCGGCGATCCCGACATCCGCCAGGATGAGCGCTCAGCCCATCTCCGATTCGTCGAGACGACCACATCGACTCGGGATGAGCGTGCCCCGGCTCCTCCCTTTGTACCCCAGCCCGGCCAGAAGGCGCATACATCTGGTTCGAACGAGGTCGTTCGCACTTCGCGCGCTGCAGCGCCATCGGCTCCTATGCCGATCGCATCTCCAACGCCCGGCGCGCCCACTGCAGAAGTGTCCGGGCGTGCTGCGGAGTCGTCCACGACAACCGCCGCAGCCCCATCCCGCCCGGCACCTTCTCCATTTACCGATCCACAGCAGGTGCTGCGCGGTTTCATCCTCAAGCGCACTGTTGCGGATCGTCCGGCTGTGGAGGAGGAGGCGCTTCCACGAGATCTGCAGCTTGAGATCGCCGATGACCTGGTGGCCATGCTGCACCAGCTGGAGATGCACCCCGGGCGATTTGCGTTCTTCTACGCGATGCGCCTGCTGGAGTGCGCCTATCCATCGTTGCCGCGCCTCGGGCATGCCGCCCGTCCTGCAGATGAGCCGGTGCGCCTGGGCCAGGATGCGATGCTGAGGTTCTCTCCCGGCGATGTGAACGCTTATCGTCCACCCACGCAGTCTCGCCCGGCCATGCTGCGTATCAACTGCATGGGTCTGCTTGGTCCCAACGGACCGATGCCGACTTTTCAAACTGATTTCATTCAGAAGCGACGGGCCGTCGGTGATCGGACACTTGCGCAGTTTCTGGACATCTTCCATCATCGCCTGGGGATGCTGTTCTACCGGGCATGGGCCCAGCACCAGCGCACCGTCTCCCGTGATCGCGCACGTTCAGACTTCGATGATCGTGGTACTCAACGGCACCCAGGTTCGGTTGAATCAGATGAGGATGCGTTTGGTCGGTACCTGGCCAGCCTGATTGGCCTCGGGCTGCCGAGCCTGCGCAATCGCGATGCCGTGCAGGATCGTGCCAAGATCCATTTTGCCGGCCGGCTGATGGTCCGGACCGCCAACGCCGAGGGTTTGGCCAGCATCCTGGGCCGCTATTTTGGCGTGACCTGCACCATCCGGGAGTTCGTCGGCCGGTGGATCGATCTGCCGGCCGAGGAGCGCCAGGCACTGGGGCTGGCGCCGCACACAATGCGGCTTGGTGGCGAGGGGCCCGGGCCGCGCGTGGTGCTGGGCGGGCGGACCTGGGATTGCCAGCAGCGCTTCCGCGTGCGCCTCGGGCCGATGCATTTTGACCAGTATCAACGACTGCTGCCCGACCGCCTGGGAATGCGGCGGATAAACGACTGGATCCGCACCTATGCAGGGCTGGAACTGGCGTGGGATGTCCAGCTCGTTCTACGAGCCGACCAGGTGCCGCAGATGTGCCTGGGGAGGCTGGGGCAACTGGGGTGGTCAAGCTGGCTGTTGAGCCGCCCGGAAACACGGGATCGGGATGACCTGGTAGTGGAGTCGCAGCGACATGCGTGCTGAGAAGCGCTGATTTCGGCAAGCTCACTTGAGATGAAGGGAGCTGGATCATGCGGGAAAAAAGCCGAGTGCTGCTGTTCAAGAAACTGGGGGCCGTGGCCTACCGTACGCTGGAGTCCGCGGCCCTGTACTGCAAGAGCCGCGGCCACGCGCAGGTCGATCTGGCTCACTGGCTCCAGCAGATGTTTCAGGTCGACCAGTCGGATCTGAACCTGATCTGCCGGCACTTTGGGATCGATGCCGCCCACCTGGCGGCCGATCTCACGGCTTTTCTGGAAAGCCTGCCGGCCGGCGCAATGACCGTAACCGGTTTTGCTCCCAAGCTCGATGAGGCGATCCGCGATGCCGTACTCATCGCCGAGGAGCTGGAAGCGCCCGATGTGCGCAGCGGGCATCTGCTACTGGCCTGCCTGCAGAGCCCCCGGCTCAAGGGCGAGTTGCTGAAGGTGTCGGTTGAGTTCGAGGGAATCGACCCCAACGTGCTGTCGAGTACCTTTGCGCGCATCACCCGCGGCTCCAGCGAGAGCACCACGCTGACCGTGGTGTCAAGCGCTGATGGAGCGGACGGCTCCGCTGTCCCATCATCGGAGGCGGCGGGCAAACCAGGCGAATCCAGCCGACCCGACTTGGCTCCGGCCATCATGGGTCGCCAGCAGGCGTTGGAGAAGTTCAGTATCGACCTGACTCGCCAGGCGCGCGAAGGGACGCTCGATCCCATCGTCGGTCGCGATGGTGAGATCCGACAACTCATCGGCGTGCTGCTTCGACGGCAGAAGAACAATCCGATCCTGGTCGGTGAGGCGGGGGTGGGCAAGACTTCTGTCGTGGAAGGCTTTGCTCAGCGCGTGGTTGCCGGAGATGTGCCACCCGCCTTGCGTGACATCTCGATCCGGGTTCTCGACATCGGTCTTTTGCTGGCGGGAGCAAGCATGAAGGGCGAGTTTGAGCAGCGCCTGCGCCAGGTGATCGAGGAGGTGCAGAACAGTCCTGTACCGATCGTGCTGTTCATCGATGAAGCGCATACCCTCATCGGAGCTGGCGGCGCCAAAGGGCAGGGGGATGCTGCAAACCTGCTCAAGCCCGCCCTGGCCCGCGGCACACTCCGCACCATCGCGGCCACCACCCACTCGGAATACAAGGAGTACTTTGAGCAGGATCCGGCGCTGGTCCGGCGGTTTGAAGTGGTGACAGTGGCTGAACCGGACGAGAAGACCGCCTGCATCATGTTGAGAGCAGTCGCCCGGCGGTTCGAAGCTCATCATAAGGTGCTCATTCTGGATGAGGCCATTGAGAGTGCCGTCCGCCTGTCGCGCCGTTACATGCCCGCTCGACAGCTGCCAGACAAGGCAGTGGGGCTTCTCGATACCGCCTGCGCAAGGGTTGCCGTCACGCAGCACGCATCACCCGCCAGTATTGACAGCATGCGAGCGAAACTGGCTGGCCTGCAGTCGGAGCTGGAGATCGTGCAGCGCGAGGCAGCCCTTGGCATGGACCATGCCGAACGGCCAGCCGAATTGATCCGGCAGATCGACCAGGAGACACTCCAACTGCGGTCGCTCGAGCAGGCATGGCAAGCAGAGCGTGATCTGGTCAGTCAAATCCTCGCTCTGCGCACCAAACTGGATCAACCCCGCACCCCGGACAATGCGAATAGGCCAGATGATGCCATCGGGCCGGCCAACAGAGATCTCTCCGCCGCATCAGCTGATGCGGGATGGGGGAATGAGCACGTCGACAGGCGGTCCCCCAACTCAGCGGAGTCAGCTACTGTCCCGCACGAAGGTTCCCCGTCTCAAGAAAGCAGGCTGGCGGATGACTCATCCGGGAATGGCATCGCTAGTGTGCCTGAACAACCGGGTGAAGCGCTGCGACACCAGTTGCGCGATCTTCAGACTCAACTGAAGGTCCTCCAGGGTGATCGGCCCCTGGTTCTGCCCAGTGTTGATGCTCAGGCGGTAGCGGAGGTTATCTCCGACTACACCGGCATCCCGGTCGGCCGCATGGTCAAGAATGAGATCGAGGCCGTACTCAACCTGGCTGATACACTCTCCAAACGCGTCATCGGGCAACGGCATGCGCTGCATGCGATCGCGACTCAGTTGCTCAACAGCCGCGTGCCGGGGTTGGATAACACCTCCAAACCGATCGGCGTGTTCCTCCTGGCCGGTCCCAGCGGCGTGGGGAAGACCGAAACCGCGCTGGCTCTGGCCGAGGCGATCTACGGCGGTGAGCAGAATCTCATCACCATCAACATGAGTGAGTTTCAGGAGGCTCATACCGTGGCGCTCCTGAAAGGCGCGCCCCCCGGGTACGTTGGCTATGGCAAAGGTGGGATCCTGACCGAGGCCGTGCGCCGCAAGCCATATAGCGTTGTCCTGCTCGATGAAGTCGAGAAGGCCCATCCGGACGTCCACGAGATCTTCTTCCAGGTCTTTGACAAGGGTCGAATGGATGATGCTGAAGGCCGGCAGATCGACTTCAAAAACACGATCATCCTGCTGACCAGCAACGTCGGCTCTGACCTCATCCTCGAGGCGTATTGCGATCCGGCCACCGAGCCGGACATGGAACAACTCAATAAGGCCCTGCGCCAGTCGCTGCGGCAGGTCTTCCCCGATGCGCTTCTCGGGCGGCTGCAGATCGTGCCGTACAAGCCGATCCTGCCCGACATGCTCGACACCATCATTCGCCTGCAACTCGACCGTATCGCCCAGCGCGTGCAGGAGCAGCAGAAGATCCCGTTCCAGTACGCCGACGACGTCGTCCGCCTGATCGCTTCGCGCTGCACCGAACCCGAGAGCGGGGCGCGCAAGGTCGGATCGATTCTCTCGCAGGTGATGGTCCCCAGTATCAGCCGCGAATACCTGGTGCGCCTGGCGGCGGGCAAGGTGCTGAGCAAAGTGGAACTGGGCGTGAAGGATGAACAGTTCACGTATTCGTTTGACTGATGACGCGAGGAGGCCGGCTCATGATTCCTGAGATGCTACATATGCGGCCGGATTGTGCAGACCTGGTCTTCATGGGCGTACGCGCGGCCAACCGTGCTCGGGTGGATGGCTATCTTATCCATGGGCTGACCGGGTCCAGTTGGGAAGCATGCTCGGGGTCGCGTTCGTTGCTGCCATTGCCACCCGGCTGGTATCTGGCACGCAACTTCAGGCATCGCACGGAACCGGCCATGACGCGTTTTAACACTGGCTTCAGCGTAGATCTGGATCCTCTGTTCCCGACCACGCGCACGCTGCTGCGCATACATCCCGATGGTAACGCTCCCGGAACCGCCGGTTGTATCGGCATTACGGATGTGCGCGTGGCCGAGTGCTGCACGGAACTGAAGCAGGCCATCGCCGGCAGGGGAGCACTGCTGCTGTGGGTTCAATACCGTTGAGCATGGCCACGCGTGGCGGTGGGTATCGATCTGAGGCAGTCGAATGGCAAATATGAGGCACCAGAGTGTACTCGGGGATGGATGGCTCAATGCGTCCATGCTCACCACTGCGCACCATACGCCCATCGCATATGTTGGCCCGGCCGCTGTTGGTTCGCAGTCTAAGGTGGCGCACAGCAGCGGCATGCATGAATCGGCGGGCGCGGGCAGTCTGTCGCCCCGCGCTGCGCTCGAGCGCGCGGTGGACGGTGTACCTGAACTGAAGGGGGCTGGAATTCGCCTGCATTTCCAGGATGGCCGTTATGTCATCCGACAGTCACATCACCCATCCCGACTGGCAACGTGGGTTGAGATCCATATCGACCAGCCGGCACCCAGGCCTGCTGCCAGTGGTTGGGACCGATGGGGCAGTTCCATCCTGAACTGCTCAGGTGCTGTCTTGAGCGGCATTGGCTTTGGCCTCTCGCTTGCAGGAGCGGTGGGAACCGGAGGCGGCGCGACGCCCGCGGTGATTTTCTCGTACTCGATGTTGTCCGCCTCAACGCTGTCCTGCGGGATCGCGATAGGAAAGGCGATCGACCCGCATGGTGCGCCGGATACCACCGATATCGAACTCGCCCTTGACCTGATTGGGTTGCTGGATCTGGGCGCTGGCGCGGCCAAGCTCGTTAAGTATGGCCCTCGGGTCTACAAGGCGGCGGGCCAGGTAGGCAGGCTGGCAACGGTGCGCAAGGGTCGTCTGGTTAAGACCATCTCGCAGATGGAGAAGGCAGGCCATGACCTGAGCTATGTCCGTGAACTGCTCGACCAGGGAGCGCGGTCATCGCGCACCGGGCTGCGATCACCCACGACGAACAACCAGATCAAGCATGCCCTCAAATATGCCACGGCTCGTATCAGTACAGAGAAACTCGATCACATGATCACGGGAATCACCGCAGCACTGGGCACAGGTGGCAGCTTCAATGGAGGGACATTAGGCATCGCCCTCAAGATTAAAGAAATTCGGGTGACACAGGAGAAGATCACCGAACGATGATCGGATATGGCCATCGCTCAAGCCAATCGTCCTCTCACGATCGCAACGCCGCTGGGCGCGGATGTGCTGGTTTTGCGCGCGATGTCGGTGTCCGAACGCCTCGGCCGGCCATTTGAGATCGAGTTGGATCTGCTCAGCGAGGATGGGCAGATCGACTTCGACGCCATCGTGGGCGGCAATGTCACCGTCAGTCTTAAAGTGGCCGGTGATGAGACACGCTACTTCAACGGCTACGTGGCCCGTTTCATCCAGCTGCCGGACCACGGGCGTTACAGATCATACCGCGCGACGATGGTGCCGTGGCTCTGGTTCCTCACCCGCTGTGCCGACTGCCGGATATTCCAGAAGATGAGCGTGCCGGAGATTGTCAAGCAGGTGTTCCGTGATCGCGGGTTCACCGATTTCGAGGAGCGGCTTTCTGGCAGCTATGGTGCCTGGGAGTACTGTGTCCAGTATCGCGAAACCGACTTTAATTTTGTTTCCCGGCTGCTGGAGCAGGAGGGCATTTACTACTACTTCACGCACGAGAATGGCCGCCATACGCTCGTGTTGGCCGACTCTCCCAGCGCCCACGAACCAGTGCCCGGCTATGAGACGCTCGAGTTCCGTCCCGGCCGGGGGGCGTACAACCTTGGCGATGTTGTCCAGTCGTTTGCCCTCACCCACGAAGTACACCCCGGGGCCGTTGCACTCACAGATTTTGATTTTACGCGCCCCAGCAAGAACCTGCTGGTGCAGAATCGCCAGCCGGCTGCCCATCCTAACGCTGAGTTTGAGGTCTTCGACTTTCCCGGTGAATTCGAGGAGTTTGCCGATGGCGAGCAGTATGCCCGCATGCGCATGGAGGAAATAGCAGCGCAGTACAAGGTTGCCGAAGGCAGCGGCGATGTGCGTGGCCTTGCTGCTGGAGCCACCTTCAGGCTCGACCCGGCTCCGCGCAGTGACTTTGCCCGTGATTACCTGGTCGTCACCCACACCTGCCAGGCCACGGGTGATGGCTATGACGCCAATAGCGAGGGAGAGGGCTGGTCATTTACCTCATCCTTCACCGCTATTCCGGCAGAGGTGCAGTACCGGCCACAGCGGCTGACACCCAAGCCCATTATCCAGGGGCCGCAGACGGCGACTGTGGTGGGCAAGGCCGGGGAGGAGATCTGGACCGATGAGTACGGCAGGGTGAAGGTGCAGTTCCACTGGGATCGCTATGGCCAGGCAGACGAGAACAGTTCCTGCTGGGTGCGGGTAGCACAGGTGTGGGCCGGAGCGCGATGGGGCGCGATCTTCACACCGCGCATTGGGCAGGAGGTCATCATCGAGTTTCTCGAAGGCGATCCCGACCGTCCGATCATCACCGGCCGGGTCTATAACGGCGATGCTAAGCCACCGTATCCACTGCCCGACAAGGCCACGGTTTCTACGATCAAGACTTCCTCCAGTCGCGGTGGCAATGGCTTCAACGAGATCCGCTTCGAAGACCGCAAGGGCGAGGAACAGCTGTTTATCCACGCGCAGAAAGATCACGACCTCCGCGTCCGCAATGATGCCCGCGAGTGGATCGGCCACAACCGGCATCTGATCGTGAAGAACGATCAGTTTGAGCGTACCGAAGGCGACCGGCACCAGACGGTCAATGGCGATCTGAACCAGAAAGTAGACGGCGGGTTGTCGCTAAAGGTGGGAATGGATGCACAGCAGAAGATCGGGATGAAGCTGGCGGTTGATGCCGGCAGCGAAATTCATCTTAAAGCCGGGATGAATGTGGTGATTGAATCCGGTGCCACGCTGACACTCAAGGCGGGTGGAGCCTTTGTCACCATTGGCCCCAGTGGGGTGGCGATTTCCGGTCCGACTGTGCTGATCAACAGCGGCGGCGCTCCGGGCAGCGGCAGCGGCGCATCGCCAGAGACAGCCCTTCTGCCTGAAAAAGCCGCCGAAGCTGAGGCAGGGGAAGTCACTGAGTCGCCGTCTCCACAGCGGCCGCCCAAGCCGACTCAGTTCAGTCCGAAAGCAACGATCCTGAAGGAAGCCGCCGCCAATGGTACGCCTTTTGTCGATGGTGCGGCGGGGGGATAGGCCATCAGCCCAGGCAAAGCACGAGATGTGAGAGAGCATATGACCACTCTTGCAGCAAATTCATCCTCCGCTCCCCTGTGGCCAACAGCCGCGCCAGTCCGGCGAATCCACGATTACCTGTTCGCAGATCCGGACTTGGTCCTGTGGGCCGTGTTGGATGGTGCCAGCACGCCGCAGTTGCTGGATGCCATCTTTGAACACGGTGTCGAACACGCTTGTCTTTACAGCGGCGAGCTGGAGCCGGATATGGCGGAGGTAGCGCCCTATGTGGTGCGAATCGAGCCGGATGAGCCCTTCACCCGGTGGTTGCTCAGCCAGGGCTGGGGGCAGAGCTGGGGAATCTTTGCCGCCACCACCGCTGCTACCGATCTGCGCCTGCTGAGACGACACCTCAGGGGCTTACTGACAGTTTACTCACCGGAAGGCGCTCCGCTGTATTTCCGCTACTACGACCCGCGCGTGCTTCGGGTCTATCTGCCGACGTGCAACTCCGTGGAGACCAGGCTGGTGTTCGGCCTGGTGCAGCAGTTTGCGATGGAGGATGAGGACCCGGCTGTCATGCTGCGATTCCGGCCGGAAGGGGCACTGCCGGCGATGGAGTCGCTGGTGCTGGTCCGGGAGCGATAGTCGTTATGCCCGAAACGCCATGAGTGAACGAAGCCATGCTGACCATCCGTCCCGAACAGTTTGAGCTGTTGAAGATGTCCACCGCAGGGCTGGTTCAACGCGCGCCGACCCGTGTGCTGGCGGCATCCGGGGGGCCTGCCTCGGCCACGTCTGCGGAAAAGGCAAAGGTACTGCGGCTTCGGCCCGAGCAGGTCAAGCTGCTGCAACCTCAGGACAGAGCCGCCGATTCACCCCTTGTTGCCGAAGGGAGCGCGCCGACGGATGCCTGTCCGTCGCCTGCCGCAGTACAGCAGATGCCGACGACGGCTAATGGAGATGTGCCGCATGACCACATGCCGCCGGACAGCAGCACCGCGAATGGTCAGCCGGTTCTGCGGTTGCGTGGCGATCAGTGGACGCTTCTCTCCGAGCCAGGAGGTTCAGATGCATGATATCGAGTTTTTCAATGCCGAAGGCCGGCGCGTGGCGACCGCAACGGACATGGGCTCATACTGGATGGTTACGATAGGCGATCGCCCCCTGCGCGTGGAGTCGCCCAATGACCTCAGGACGCTCAGTGTCGATCCCAGGGACCGCGAGTTTTACGAGGCCCTGAAAGCGGTCGAGGAAATGCGCGAGCGTCATCAGACACTGCAGGATACTGATGATGCTGCCGCCCAATGGACACGCATCGGTAAGTCATATCGGTCCGCCCAATCGATGACGACTTCGATGGCGTCGAAAGCGCCAATGCTCACGCTCCCGGCGGTCCAGGCAGCAGGTCCGGACTGGGGCGTCATCTTCACACTGCTGGTACAGGTGGCATTCTGCCTGCCCAACCTCGCCCGCTGGAAGCAACAACACTTCGGGCGTTGGTCCCGGTCATAAAGGAGATCTTATGCCTCCCGCAGCTCGACAGATGGACATGCATACCTGCCCGATGGTCACGCCGGGAACGCCCGCGGTGCCGCACGTGGGCGGTCCGGTGGTGGGGCCGGGCGCACCCAATGTGCTGATCGGCGGCCTGCCGGCAGCGGTCGTGGGGGATGTCTGCACCTGTGTCGGGCCGCCGGATGTGATTGCCCGCGGTTCGACCAGTGTCCTCATTGGTGGTCGACCAGCGGCACGGATGGGCGATACGACAGCGCATGGCGGGATCATTGTGACCGGGTGTCCGACGGTTCTCATTGGCGGCTAGAGCCCCGGTGCCTCGAATTGAACGGAGCAGTGCAATGACCACAGCAGCAACAGGTAATTCGATCGGCGGTACCGCTGACACCACCGCTGGCGACGCCAATCGTGGCGCACCGCCGGCCACGCCGATCGGCTCTGGTGAACCTGGTCGAGCCCGCCCGCGTCCGGGCGTGGGTCAGATAGAACCGGTAACAAGGGCGGTCAGGAGTGACAAGGAGAGCGACCTGCTGTCGGGGCCACTGGGAGATGAGTTCGTTGCGGTGCCCATCACGGTGCAGCAGATGGCAGCGCCGATCCGGATCTGCGTGGTGATGCGGCGGGAGCCGGATCCGGTGGCCGGCTACCTTGTGCTCCGCCAGGACTTGCTGGAGAGCAAGATCTATCTCGGTTGTATCACCGATGCCCGGGGTGAAGTGCTGGAATATGTTGACCTGTGGGTGCAGGATCTGGAACTGCTGGCTACCAGCGCCAAAACCCTGACTCTCTGCCGTGAAGCCCTCAGCAACACCATCCTCGACGATCGCTGGCGACTGCAATGTCAGATGCTGGCCCGGGCCTGTCCCTGGACGGTGATCAATACCGGCTGGGAAGAAACGCACCCGCTTCCGACCCTGCTCGATGTCGAGCAGTTCAAGCCCCTGCACCTGGGCGGCAATGGCTCGACCGGGCATGGGCAAGCAAGCCCGAATCCGATAGAGACCGCCCCAGGTGACCTGGCCTGGACACTGTGTACGGATGATGAACTGCTGATCAGCAAGCGCCTGCCGGCCTACAGCAGGTCATTGGCCCGCTACCTCTACCAGGCAAAGCTGGGGGCCAGTTCGCAGTTCATTCCTGTGACTGCCGAGGCCGAACGCAATGGCTACACCATTGATCTGGAGGAGGTCCTCCCACCACACGGAACGTTCGTGAAGTTCAATGTTGCCGCGGGGCTGATGTCGGTGCGCCTGTCGAATCCGGCAGGAGTTGAAGACCTGGTGCGCGTGCTGGGGGGCGGGCACTGGAACGGCCTGCCGCATGGACGCTCGCACCTGCGCACCGGACCGCTGCCGATCGATTCGGTCCAGGCAGGGCGGGATGAGCCCGATCGGACCTCCGCAAGCGAGGCGGGCAGCATCAGCAGGCGCACTGCCGGCTGGCTGACCTCCGGCACACCTGCCCGCAGTTCTGCCCGATTTATCGAAATCTTTTACCACAAGGTCCGGCTGCTGGCGGACATGTTCGAGCAGGTACGGGCCATGACCAAGCAGGCAAAGCGCCCGCTGCTCAACCTGCGGCCGGACAGCTTTCGCATCAGCTGCCCGCCGGCTGGGGCGGGAATGCCGGCGCTGTGGAACTGCCGTGTGGTGCTGGTGGATCCCGGGGATGCTGTGCCGCTGAAAATCCCGCTGCATGACAGCGACGCGATGTACTACATCTCAGGCAAGGCGGCGGTGCCCAACGTGTATCAGCCAGGGGTGGTGAATACGGTGCAGAAGGGAGAAGGCACGTACTTCGCTGAGCACGCAGTTGACAGCGACCGTGGGTTCATCCTCCAGGGAACGTTCTTCACCAAGGACATCATCAAAGCTGCCGAGAACGACATCATCTTCATGCGCCTGAATATCGCCAACCAGCGCGTGGACCTGTACGCGAAACTGGACAAGCGCAACCAGTATGATGAAGGCGAACTGCACTTCAGCTCCATTGGCCAGCCCTTCCCGCAGCACGTCAAGGAGATCCTGACCAAATCGATCGGGTTGCAGTTCCAGGATGTGCCCTACGAAATCATTCCGCTGCTCAGCAGCGCCTGCGACCTGTACTCGCTGGGCGTACTGGCCATCGAGGTCATGATGGGCAACCCCAAGGTGCCGCTGGCCAGGACGGTGCTGAGCATGACCAAGCTCGCCCGCCGCCTGCGGCCCGATTACGACGAGAAAACCAAGCTGCACCTGCGCATCCAGGCGGTGTTCGATCGGGAGAAGGAGTTCTGGGATGTCTTGGGGCCGCAGCACCTCATCCAGGATCCGATTACGCGCGAACAGGCTCTGGAACACCTGCCCGAGGAACTCTGGTGGGATGTCCTGGCGCTGATCGTGCGCTGCTTTGCCGGCGAAGGCCCCGACAGCCATTGCAGGGATTACGGTGATGCCCCGCTCAAGGGCATGCATCTGGTGTACGACCAGCCGCTGGCGACGCTGGAATCGCTGATCGAACGCTCGCGCAGTCTGCTGTTCGTCGACTGGAACTACAACCGGGATGTGAATGCCGTCATCCAGAAGCTCCAGAGAGGGCTACCGGTGGATGAGAAGGTGAAGCGGTAAACGAGTCCTGCGTAAAGGGACGTTGGTGTGTGGTGTCTTGTCAAAGGAGCATCGCTATGCGGATCAAAGCGCTGTCGTGGGTGTTGTTGGGCGTGCTGCTGTCAGCTGTGGGCTGCGCAGCGCCGCCGTACGAGATCACGGTGGAACTGGACCAGAACCTGCGCAAGGCGGAGTCCGTGCCGGTGGTACCAGTGGAATTCATTGGCGTCAGCCGCAGTGACTATGACCGCTGGTCAAGGATGTCAGTCAACCGCTATTTCAACCGCGAGGAACAGGGCGGGCAGACTGTGCGTAGCGGCGTGAAGGAAGTGGTATTGAGCAAGGATCGCCCTGAGGTGGTGCTGGCGAAGAATGATCCGATCTGGAAGGAGTGGAAGGAGACCGGAGCGGCATTTGTCTTCGTGCTGAGCAACTATCCCCGGCAGAACATGCCCGATATCGAAGGTGCTGGCGATCCCAGGCGGCGGATCCTCCCGCTGGACCAGGAAAACTGGCCGGGACAGGAGATTCGAATTCGTGTTCGCCCCGACGGCCTGCAGGTTGTAACCCCTCAGAAGGAGCGCAGGCGTTAGCGGATCATAGCGCGAGGTCGAACCGGGCCATTTGATGGCCCCTGAGATGAGGTGCAGGGTTGAGGGAGGCGCAGGTGATTCGCCTACGTCCTGCTCGCGCAATACAGGAAGGTCTAACCTGCCATCTTCCCAGGAGTAACCGCGATGTCCGAGAGAAACGGCAGAATCACGCGTACCGTCAACTGGCTTCGGATCCTGCAGGGTGAGGTTGCTGACCGGCCCCGGGCGGAGCGGCGCCAAGTGCTGGCACGCGAGATCGGCAAGGCGACCCAGGGAATGGTCTCGGAAGAGCGAGAAGCGTTTCTGGACAGTCTCAGCGATCACTTCCCCACCTGGGGCGAGGTCATCGTCGAGCAGCCACCGGATCCCGAGGCCCCGCCCAAGGGGGCATGGAATGATCCAGGGGAGCTGGTGCGGCGGCTGCAGCAACTGTCCGAATCCAGCGAAGAGAACCGGCGGCGTGTGCAGGAATTGCTGCGCAGCCATGACCTGGCCGGGCAGATGCCTGATCCACAGGCGGCCGAGATCAAGCAGATAATGGGTCTGCCTGCTCAGGCGCAGCTCCATCCCGCGCGCGTGCTGGAAGTGCTGCGGGCGCTGCTGGAACTGGCGGCATGGTCCGAAAAGCTGACACGTGAGGTGTGGCAAAAGAATGGTCGCAGCGCTGAACTGCTCGGCCAGCGCAAGCTCATTGAGGCGGCTGCCCGCCTGCTGACTCTGGAAGACCGGGATGCCGCCCGCCAGATTGCGCGAACCGAACTCGATGAACTGAAGGAAAAGACCGCTCGCCGGCTGCACCAGATTCACGCCCTGTTCAAGAACCTGTCCGAAGATCTGGCCGATCGCCTGGCGCCCGAGCAGATCGAACGCGTTGCTCGCGGGCTGTTCAAGCATCGCAAGGCCTGGCAGCGCTACATTGAGTTGTGTGAAGGGCGCGATCGAGTGCAGTTCCAGACGATGATCGCCGACCAGCTCAAGGGAACGCTCGACAAGATTGTACGTGCCAGCAAGGCCTGACGCATCACTGACAGAACAAGTGCTGGTATGGCCCGAAGGGAGATCGATCCATGGCCCTGATCGACGAAACCGCCCCGCCCCTGCCGGTTCACTGGCACGAGGGACTGTTCCTCGAACCGCATCATATTCAGATCCTGCAGCGGCAGGGGCTGGAGCAGATTCAGCTCGAGCGGCGGCGGCTGATGAGCTATCCCTACGGTGTGATTCGCGCCCGCATCATCGAGCCGGACCTGGTTAATCACCTGAAGATCCGCTTCGATACCTTGCGTGTGGTGATGAAAAGCGGTGTGGAAGTCTGGTTCCCTGAGAATGCCGAACTGCCCGAGAAGGATATCGCCTCCCGCTTCAACGAACGCACCGAGCCGTTCATCGTCTACCTGGGTGTGCCCCGCTGGCTAAGCCAGGGGGCCAATACACTCGAGCGTGACAGCCAGGATGATTGGCGCAGCGCGCGCATGTACCGCATTGCCTCGATTGACTGCGCTGATGAGAACACCGGCCTGAATCCGCGCACGGTCCTCGTTAGAAAGATCAATGCCAGATTGCTGGTGGAAGGGGAGGATGCAACCGGCCTGGATGTGCTGCCCCTGCTGCGAATCGTGCCCGCTGCCAGCGATGATCGTCGCAGTATTCCGCGCGTGGACACGCGCTTCGTGCCCGCCACGCTGCTGATGACCGGCTCGCCGGCCCTGCGCGAGATGGTGCTGGCGCTGATCAATTATCTGCGTCCACGGCGTGCGGAACTGCTGGAGTCGATGTCAGGCCTGGCGCAGATCAACGATGTGGAGCCGGTACGCGGGGAGGTGTTCAAGAAGATCCTGCGCCTGCAGATCTACAATCGCTACTTTGCCCGACTGCAGCACCTGCATGCCGCCCCGGCGACGACTCCAGAGCAGATGTATCTGGACCTGCGAATGATGCTGGCTGATCTGGCTGCCCTCGATGCGCGCCAGACCGCGGAGCTGGATGCGGCCCCTTATGACCATGATCGTCCGCTGCTGGCATTTGATGAGGTGTGCAAGAAAATCCGCAACCTCATGCCGGCCCAGGGGGCAACCCATGAGAAAGTGGATCTCGTGCGTGATCAGCGCTTCTGGCTGGCGCAGCTCACCGAGAAGCATTTCAGCCGCCCCAGCGAGTACTATCTGGCGGTCAGCTCCAAGCAGCAGGATCCCAAGCGCGTGCGCGAACTGGTGCAGAACGCATCGCACTTCAAATTGGCGTCGCGCAAGGATTTTGCGTCGCCGTTGAACTATGGCCTGCGCTTGAGCTGGGAGTATCCGCCTGTTGTTGCTCCGGCCCACCAGCAGTTCTTCAAGATCAACCGACTGGAAAGCGGCGCCACCTGGGATCGTGTGCGCGAAGAGCGCACGCTGGCGGCGTGGTGGCAGGACTGGGACACCTCCGACTTCCAGCTGGCACTCTACATGACCTTCACGACACAGGAAGGTGAATCATGACCCTGACCCCCGGTGCATCTATCGACGCGACCACACTCTCAGAGATTTGTGAGCCGCTGTTCCTGTTCGCCTGCCGCCTGAATCGCGCGGCACGGGCCGAGGATATGCCCCTGGATGTCTCGGCCGTGCGCGCCGAGGCCGAACGTGTGTTCCGCACGATGGCGGAAATGGCAGTGCAGGCATCATTGGAAGACCAGTACGAAAAGGTCCGGCCCGCACTGCTGTTCTTTCTGGATATGACCATTGCCAGTTCCAGCCACCCATGGAAGGAACAGTGGTCGCTGATGAGCCGCGAAGAAGGATGGGCTGCGCCGGGCCAGGACTTTTTCCGTCTGCTGGAAGAAACGGAAGCCGATCGCTCTCCGGCGGCCAACGAGCGCCTGCAGATCTTCTTCACCTGCCTGGCGCTCGGCTTCGAGGGGGCGTATCACGACCGTCCCGAAGACCTCAAGCCGATCTTCAATCGCGTGCGCAGCCGGGTAGAAGGCGTGGCCGGTATCGATCCGCGCAAGCCGCTCTGTCCCGAAGCGTATCAGGGGATATTCCGTAGCGTCCAGCCGTTTGACGGGGGGCGACTGCTGCGACGGACGGTGATGTTTACCGGCCTGTCACTGGCGGCACTGCTGATGATCAACCTGGTGGTGTACAGCCTGATGACCCGCGAGGTCAGCAACTACATTGATTCGTATCTCGAACCCTCGCCGTCGGCCATCCCCGTGCAGTCGCCGACGGCAGTGCAGGCTCGGGCCGCGACGACATCAGAACGCCTGCAGTAGCCGGCAACTCAGGTGTGTGTGGCGAGGTGCAAATATCAAAGCGAAAAACGGTAGAGGTGGCAGAGATGGCAATGAAGAACAGGGCTTATGCTCGTCTGGCCGGTTGTCCAGGCTCCACATCCTGTCTTAACGCTGTCATTGCACGACGCATTCACCGTTAGCCGTATCAAGGGGTGTCCTATGGATGAGAGGAAGTGGATCAAGTGGATCGTGCCTGGTGTGGCGGTGCTGCTGTTATTGGGGGGTATTCTGGCCGCTGTGCGCATGTGGGGCCAGGGGCATGTTCCCGAGGCGCTGATCATCGGAATTGGACTGGGGGTTGTCTCGATCGGTATGCTCAGCATGCCCGCCTGGGGGTGGCTTGCCGAGCGCTATCAGACACTGCGGGATGGCAACGACATCGCCGCCCGAGAACTGGGCATGAAGGTCAGCCGCGGCGCGACTGAGGGCGCCCGGTTCATCCGCGATTTCCATGACAAACCATGGTATTTGCTGGTCGGCGAGCCAGCTACCGGCAAGACCGCCGCCCTGCGCCACAGCAGGCTGAGTTGGGCGCTGGGCCCCGATGGTCGAGAGTTGACCGACAAGCACCAGGGGCTGGAGGGGACCAAGCACATGGACTGGTGGTTCCCGGCCAATGCCATCCTGATCGACACCGCCGGTTCACTCATGTTCGGTGCTGATGACAGTGCCCGGCGCGATCCACAGCGCGCCCACGAGATTGAGTCGCGCTGGATCTCGTTTCTGAAACGCATCCGCCGTTATCGTCACTACCGCCCGATCAATGGTGTGATCCTAGCACTCAGCGCGGAGAACCTGCTGAATGACACTGCCGATCAGACGATGGAGAAGGCAGCCCACATCGCCCGCCAGTTCCATCTGGCTCGCCAGACCCTGCAGATTCGCTTCCCCGTTTACGTCCTGGTAACCAAGTCGGACCTGATCGCCGGGTTCAGCCCGTTCTTCTCCGATACCTCCGATCCGCGGAGCCAGTTCCAAATCTTCGGCTGGTCCAATCCCGAGGACCCAACCAAGCGGGAGGAACCGTTCCGTCCTGAGATGCTCGATGAACACATGCGCCAGGTGGCAGTGCGCCTGCGCGAGCGGAGACTGGCGCTGCTGGGTAACCCGCCGGTGGTCGATCACGACTCCCATCGCCGCATTGACCAGGTCGACACGCTCTTCGCGTTTCCGGAAAATCTGCTGCAGATCAGTGATCGCCTGCGGCTTTACCTGGAGGCGATCTTTCCAGCCGAAGCGCCTACTCCGCCGCCTTTTCTCCGTGGCATCTATTTCACCAGTGCCCTGCGCCAGGGCGCAGCACTCGATCCGGACCTGCAACGCCTGTTCAAGCGATCCGATGGCCGACTGCCATCCGTGCTCCAGCCACAGGAAGAGACCAGCTTTTTCCTGCGTGATCTGTTTGGCGATAAGATCTTCCGCGAGAAGGGTCTCAGCGTTCCGCTCAATCCCGATTTGCCGGCGTATATCCGTCGGCGGCAACGCATCATCATGGGAGCCGGCGTAGCCACAGCCGCGCTCATCGCGCTGGCAACCGTGGGCGGGTATCTCAAACTACAGCGCAACATCGGTATCCACCGCGACTTCTGGCAGGAGGTGGCCACCGATTATCAGCGCCACGGAGGCGATCCCAACTGGGGACGCGTCGTTCCGGTTACAGCCGGCGCTGCCGATCCGGAGTTGGCGGCGTTCAGGGAATGGCACGTGCAAAGTGCCGACCTGTCGCAAATGTCCACGCAGTTCTGGGCGTTTTCTCACGCGCGGCTGATCGGCGTCGATCTTCAGGGGCGCCGTGAACGCGGCCACGAAAAACTGTTTCGCGAGGGAATGCTGATGCCGGTTGTGCAGCGGGTGGGGCACAAGCTCGCTGCCAAGACTGACCTCTGGACGGCTGAGGACATCACCGCGCTGGTCAGCCTCACGCGTCTGGTGACTGATCGTAGTCGTGCTTCAAATACATCCACTGGAGTCGGTGCCCATGAGGCCGGTCACTCCAGTGCTTCAGAGCTGGTGGCGTATCTGGTTCGACAGGGCGAACTGGATGAGCCAACCCGGCAGGCATGGGAACGCTCCTATGCCCGCTTCTACGGCAGCTCAAGCATTCCCGAAATCGATGACCGCATGGGCGGCGACCTGGTCGCTCGAGCGATTGATGGTTACCACCAGTATCAGCTCAAGGAAGCGCGCAAACAGATCAATGAGGTGCGCGCCTATATTGCCACTCTGGCTGAACTGCGCCGGAGCGAATCCGCATTACAGGCACTGACTGCCTCGCCTCACCCCTCCTTCCCGCGCACCCATGATGGATTTGGCGCGTTCGTCACCGAGTGGGGGCGTCAGCTCGAGGCGATGCAGACGGCAGCGGCGGCACTGCAGGCCTCGCCTGTGGAAAAACACCTGGCCACCAGTGGGCTCCGGCCTTACTGTGACCAGCTCCTGGCCAGCGCTCGGGCCGCGGCCGAGGCGTATCCCGAACTGCAGCGACTGGCAGTCGGTTCACCCCTTGAGGACACGGTTGCACGTTATCAGCAGGACTGGAACCAGCAGATGGCCGGCCTGGTAACACTGTTGCAGCGCGCTGCCGATGGGGTCCCCTTGGACGTATATGACACCAACTATCTTGCTGGTTCACGTCCTTCCTTGCCTGCCAGGACCGACACGCAAGCCGCATCACCACCTGTTGCGTGGCTCTACCGCACCCGGCTGGAAGGATACGGGCAGGTCAGACAACTGCTGGAGCAGGCGGGACAGGTCACGGTCCGCCATTTTGTAGAAATCGTGCCGGCGGCCACTACGGCAGACCAGACCTACATCCTCTCCGAACCGCTCGCCCGCACTTTCGGTGATGGCAGCGAAGTCTCTCGCGCTGGTGCATCGGCAGCCGCTGCAGCCCTCGAGTTTGCCCGCGCTGCCGCCCTGAGTCGCATCTGGGAAAACGGCCTGGCGGAGGCCGCCGAGGGCTGGCAGGCACCGCATCGCCTGACCGATCAGCGCTCACGCGCTGCTGTCGAAGCAGAGCGTGCCGCATTGCCACTGGCAAGCGTGAAGATCCAGCCGCAGTATGATCCGCTGGCCAATCAACTTGCTATGAGCGCCTGGGAGGCGGTTGCTCGACGTTACGCGGGCGATTCATCACTGCTGTTTGATGCAGCCCGTGTCGACCGGCTGCGCCAGACAGGAGACCGGGCCGCACGGGCGCAGGTACGGGCTTACTACGACTTTTGGACGCAGGCGGTATGGGTGGCATCGCTGCCGACTGTCGATTCGTGGCAGACCGCACGGCCGCAACTGCAGGCCCTCGATGCAGCCGCCGTGAATGCCGCAGTGACACAAGTGACAGCGGTGGGGCAGGAGGCGCTTCAAGTAATCCGTACCGCGCCCAAGGGATTGTACCAGCCGGAAGACCTGGCGGCGATTGACCAGATCCAGGCGTTTCTCCAGAGCCATAATGAGCGGCAGGCAACTGCGGCAGTATTGGCCGAGCGTACCGGGGCGATGGCCAAACTCTGGCGCACTCTGGCCGAACATGAACAGGCCTCGGCCGCCCGGGCCGCGCTGCTGAGCAGCTCCGTGGATGATCCAGCGTTGACGGCATTAACCTGGCTGTCGGCACAGGAATCTCATGGATTTGCTTCGACATACTGGCTGCGGCTGAACACCGAACTGGTGCGCCAGCTCACGGCCGAATTTGAGCCAAGCCGGCAGAAAATCCTGGCGGGTTTGCGCGAGGTTGGGCGGCGATTCCCGCTGGCCCGCTGGGATCCCACCCGGTCCGGGAAGCAGGTGATTACTGCCGAGCGCGCGGCTCAGGAACTGGCCGCAGCGCGCAAAGCGATGGGTGACCTCTGGCCGGGCAACAGCGAAGCACTGGCGCAGACTGTGCCGCTGCTGGCCGCGCTGGTCCATGGACCGGCGGCGACACCGGCGGAAGCCGCGTGGCTGGGGCAACTGCGCGGCGTCATCACCGCCTTGGCACCCAGGGGGCAGCCGGAGATGAACCTCTCAGTGGAGTTGGCCGGCGAGCAGACGATCACGACCCTGCGGGCCAAGGCGGATGTGCGTCCTGTGTCCGATCAGTTTGTGAATGTACAACTGGCCGATGCGTCCGGTCACGAGGCAGGGGGACGCTCAGCCGTGGTGCCGATCAACGATATGACGCTCGGCGGTCGGATTTCGGCCCTGGCCGCGCCGCCACAACTCCTGTTGACGGTTGGCGCCCAGAACCCACACCGCGTGCCTCTCGGTACCAGCCCCTGGTGGGCACTGCAGTTGCTTCAGGATCCGACCTACCAGGCACGTCCGCTCAACAAGGTCATCCCGGGCCAGAACGCGGCGGACGATGGCCGGGCGTGGATCGTGGCCTGCCCGGTACCCATGCCTGATGGCCGTGGTACGCCGGGCAAACTGTTCCTGATTCTTCGGTTCGATCGGCCGATCCCATCCCTGACAGACTGGCCGGTCGGCCCGCCGAGTGACAACGAGAAGGTGAGCCGATGAGCTCGAGCGCTCAGGCGTGATGAGTGATCTGACGTATCGCGCGTGATGCGCCACGCGGCCACTTGCTTCACTTGCCGGGAGCCGGTCATGACCCAACAGGCGCAGCCGGGAGTGGATCTGGACATTGCGGCCAATGCCTCGACGGTTCGACCGATGCGGCGGCGTTCGGCAATGCAGCGACTGCGGCGGGACATTCGCGTACGCCTGGCATTGGTGCATGCAGGGTGGCAGCAGCGCTGGCATAAGCTGCTGCTATGGCGGCGGGCGATCCGCATCGGCTTCTTCGGCAAGCATCCGGCCTGGGCGGATTACGTGCATGCCTCGGTTGGTGCGTTGCCCTGCGAGGGACGGCGTTTCGGGCAGTTCATGCATCATTTGGATGCCTGTCTGCAGGCGATGGTGATCTCAGAAGACTACGCTCAGCGGCAGGCGCGAGGCGAAGTGGTGCCGTTTGATCACCTCATCTGCTATCGCCGTGGGCGCGGTGTGGTGGTGGCACGGATCTGGGAATCATGCGACAAGGGGCGAGGGCGACACTATCCGATGGTGGCAGGTATCGAATGCCTGCGATGGAGCGTGCCGCAGGCCCTGATGTTCTGCGTACCCCGCCTGCAGGTATTGCGCGAGCTGCTCGGCGCCAGCACCGACCCGGCCGAGCTGCGTCAGCGCATCGCCCAGCAGACAGCCGAGTGGAAGGAGCAGTCGCTGCACTACGCGGTTGATCCCAGTGAGACCTTGCTTCAGTGCACATCACCATCGTGTGCCGATCGATCGCGGCATGATGAGCCGGCAGTTGCTGATGCCGGAGTAGATGAAACTGGGGATGGGTCTCCCTGTGAACCGGGAGTGCAGGCCACCAGCGCGGATTGCGCGTCCGAGGCAGACGCGGCCAATCCATCATCCGCTGCGATGGTACGATGGAGAACAGAGCACTGGGATTACCCCCACGCCGCGTTTGCGCGTTGGGTGCCGTGGTGGCTTCCACGAAGGCTGCGGCGGCTGGCTCCGCGACGACGTGGCAGGCGCATGCGTATCGCGGTTGGCTGGTCATCGACAAGCCCGATCGATTCGAGTGCCAACTCGCTGGGAACGGTGGCCGGCACAGGTACCCCTGAGCAGTTGATTGCCGAGTGGTTTGCGCGCATTGACGCTGTTGCAGGGCGCTCCATGCCGGCAACGGTGCTGGTTGGGTACGGGCGGCCTTGGGTAGATCTGCTGATGGGCCGCCCATTCGCTCGGCACTTCGATTGCTTGAGCAAGCCACCACTGTACTTGCCGGTGTGTGTGGAATGACAGTGAATGTGTTAAGGCAAGCCGGCACACTGTGGCGGGGAAGACTCAACGCCCGCATGGGGGCGCAGCGTTCTGCTCAGATTTGCCGGCTGTTGTCTTCCCGGCCTGCCCCTTCGTACCGGTGCCGCTACCGCAACAACCGTCTGTATGACAACCCCATCACGGGGCGAGGGGTTCCCGGGGCGGTGTGGCGTGTGGATCCAGTGTGGCAACCGAATCGCGCTCGATCAGTTCGCTGGAGACCGATAGATTCAGCACCTCGGGCTGGGGCTTGCCAGCGCGAACAGCGGCGGTGAGTTCGAGCATCTTCTCCACGGCCAGCCGCGCCAGCTCCTCCAGCGGCTGGTTCACGGTGGTCTGCGGTGGTGTGAGGTAATGGTAGATTGGCAGATCTTCCAGTGACACCATCGATATATCCCGCCCGATACGAAGCCGCAGGATATTGCTGAGCAGGTGGATCACCTCGAGACTGGCGTCTTCGCTGAAGTTAAGGATGGCCGTTGCCCCGCGCCGTACCAGGCGCGTTACCACATCATACACCGGCTGGTCCAGCGTAAAGTGAATGAGCGATTCATCCAGTTCGATACCATGCCGCGCCAGCGATTCAGTATAGCCACGACGGCGCTCGCGGCTGCCCCATTCATCCGGCTCGATCTGCAGCAGGGCGATTCTGCGATGACCATGGTGGATCAGGTGTTCCGTGGCCAGCACGGCCTGCTGATGGTGGTCCGCGCTGATCGAATGAATACCCCGCTCGGGCATCGGATGGTTGATCGTCAGCAGGGGCAGGTTTGCCACCTTGCGCAGCTCTGCAAGGCGATCGTCAAAGACCACGCCGATGACGCCCTCAATGTGCGCCTGGTCAGCCAGGTCAAGGTTTTCCACATCAATCAGCTCGATGGCGTAGCGCGCCCTGGCCAGATAACGGCTGATGAGGGATGTCATCACGCTCACATAGCCGATGGGTAGGGCGGGGCTGTGACGGCCGGTAACCACACCAATACAGCGATGGGGCAGCTTGGGCACGAAACGCAGCTGTCGGCTGGCAGCCAGCACGCGCTGGCGCAACTCGGCGGCAACGCTGGGGTGGTGGTTGAACACACGGGAGACTGTGCCGATGGAGACACCGGCGCGCTTGGCTACGTCGGTGATGGAAATATCGCCGCTGCGGCGAGGACGTTTGCGGACACGGGTGCGGGCCATAATTCGGAGTGCCTGGCAGGGCGTCAGTACAACACTACTAAAAACTGTAGCACAACACGAACCGGACGGTCGCTATTTTCTGCGGCCTCTTGTTATATACCATCACGAAGGGGGAAATATAATCATGAATACGGAAAAAATTTCATGACGCGTAATTATTTGTGAATAATGAAGTTGTGGAGAAATTGCGGCATTTTGTGGCAAAGTATGAGGTTGGCCCCGGCTTTTCCCGTGCTATAGTTACTGTGCCATCAAGGCGCTGGCTGGGCCTTTGACTGGTCCGCTTCGTTCATACCGCTGTCGAGACCCCTGATGCCTTCTTTCGCCTGTTCAACTTCGCCTGTCCTGACGCCGCAGCCGGGCTGCCCGTGGGCGGACCAGATGGTCTTGAATCCCGCTTTCGTCGCCGACCCGCACAGTAACCGGCTGCACATGCTGTTTCGTGCATCAGGGCCGTGGCCGCAGATGCAGCGGCCGGGGCAGCCGCTGCCGTACCCGATTTTCCTGGGCTATGCGTTCAGCGATGACGGTGGTGTTACCTGGCAACCGGACTTTTCCCGCCCAGCCCTTGCCCCGGCACTGGAGCAGGAGCCGGACAAGCTTTTCATCACTACTGCGGATGGCCGGCGAGTGCTCAACCATGCCAACGGGTGTATCGAAGACCCCCGTCTCTTCTGGCTGGACGGTGAACTTTACCTGGCTTGCGCCAGCCGGCTTTTTCCGCCGGGACCGTATTGGGAGGGGACTGAGTTAACCTGTTGCACACCGGCCTGGGCCACCGAAGGGAAGCACGATCTGGGCAAGGCCGCCACCTGGAACTGCACCGTCAGCGTGCTGTATCGCGTGGACCTCAAAGCCCTGGCGGCGAAGCGCTACGAACAGGCATTTGAGTACGTCACCCACCTGACGGATCCAGAGAAGGGCGACAACCGCGATGCCTACCTCTTTCCGCGCAGACTTAGCATTGACGGCCGCGATCAGTATGTCTGCTTCCATCGCCCATGGGATCCAGGCCTGTATGCCGAAGGGCGCGGCGTAACGCTGCCCAGCATGTTCCTGGCCGCAGCCGACGACATCAATGAACTGGCTACGCCTGCGGCCCGCCAGCACCTGCTGGCTACACCCCGATTCGACTGGGAGACCAATCGGATTGGTGGCAGTTTCCCGCCAATCGAGCTGGGACACGGGCAGTGGCTGGTCTCCTACCACGGCAAGGCCGACGGCAATGTGGGATACACCCAATCCTTCATGATCCTGCAGGAACAGGATCGCGGCTTTCCGGTGATCCGTCACCGCTGCTCGGATCGCCTGCTGTATGCCCGCCAGCCATGGGAATTGAGCGGCAAGTTCCCCACCCCCTGCCTGTTCACCTGCGCCGGGGTGAAGATCGGATCGGAACTGGTGATGAGCTACGGGGCTGCGGATACCAAGGTGGGAGTGGCCCGCGTCGACTTCGATGAGCTGGTGGAGCATGTTCGCCGCTTTGATGCAGATGGGGTGCGGCGCAAGCCGCGCCGAATGGTGGTGACCGTCAAGGCGCCGCTCCATACGGCGGCGAAGGCGGTGTCGGCCTGATGGTTTGCTGGTGGAACGTTGTGATGATGCGCCTGAGTATCACCATCTTCCTGAGTCTGGGCTGCCTGGCGATGATGGCATCTACCGGCCGCGGGCAGGCCCTGACCGATCAGCGCTTTGCCCGCCTGGCGCGGGGGATCAACCTGAGCCACTGGTTCGCACAGGTATATGACCAGAAGGGCTATACCCCGGCTCATTTCGAGAGTTACATCACCGCAGCCGACATGGATCTGATTCGCGACCTGGGTTTCACGCATGTGCGACTGAGCGTCGAGCCCAAGCCGATGATGAACTGGGATGCGCCCGGCGATCTTGATGGCGCTTACCTGGCCCACATCGACAAGGCGATTGATGCCCTGCTGGAACGCAACCTGGCGGTGATCATCGATATCCACGCCCACCCTGATTTCAACAGGAAACTGGCGCACGACCCCGCCCACGCTGAGGCGTTTGTGGGATTCTGGGCGAAGCTGGCCGGTCACCTGTCCGGCCGTGACCCGGAGCGCGTGTTCCTGGAAGTGCTCAACGAGCCGATTATGGGCGCAGACAAGTGGTTGCCGTTGCAGGAGCGAGCGATCAGGGCGATCCGGGAGGCAGCCCCGGCCCACACCATTATCGCTACCGGACCAGAGTGGACGGGCATCAATGACCTGCTGAAGGTGAAGCCGGTTGATGACCGCAACGTGGTATACAACTTTCACTTTTATGACCCAGGCCTGTTTACCCACCAGGGCGCCAACTGGGGTTGGGTGACATGGGCACACTCGGCGGGCACCCCGTATCCGCTGACCACTGAATTGATCAAAGATCTGCTGCCCACGATTGCCGATGAGCAGACCCGCAAGGAACTGGCCCATGCCGGCCGGCAGAACTGGGATGCCGACAAGATCGATTCGGAGATGGCACGTGCTGCCGCATGGGCAAAAACGCACGGTGTCCGCATCACCTGCAATGAATTTGGCGTTTATCGCCAGCATGCCAGGCCCGAGGACCGTGCCCAATGGCTGCGCGATGTTGTCGCTGCCTGCGAGAAGCACGGCATCGGCTGGGCAATGTGGGATTACCAGGGCGGATTCGCCCTCGTGAAGAAGCAGGAAGGTCAACCAGTCCCTGATCTGCTTGCAGTTGAAGCACTGGGTTTGGCGCGGCTGCCTAAAAATTAGGCAAACGTTTGGGTGAAAGGGACGTATGACTCATGTGTTCCGACCAGGGAAGGCCGAGCATTGTTCCGGTCGCCTCCGGCGGCCCCAGCGAGTACCGAATATGAGAACTCACGCCCACTCCAATCGCCGTGGCTTCACATTAGTGGAGCTCCTTGTCGTCATTGGCATCATCGCGTTGCTGATTTCGATCCTGTTGCCTGCGCTGGGCAAGGCCCGTGCTGCTGCCCAGAGCGTTGCCTGCCAGTCCAATTTACGCCAACTTGGCCAAGCGGCCATGCTATACGCCAATGAAAACCAAGGCCGGCTTCCCTATGACCGGGCTGATGTCAAGGGCGAAGATGGCAATGATGTCGAAATCCAGTGGTGGGTGCTGCTGAGCAACATCATGGTGGGCGGCCGGGATGATGTCCTGCCTGATCGCGTGTCGGCCGTATTCCGTTGTCCGTCGGCGATTGTCGAGGCGTCCGGAAGCAAGGGCAGCGAGTTTACTCGCCATTACGCGCCGCATCCGCTTCTTTTCACCAAAGGCCCGAGCCGGTCGGGAAGCTACAAGGTTGTGTGGATGGGCGGCCGGGCTGCTGAAACCATCATGATTGCCGATGCCGGCCAGGACCTGGCCAGCGGCAGCTCGAATTATACCTTCGATGCGATGGACGGCCAGCTCGTCACCAGCACCTATTACAACCCGGCAAACCCGGCCAACGACAACCAGAATCCGCCTAAGACCTGGGCCAACTCTTCGCCCAACCGTGATATCGATGGCGGGTGGCCGCACAACGCCCTGTTCCGCTGGCGTCACGGCAGCAGCGCCCGTCCGACCGTCAACGTGCTGTTCGGCGATGGGCATGTGGGCAGCTTCAGCTACACCGGAGCGATCTCGGCCCGGAACACTGATCTGCAAAAGCAACACCTGCGTCCCAATCCGCGCCGCGGGTAAGGGGTAATTTGATGTGCGATGGCCGGGCGGCGACAGATACCGCCGCCCGGCCTGCGCCCATATGCGAGGTCATCGGGTATTGATCGTGAAACGGCACTGCTTTCCAATCCTGCTCGTGGCCTGCCTGATGGCAGCCATGGTGTCGTTTGTCGTGGCTGAACCGCGCATCGAACCGGGCACGGATCCGCTGGAAGCCACCGCCGCCGCCGATCTGCAGGTGGCCCTTGGCTCCTTCGAGGTGCCAACGGATCTGTCCATCTGCATTGGCACGCCCAATGATCATCCGGCCATCACCCGCCAGCATGCCGTCCGGCCCTTTACCCTGACCGACAACCCCGAGAGCTACCACCTCACTTTCCGCGAAAATGCGCTTTACATCGTCGGCCGCAGCCCCAAGGGCGCGATGAACGGCGTTTTCCGCCTGATCAATCGCGGGCCGGATGCGTTGCAAGCGCTCGACTGGGCCACCTTGGATGAGCACGGCACCCCCGCGTTCCGCTATCGCATCGGCGACCACCTGCGCACGCAGAAGATGCCTCCAGGATGGAGCGATGAAGACCAGGCACGCTGGTATGCGCAGCACTTCGTGAACGTTGTCTGGGGTGAGAAATTCGGCCCGCCATTGCCATATGAGGCACGCAAAAAATACGGCCTGGGGCTGATGCTCGAGGCCTCGCTGCCGCCTACGCCTGAGGGAACGCACTGGGGCGAGACCGCCCACAAGTCACCCTGGTGGGACGATCCGGCCAATGCCTCGGCGATCTACTGGTGGGGCAGACCGAGCTGGTATGGCAAGCCGAAAGTTGTTGATCCGTTCGATCCCGTTGGCCGGCAGGCCTATCTCGACCACTTCAATAACCTGCTGGAGAAAAATCCCGATACGAAGATCCTGTACTGCATCTTCGGGGATTACTCCTGGGCGCCCAACGAGGATTCAACGCGCGTTTCCGATGGCAAGCCGTTTGCGCACACACAGGAAGAGGCCATTCGCGAGATTCTCGTGCTCATGCGCGAAGCCATCGGTGATCGGGATGTCATCCCGGCCGCCTGGATGTGGCTGCTGTTCCCCAGGCAGGGCAAGGAAAAGTTCATGGAGGAGATGACCGCCGAGGGGATCGGCGTCATGTACAACGAAGCCAGCGACAATGATTGCTGGACCTACCTCCGCGACAATTTTGATGATGTTGCACTCAAGCTCGGCCCCGATGGCAAGTCCAAGTTCGGCCGAAACTACCTGCCATTGGTGAGTATCGGCGGCACCTGTGAGAGCGTGCGTCCCGGTGTGGGGATGCCGCTGCCGCACGTGGGAGCGGACAAAATGCTCAAGCTCTACGAAGCCGGCGTTGAGAACTTCATCATCTGGTGGGGAAGCTGCGAAGGGTGGGCTTACCAGGCGAATATCGAGGCGATGGCCGAAATGGTCTGGAACCCGCGCGCCTTCGACCCCTCTCATCGTGATCCATTCAATCCTGAAAACCCCGAACCACTCATTGGCTCCATTGCCCGCCGTGACTTCGGCGAACTGGCCCCGGATGTCCTGCGCTTCTGGGAGGCATTTGACAAGGCACTGGTTGATGTGGACCTGCAGGGGAATAAGACGGGTCTGCAAAACCAGAGCTGGTACCAGCGCACCGGTAACTATCTGATCTTTCTTTCCGGCCAGACGATCCCCCTGATTCCATCTGAACTGGAGCAGCGACAGAAGGTACAAAGCCTGTATCCGTGGATTCTCCGCCCGCACGCCGAGGAAAACTGGAGCATGGTG
Source organism: uncultured Tepidisphaeraceae bacterium (assembly GCA_964398315.1). Classification (GTDB taxonomy): domain Bacteria; phylum Planctomycetota; class Phycisphaerae; order Tepidisphaerales; family Tepidisphaeraceae; genus JADLCB01. The sequence continues at coordinate 26,015 of CAYNMV010000008.1, read as the reverse complement.
CGGGAGAACCTGCACGCGGCCATCGAGCAACTCGCCGCCATTCGCGAAGCGGCAGGCAACAATCAGATATCCGGGCAATCCACCGCGGCGGGCAAAGGGGTGATCGAGCGGCTTGATTCAATGCTGCTCAACACGCGTGCGTTCTACCGTGTGTTCGCCAACATGCACAATCACATGCGGGCTGCTCAGGTGATGGAACGGCTCAGGCACCTGCCGCCTGATGCGCCGCGGCTTAAGGCCGAGTTGCTGCCGATCCTGGCCGATGACCTGGCCAACACCGAGGCCCTGATTGGCGTGGTGGGGCAGTTCCCGCCCAATTTCTTCCTGAGTGGCAAGTACGAACGCGACAATATTCCCACTCGGGATGCTGAGATCACCAGGCTGAAAACCAAGATCGAGCGCACCCGCCAGTATGTCCAGTCACACCCGGGCGCTACCGATCTGGCCGTCAATCGGCCATTGCAGCGGCAGGGTGATACCACGGAGATCGAACTGCCCTCACGGGTTCTGGCCGAGACCATTTTTGTCCGCTGGCAGTCAGCCGTGCCCAGCGAATGGACGCTGGAGCATTCGCTTGATGGGCAAGTGTGGCAGGCAGTCCAGCCGGTGCAGGCGCCTGGCCTGAGCATCAGTGCAGTGTGGCTGCAGCCGCAGGCGATCCGCCATGTGCGCGTTCGCACCGGGCGCCCTGATGATGTCCTTGCCATCGAGGTATACGGCCCGCCGCTGCTGCAAAAGGTGGTTGCGCTCACCGGGCAATTTCGCCGGCCGTTCAATCCCGGTCAGGCCGAACATGAACTCATCATCGACGCCCGCGCTGAGACGATCGAACTTGAGATCCTCCCTGGCTCGGCCGATCGGTTAAGGATCAACGACCAGCCCGTTGAGCCTGGCACCGTGCGCGTGCCGTTTGCCGATGTACTCACACTTACCGCGGTCGCCGGCTCGGAGCAGAAGACCTATGCCCTGCATGTTCGCCGCAATCTCAGCCTTGGGGCAGATGTGACAGCGAGCAGTGCGGACAGCAGGTTTCCCGCCACCCATGCGATCGATGGCCAGGCGGCCATGGACGATGACGCCTCCCGCTGGGTTTCCGCCGTCGCCGATGAGCACTGGCTGGCGCTGGATCTGCGGCAGCCGCGCACCATCGGCCGGGCAGTCATCGGCACCGGGCATCAGCGCGCCACCACGCACTCGATCCGCGCCTTGCGGCTACAGGCAAGTGATGACGGGCAGTCATGGCGCGACATCCCTGGCGCGGGCGTGAGCGATAACCACAAGAACATCATCGAGCTTGAATTTGACTCCGTGACTGCCCGGCATGTGCGGCTGGTCATCACCCGGACACCCGATGATCGGGCACGGGTGTACGAGTTGGAGCTGTACGAACCTGCAATTTCTATTCCCTCAAATCCCTAGATGGAGGACCGACATGTTTCGTCACGTTATGACTGCGGTTGGTGTCATGGCTGTTGCCTCATCGGCAAGCGCTGCGTACCTGACCAATGGCGATCTTGAGACGCTGGATGCCGGTACGCCGGTCTTCACCGGCTGGAGCAACAATGCCGGCACATCTATCGCGACCCAGGCCATCGAAGGCAACTACTCTGCCCGGATCGAGCGCGAGACGGCCAACAACGGCAATGCGCTCAACCAGAACTTCAATGATCCGGATGGCGACCTGAGCGTTTTCCGCATCAGCCTGGATTTCGCGGCCAGCGATCCGGGTTCATCAACTTCGCGCTCGCTCCAGTTCAACGTGCGAACGCTTCAGAATCCCAACGATGGCAACGTAGGCAGCATCAATCTGCGGATTGTGCGCGGCAGCGCTGAGGGCCTGGGAACGGTGCAGGTGCTCAATGGCAGCACCTTTGTCTCCGTCCTGACCGATGCGGTGACGCTCGCATCGTCTGAATCGGGCGATGGCTTTGTCGTCAACTCCCTGAGCATCGATGCTGACTACACCACATCACCGTCGTACACGGTGACAGCCAATGGTGTGACCACCGACAGCCTCTCCTACTTTCAGACGACTGCGCCAAGCGCTGGGACGGCGGTGAAGCAGTTGAGCTTCCAGAGCGGTAACGTTGTGACCGGTGCGTGGGCCGTAGTGGACAACATCAGTGTGGTGCCCGAGCCCGCTGCCGCGAGCCTGTTGGGCGTTGCCGGCCTGCTGGCGCTGCGACGTCGGCGTACGGCCTGAGACGCCGCCGGTCGTCAGACACACTGTTTTGAATCCCAGCCGCCTCAGGGCGGGCGGGTTTGCGGTCAACAGACCGCATCCGCCTGCCCTGCAGGCTCTCCCCTTGCCCTGTTGACGCTATGACTCCTGCACCATTGACTCGATCAAACGCCCGTATCGCGCTGGCCCTGGCGGGGGTGCTGGCGCTTTCATCAGCGCCGGTCGCTGCGCAGGGGATGCACGATTACGACCTGGTCGTCTACGGCGGCACCGCTGGCGGGATCGCTTCGGCCGTACAGGCGGCCCGCATGGGCAAGCGGGTTGCCTTGATTGAGCCGGGCCAGCACCTGGGGGGGATGAGTTCGGGGGGGCTGAGTTTCACCGATACCTACTGGCCATCTGCGGTTGGCGGCATCGCCTCCGACTTCTACCGCCGGGCCGGCCGCGCCTATGGCAAAGTTGGTGCAGAGTACCGCTTCGAGCCGAAAGTGGCCGAACAGATCTTTGAGTCGATGGTGGTGGAGAACTCGATCGATGTCTTCCGCGGCGAGCGCCTCGACCTGTCGGCCGGCGTCACCAAGACCGGTACAACCATCCATTCGATTACGATGGAAAGCGGCCGGAGTTTCAGTGGCGCCATATTTATCGACGCCACCTACGAAGGCGACCTGATGGCCAAGGCCGGCGCCAGCTACGCCGTGGGCCGTGAATCCAATGCCACTTACGGCGAAAAGTACAACGGTGTGCAGCGTAACAGTGCCTGGTCGCACCAGTTTGGCACGCGCGTCGATCCGTATGTCATCCCCGGCGATCCCAACAGCGGGCTGCTGTACGGGATCAGCAGCGAGCCGCCCGGTGCCGAGGGCACCGGCGATCACCGCATCCAGGCATACAACTATCGCCTGACCTTCACGACAGACCCGGCCAGGAAACTGCCCTGGACCAGGCCGGCGAACTACGATGCCTCGAAATACGAGCTGCTTGCCCGCTATATCCGGGTTCACAACATCACCCAGGTCTCCGGCAAGCTGCTTAAAATTACCGCTTCCCCCATCCAAGCCGGCAAGTACGACGTCAACAACGAGGGCGGTTTTTCCACCGATTTCATCGGCGGCAATTACGACTACCCGGAAGGCGACTACGCCACCCGCGAGCGCATCATCCAGGAGCACCAGGACTATCAGAAGGGCCTGCTCTATTTCCTGGCTACCGATCCGCGCCTGCCGGAGTCGATTCGCCAGGAAATGAACAGCTACGGCCTGGCCGCCGATGAGTTTACCGATAACGGTGGCTGGCCCCATCAGCTTTACGTCCGTGAGGCGCGTCGGCTGGTCGGTGAGTACGTCATGACCGACAACAATGTCATCTTCAAGGACGGCCAGCGCGTGGCCGTGGATGACCCGGTCGGCCTCGGGACGTACACGATGGACTCGCACCATACCCAGCGCTACGTGATCGTCGATGCCCAGGGCGCGTATGTGCGCAACGAGGGGGATGTGCAGGTTGGCATCACCCAGCCCTATGGCATCTCCTACCGCTCGCTTACGCCACAGCGTCAGGAGGTAAGCAACCTGATCGTGCCCGTGGCGCTGTCGGCATCGCACATCGCCTATGGATCGATGCGCATGGAGCCGACATTCATGATCCTCGGCCAGACTGCCGGCACCGCCGCCGTGCAGGCGATGGATGAGGGTCTTCCGGTGCAGCAGGTAGATTATCAGCGTCTCAGCCAGCGCCTGATCGAAGATGGGCAAGTGCTGACGTGGGGTGCGCAGCCCGCACCTGGGCCGCTGGTCGGCACCCTGGTTGAGAATTTCAACTACGGTCCTGCCGCCAACCGCATCGACCTGCCCAGTACCACTACCGGCGGCTGGGCAGAGCCGTGGGGGCCGGGCATCGATTACCTGTCCAATAAGGTAGCGCTGGATGTAGCGCCCAACTACGGCACCGGCTTTCAGCTCACCTACGATGCCCCCGGCTATGTCAATGCCCAGCCGTCGGGGCAACTGATCAGTGGTGGAGCGGGGGCAGACAGCACCGGTCCCACCTATGCCGCCGTCGTCTCCGGCCGCGGAATCCGCGGCGGCATGGAGGGCACCATCTGGATCAGCGCCCTGGCCCGCCTGGATGGGACCGATGAGGGGCAGGATGTGCTGCTGTGGCTCGACCGAACCGCTGCCGGCAATGGTGTGAATGCCGGCGATGCCTTCATCGGCTTGCGCAAGAGTGGCTACATCCAGCTGCGTCACAGCGGCAACGTCAACCTGTTCGAGGCCAGCGACACGACCTACGCCGCCGGCGAGGTCCACCTGCTGCTGGCCCGTCTGGTGCTGAATGCCGATGGTACGGCCGATGAGCTTTCATTCTGGATCAATCCCAATCTGCACGATCTGGGAGCGCCCAACCTTTTTGCCAGTGGCGGGGACTTTTTCGGCGATACCCTCGAGGGAATCGGCTTGTCCCTCGGCTCGGCCGGCGGGGCGATCGATGCGATCCGCATCAGCAATGCCCCCGATGGCTTCCTGGCCGTCACTGGGGTGCCTGAGCCTGCTGGTACAGGGGTTCTGGCGCTGGCTAGTATTGTGCTGACTCGCAGACGAAGGAAATCATGAAGTTGTTCCGATTCGCACCCATCGTAGTGCTGCTGATCGGCCTGAGCGCTGCCAGCGCCCAGACGATCGATGCCACCTGGTCGATCACCGCCGGCAGCGATCCACTGACACAGACCGCTGCCCGCGACCTGCGCGCCCTGCTGGAGCAGGAGCGGCAGGTGAAGCTGGCCGAGGGGGCCGGCACGGGCGGGCAGATCATCATCGGCACGGTCGATGACAATCCGGCCATCGCCCGCGCAGCGGCCGAGCAGCCGTTCCGCGTCCCGGCCGGCTCACCTGAGGCCTACCATCTCAGCGCACGGGAGGGGAACCTCTACATCGTGGGTGCTTCACCGAAGGGGGCGATGAATGGCATGTTCCGTTTCCTGGATCGCGCTTCGCTGGAGATCGACGGCCTGGATGAATCAGCCGCGCCGGTCTTTCGTCACCGCGTGGGTGGGCACCGTATCAACCAGGCGCCTCCACCGGACTGGAGTGAGCTGGACCAGGCCCGCTTCATGGCGCGGCACTACATCAACGTGGCCTGGGGTGAGAAGCATGGCCCGCCCCTGTCGCTGGAAGCGCGCCGGGCGTATGGCCTGGGTCTGATGGTCGAGATGAAATTCCCGCCGTTTATCGGCAACTCGCGCGACTACATGGACGATCCGAAGTACGCCTCAGCTGTCTATTACCACAAGGGCAACGAAGGCCGCCGCGTGCTCGATCCGTTCGATCCGGTTGGCCGCCAGGCCTACCTCGACAGCTATGCCGAGCTGCTGAAGGATAATCCTGACACGACGATTCTCTATGCCATTTTCGGCGACTACAGCGTGATCCCTTCCCCCGACAGCCGGCGCGTCAGCGATGGCAAGCCATACGCGCACACGCGCATTGAAGGGATGAAGCAGATCATGGGCATCATGCGCGAAGCGCTGGCGGCTTCGGAGGCGAACGATGCCGTCGCGGTGGCGTGGCTGTGGCACGGCTTCTTCGGCGAGCCCAAGGAGGCTGAGCAGCAGTTCATGGCATGGCTGCGCGATAACGGCTATGGCATCCTCTACAACGAGGCCGGCAACAACGACAACTGGCTGATCAAACGCGACAATTTCGCTGAGACCGCGCTGAAGACCGATGAGAACGGCCGGGTGGTCTGGGGCGAGAACTACTATCCCCTTGTCAGTATCGGTGGGGCGTGCGAGAGTGTGAACCCCGTGATCGCCATGCCGCTGCCCTTCGTCGCCGCCCACAAGCTCAATCGGCTGATTGATGCCCAGGTGAACAACTTCGTGCTCTGGTGGGGCAGTGCGGAAGGGTGGGCCTACAGCCCCAACCTTGAGGTGATGGCCCGCGCGATCTGGGAGCCGGCAGCGGTCGATCAGCCCGACAAGTTGCTGGCCGACATCGCCGCCCGCGACTTTGGCCCGGACAACGCACAGGCGATGGTGGACTATTGGAAGGCGTTTGACCAGGCGCTGGTAACCGATGGTCCGCTCTATCGCGGCGTGGATGAGCAGGCGCCGCCCGAGCAGGATGGGCTGCACATCAACGACTGGTACCAGCGGATGGGCATCTTTACCGAAACCGTCTTCAGCCAGGCGTTTGCCCGGCCGCTGACCAAAGAGTCGCTGGCTGATCATGAATCGGCCCGCAAGGGCACCTACTGGGGCACACATGACAAGACACTGGCCAACTACGCCCACGTGCTGAAAGGGCTGGCCGCCGCGCAGCAGAAGCTGCGCGGCCTGATCGATGCAGGTTCTCTCACCGCCGAGGCCCGTCAGCGGGCGCTGGATACGTGGCGTTGGGCAGAACTGTATCGCACGCTGCTCACCAGCCAGCACAATTACCTGCGGGCTTTGCGCGCTGTCCACGGCCGGGCGGATGATCCAGTTCAACCGGATCAGATCGATCAGCGGCTTGAACCCGTGATCGCCGATGAACTGGCCAACATTGAGGCGATGATCGCGGTGCTTGAACAGCTTCCGCCCAACGCCAATATCCGCCAGCCGCACCTGGGTGTGGTGATGGACCAGGGCTCGACAGCCCAGGAGATCGCCTCTCTGCGCGAGAAGGCGGCCGCGATGCGCTTCGCCTCAAGGAGCCTGGTCAACGTGGCCGCCGGCAAGCCGGCCACAGCTTCCAGCGAGAAAACCGAGGCAGGCCAGACTTTCCGCGCTGCTTTTGCTACTGATGGTGATCTGAATACCCGCTGGGCGTCTGTTTTTCGTGATGCCGAGTGGCTGGCGGTGGACCTGGGCCAGCCCATGCAGTTGGAGGCAGTCCGCATCCACTGGAAAAACGCCTACCCCAGCGATTTTGAGATCCAGGTCTCGGCAACCGGCGAAGAAGGAAGCTGGCAGACGATCCACCACGCCCGCCAGGGTGGTGGGGGCGTCAGCCTGATCGAACTGGAGGCTCCCATCCAAACCCGCCATGTGCGTCTGAAGGCCAACAAGCAGGCCACCGCCTGGGGCTACAGTATCCAGGAGTTCGAGTTGCTGGCCGAGCCGCGCTAGCTGCCAGCGGCGGGTACCGGGAAGATCGGGCAGTAGCGGATGACTTGCCGGAGAAGGCTGGCCAGCGGGCGAGTTGCACCTCGCCCGCTGCGCTGCTGGTCTCACACCCAGCAGGTTGCACGCAACACCTCACACGCTGCCTGCCGGCCTCGCTGGCCTGTTATTGACCACGCTTGTCATTTCCTGCCACTGCGATAGTCTGTTGCGCTGGGCGGCGGCAGCGCGGCGAATCCTTTCCCAGCGGGCTTGTGCGGAACAGGTGCCCTCGGCCGCCGCACGGCGTGTCCGGCTTCACTCCTGCTGACTGCCCGCATATCCCGGATTACCGATGAAAGCGTCCGCCCATCCCAATGTTCTGCTGATCACGACCGATCACTGGCCCGCCCGCCTGTTGGGGTGCGCGGGCGAGTCGGCAATCCTGACCCCGACCCTCGATGCCCTGGCACGCAGCGGTGTGCGCTTTACCAATGCCTACTCCGAGTGTCCGGTCTGCATCCCGACCCGGCGCAGTCTGATGACCGGGACTACGCCCCGCACCCATGGCGACCGTGTCTACAAGGACACGCTCCCCATGCCCGATCCAACCACCACACCGACCCTCGCCCAGTGCTTCGCTGCCGCTGGCTACCAGACCTTCGCAGTGGGGAAGCTGCATGTTTATCCGCAGCGCAACCGCATCGGCTTCCACGATGTCATCCTTGATGAAGAAGGACGGACCCAGTTCGGTGTGACAGATGACTACGAGCTGTTCCTGGCCGACCATGGCCAGGCCGGCCGGCAGTTCGCCCATGGCCTAGGAAATAACGGCTACGAAACCCGCCCCTGGCATCTGGACGAGCGACTCCATCCGACCAATTGGGCCACCGAGCAGATGGCGCGCCTGATCCGGCGGCGTGATCCCACCCGTCCGGCGTTCTGGTATCTCTCGTATCGCCATCCGCACCCGCCGTTGGCGGCACTGGAGCCGTACCTGCGGATGTACGATCCGAATGAACTGCCCAGGCCAGTGTACGGCGACTGGGCGCATGGTGAGTTACTGCCATATCCCTGCCAGGCAGGAGCCGCGCGTTATGCGTGGATGACATCGCGACACGTGCAACTGGCACACCAGGCGTTTTATGCCCTCTGCACGCACATCGACCACCAGCTCCGGTACGTCCTGGGCACCTTGCGCGAGCAGGGGTTGCTGGACAACACCGTGATCTGCTTCACCTCCGACCATGGCGACATGCTCGGCGACCATGGCCAGTGGGCCAAGCGCCTGCTGTATGAGTCATCGGCCAACATTCCCATGATCCTCTTGGGGGTGCGCGGTGATCCGCGCACAGCGCCGGGGCAGGTGGATGAGCGACTGGTGGCGCTGCGCGACGTGATGCCCACACTGCTCGATCTGGCCGGTGTGCAGGTGCCATCCAGCGTTGAGGGTCTGAGCATGGTGGGGGAGGCCAGGCGCTCGCACCTGTATGGTGAGATCAGCGAGGGGCCGATGGCCACCCGCATGATTCACGATGGCCGCCATAAGCTCATCTATTACCCGGTTGGCAACCAGCGCCAACTGTTCGACCTGGCCGACGATCCGCGCGAACAGCACGACCTGTCCGATTCACCGGCACATCGGCCCCTCCTTGATCGCCTGGAGCAACTGCTGATCGACGAACTGTATGGCTCCGATACCGGATGGTGCCGGGATGGCCGCCTGGTCGGCCTCCCCGCTTTGCCCTCGCCTGCGCCCCGTGACGACCGCGGCCTGGACGGCCAGCGCGGTGTGCATTGAAGTCGGCCCGGGGATGTGGGATTGGCAGGCTGGTGATGTAGTGACTCGGCAACTGCTGATAGCCTGACAACTGGCTGGGAAGGTGGGGGCAGGTACAAATCAAAGTATCGGTGAGCCTCACGCAGGGAGAATGCCACGTTCGACGAAGGCAGGGCGGGCGATAGCGCGCAGGGTTGGCAGATACAGGCCGAAAATGATCCCGGCGGCTGTGCAGGCGATCCCACCCAGGGCAATGGTCAGCGGAGCACCCAGGATGGTGGCAAGTTTGCCGGCCATCAGCGCACCAAGCGGCATGGAGCCCATGAACGTCATGCCGTAAAAGCTCATGACCCGGCCGCGCAGGGTATCGGGGACCAGCGTCTGCACGATGGTGTTCGAGCCCGCCATCGTCACCATGGAGGTCGCCCCCGCGGCCACCAGCAGCACGATTGACAGCCACAGCGTTGTCGAGAGCGAGAAGAGCACCAATGCCATCCCGAACAGGCAGGTGGTGATGACGATCACTCGCCCCAGCCCCAGCACGCTGTGCCGTCGTGCCAGGTACAGTGCCCCCATGAACGCGCCGCAGCCGCCGGCAGACATCAGGATGCTGTAGGTGCGTTCGTGGCCGTTAAGGGTATGGCGGGCGATGGCGGGAAGCAGCGTACCATAGGGGATGCCCAGCAGGGCGACTGCGGCGATCAGGAGCATCATCGCCCGCATCGGCACGAAGCCCACGACATAGCCGAAGCCTTCTTTCACCTCGTGCAGCAGGTGACGGCGCGGGCCGGGTGGCGGGCGGTTGGTCAGGCGCAATCCCAGCAAGGATGCGATAACCGCGATGTAGCTGATGCCATCCACCAGAAAGCACAGTCCCTCGCCGCGGCCCGGTCCCAGCCAGGCCTCGATCGGCGGGGTGGCGGCCAACCCGATGACCATGCCCCCCAGTACCGGCCCGATCAGCCGGGCACCGTGAAACATCGAGGAGTTGAGCGCGATCGCGTTGGGCAGATCTTCACGGCGCTCGATGATCTGCACCACCAGCGACTGGCGGGCTGGCATATCAAACGCCTTGGCGATTCCCAGTACGCTGCATCCGGCCAGGAGGTGCCACACCTGGATGTCGCCACCAATTGTGATCAGCGCCAGAGTGAGAATGGTGAGCATGTCCGATGCCTGGGAGCAGATCATGACGGTGCGGGCGTTCCAGCGATCCACCAGCGCCCCCGATAGAGGCGCGAGGATGAAGGTGGGCACCTGCATCGCGAATCCCACCAGTCCCAGCATCAACTCATCGCCTGTCAGCCGGTAGACCAGCCATCCCATGGCCATCGAGGTCATCCACGTCCCGGCCAGCGACGTAAACTGGCCAGCGAAAAACAGGCGATAGTTGCGGGAACGAAATGCGCGGAACAGGGAAGTCATGAACGCAACAGGCCTTACGGCAGCGGATTCTTGCTCGGGAGGCGAGGCAGGCTGCTGCCGCAGAGTATAGAGCGTTTCCCTGTCCGCCGCGATCCACATCACCTCAGTCAGCAACAGCCACTTTTCCTGCGGCAGCATTGCCCCTTCGACCGCGCCGGCCAGCTATGCCGACGCAAACCGGATGACTGGCCCCGATACCTGCAAAGCCATCTGCGTTCTTCTTTTCTCGCTGTATTAGTCAGGAGCCAACCAGGCGGGGGGCCAGGGTGGGTTAGGTTATTTGGGCATAAGAGACAGGGGTGCATTTTATCTTTGACGGATTTT
>CAYNMV010000008.1:0-15124 GCA_964398315.1 uncultured Tepidisphaeraceae bacterium | reverse complement strand
GGTTAGGTTATTTGGGCATAAGAGACAGGGGTGCATTTTATCTTTGACGGATTTTCGACAGCAGATATATTCTACGTAGAAGTCACTATCTACTAGGTAGAAGTTCAGTCTGGCCAGTCAACTGCAATGGCCGCCGAGATCAGCCAAGTCGAAATCGCGCGCCAGCTCGGCCTCAGCCAGAGAGCGGTGTCATTTGCACTCAATGGAAAGGCCGGTGTCTCCCAGAAAACGCGGCAGCGTGTATTGCGGAAGGCTGCGGAGATGGGGTATCGGCCCAATGCACTGGCTCGATCCATCCGGCAGGGGCGCTTCGGGCAGGTGGCGCTGCTGAACAGCACGATACGGGCGGTCTCCTACCAGCCGCCGCAGTTGCTGTCGGCGGTGCACGATGCCCTGGCCGCCCACGATTTGTACCTGCTGTACACCCAACTGCCGGATGCCGACCTGGCCAGCGAGACGTTTGTCCCCGGCATCCTGCGGGAACTGCGGGTAGATGGGCTGCTGATCAACTATCGCCATAACATTCCGGCACGAATGGTCGAGTTGATTGACTCACATCGCCTGCCGGCGATCTGGCTGGGCGCCACTCGCGCCCATGACTGCGTCTATCCCGATGATGAAGGTGCGGCGGCGGAACAGGTGAATCGGCTCATCGCCCTGGGACACCGAAAGATTGCCTTTGTCGACTTGTCCGGGTCGATGGAACTGGCCCCCGATGCCCGTCCGGCCACGGTGCAGCGTCGGCGCGGCTATGAACAGGCCATGCGCGCTGCCGGCTTGCAGCCCCGTCTCATCTGCCATGGTGGCCGCCCCGAGCAATGGGCTGAGCACATGATCGCCATCATGCGTGAAGATGATCGCCCAACCGCGTTGATATCGTGTGAGGCCCGCCAGGTCGGGTTCCTCTGGAGCGCACTGGTTGAAGATCTGGGCCTGCGCCTGGGGCGTGATGTCAGCCTGGTGAGTTTCGGCCCCCAGCCGATTCTGGTTGGCCGGCACTGGATCGACACGCTTCTCACCCCGCATGCCCAGGTGGGGCGCGAGGCGGTCGAGATGCTGATGGAGAAACTGCGGGCGCCCGCAGTCCGGCTGACGCCGCGAGTATGCCCGCACCGGCTGCACACGGGCGACACAGTCGGCCCCGCACCCAGCCCATGAGCGCACTCCTGACTTGCACATGAAGCAGCCGTTCCGCCGGATGATGGAAATCCAGGTTTCGAGCTGATGCAAGAATCAATCGTGTGATGTGCCGGCCGGATGCGTGCCCGGCGGTCTCTCCTCTAACTATATTCTCTCTGCCGGAGGGTCCATGAAACAGGTTCTTCTTCCCGCCGTCGCTACTGTCCTGGCTCCGCTGGCGATGGCCAGCGCTGCTCCCTTTACCGCCACGTATCACTTCAACAACACCAACGGAACGGCCGATGCCCCTGCGGCTAAAGCGGTGGATGTGCAGCCCGCGGGCGTGACGTTCAGTGACTTTGCCTTCTCCGATTCCAGCGATGTCAACTTCATGGAGGACATCGGAGGCAAGGGCGCCAACGGGGCCAACGTGCTCGGAAGCATCGGCTGGGGCATCGCGAACTACGAAGATGACAAGTATTACGGCTTCACAGTGACGGCCACCGGCGGCGATCCGATCCAGTTGGGCACGATTGCGTTCACGCTCATCTGGCCCAACGGTTACAGCGGTCCCAGTGACAGCGGCGGATGGGCGCCGCGCGATGCCCGGCTCCTTGTGTCTGCTGGTGGTGCGGTCTCGTTCCACGAGGTGTGGTCCCTTGAGGACAAGACACATTCAGGGGGCAATGTTGCCCAGGGCTACAACGTCAGCCTGGATGCGGTCTTCCCGAGTCCGGCGATGGAGTACGAGTTCAGGTTCCAGCATCGCGACCAAGACCCTGGCCAGACGCTGCGGGTCATGCGCATCGACACCGTTTCCTTGACCGGCGAGGTGGTCCCCGAGCCGGCACTGATATCGCTGCTGGGGCTGGGTGGGCTGGCGCTGATGCGCCGCCGGAACTGTTGATCCCAGCGCACCGCGCAGCAAGGCAGAAGTCTGCAAGTGGGGGCGCGGCCGGAACACCGCGCTCCTCTATCCGCGCTGTATCCCGATGCACCCCGCCGACTGTCCGCACCTGGAGAGTCCACCGATGCGTGCTGCTCCATCCCGCCTGGTCCGCATGCCGGTAGCGCCTACGCCATCAGGCAGGATGCCACCTTCTCTGTTACACCCACGATTGACGGCGCGCAGCTTGGCTGGCCGCAGCAGATGCTGGCCAGCACCCAGGCGGAGGCCGAAATCGGCCATATCGGTGGCATGGCTGGGTTTGCGAGGCGGGTGAAGTGGCCATCCGCCGCGGCGGTGGCCGGACCGGGCACCCAGCCATCGCATGGCAGGGCGGGTGCGGGTATGCTCGCGCAGCATGGCACGGGCAATCGCCATCGAAACATCGGGACGGGAGGGATCGATCGCCGCCGTTGAGGCCGGGGCAGTAGTGGAGGGGGTGCGCTTTCCCCACGGCCTCCAGCACGCCGCCCAGATCGTTCCCATCATCGACGGGCTGTGTCGCCGGCGGGGCTGGCAGCCGCAGCAACTGGAGGAATTGTATGTCTCGATCGGGCCAGGCTCGTTCACTGGCCTGAGAATCGCCGTGACGCTGGCCAAGACGATGGCCCTGACAACAGGCGTGAAACTGGTGGCGGTGCCCAGCAGCATGGTACTGGTGCGCAATGCCCCGGTTGAGGCCCGGCATGTCATAATCGTGCTCGATGCCAAGCGGGGGCAGGTCTTCACCGCCCGGTTCGAGCGGGAAGGCGATCAATGGATCGAGCGCGAGCCCGCCCACCTTGACCGCCTGGTCGACATGATCGCACGCGCTCCCCGGCCGGTCTACCTGATCGGTGAAGGGCTGCCGTATCACCGCCAGGCGGTGCCGGACAATGATCCCCAGGTGATTGTGACGCCGCCAGAACAGTGGCGGGCGCGGGCAACCATGACAGCGGAGGTGGGGATGATGCTGGCCCGCCAGGGGCACTACGCCGACCCCCTGACACTGGCGCCGATCTACATCCGCCTGCCCGAGGCGGAGGAAAAGTGGCTCGCCGCACAGCAGGGCGCGGCAGCGAGCCAAACGTGATGAAGCCGCGAAGCGCCCGGGATGCAGTGCTCAGGCGCATGAGGCGAATCATCTCCCGGGCCGGCTTGCCCGCACCCTGAAACATGACCTGTAAGCTCTGATCTCGGGCAACTCGACACGTTCCGAAGTTGGGCTGTCTGCGCGTATGATTGGGCCGAATCCCAGGGTCCGAACAGAAGGAAGTACAATGTCCGATCGTAATCCCGTTGAGATGGACGTGATCGCTCCGATTCGCAGCCGGTGGAGCCCGTATGAGTTCGCCGACAAACCGGTGGAGGCGTGGAAGCTCAAGACGATGTTCGATGCGGCCCGCTGGACAGCCAATAGCTTTAACGAGCAGCCCTGGCGCTACATCGTGGCGACGAAACAGCAGCCCGAGGAGTTCGCCAAACTCCTTTCCTGCCTGACCGAGAGCAACCAGATCTGGGCGAAGCACGTGCCGGTGTTGATGCTATCGTTTGCGAAAAAGACCTTCACGCGCGGCGGCAAGCCCAATCGCGTGGCCATGCATGATGTGGGGGCGGCCGGGGCGCAGTTCACCCTCCAGGCCGAGGCGCTGGGGCTGCATGTACACCAGATGGCCGGCATCGAACTGGGCAAGATCCAGTCCACCTATGGTGTGCCGGACGACTTCGAACCGGTGGCGGGCATTGCGGTGGGCTATCCCGGCAGCAATCCGCAACTCGATGCGGCCCTGCGTCAGCGCGACCAGGGGCCTCGGTCCCGCAAGCCGTTCAGCGAGTTTGTCTTCGCAGGAAGCTGGGGCCGGCCATCGGAGATCATCGCATAGCCGGGATTCAAGGCTGTGTGCAAGGCTGCCGGGCGAGCGCTGGCCGGGTGATTGGACGCATCTGGCCGATACGCACTGGCGGCTCTGTACGCCCGCTGGGAGGCCAGCCGGCCGCACCATGGCGGCCACGCGGCTAACCGGGCGCGAGGTCCAGGGTGGGGTTCCTCAGGAGTGTGAACAGGCGGAGCAAGTCCACCGGCTTGCGCAGCAGCAGGTTTGGCCGGAGGGTCTGGCAGAGGCGGATGCGGGCGTCATCCTGGGTACCGGTCATGACGGCAACGCAGGTGGATCGTCCCTGGTGACGGATCTGGCGCAGGACATTGATGCCATCGCCATCGGGCAGCTCCAGGTCGAGCAGAACCACATCGGGATTGCGCTCCAGCGACTTGAGCGCGTCCGCCAGGGTGCGCGCCAGCAGGGCATCGAATTCGTAATGCTCCAGCAGCCGCCCCAGCGCACGACAGGCAGCGAGGTCGTCCTCCACCACCAGCACGCTGCGGCGCGACTGGAGGATGGAGGGAGTGGCCAGATGATCCAGCACGGCAACCATGGCTATTCGGTGCATCGTCCCCCTGCCTGCGTGCCATCATCCGCACTTCTGCCAAATGCCCGGCCGCCGGACAAAATGTTGTGAAACTGCATAAGGGGACTGGCGCATGGCAGACATAGGGAACCTGCCGCCGCAACAATCGCGTTTTTATCGGACGCGGCGTGGCGTGCGCATGCACGGGGCTGGTTGAACGAAGCAGATAAGAGGCGAAAAACGACAAGCCCGCGTTCGATCGACGCGGGCTTGCTGCAAGTGGATAAGCCTGGTGGACGCGTGACGGCCATCAGGCCGCCAGCACGTCCAGTAGTTGTTTCAGGTCTTTCTCCTGCGGGTCGTCGGGATTGTTGGACAGATACGTCTCCAGCCACATGGAGGCCGGCCGGCTCATGCCGATGCGAGCCAGCACCAGCGCCAGGTCGCGCTGCAGACGGTCCTGATCCGGCCAGAGCAGCATCTCCATCTCCAGCATCGCCGCCACATCGGCGTAGCGCCCCTCAGCGCCAAAGATATTCAGCAGGTTCTGGAGCATCCGTGTCAGCCAGTGACGCACGCTGGCCGGGTGCATCAGATCATCGCTCCACTCGACCTCGGTGCCGAACATGCTTTGCATGCGCTCCTGGGCTTCCTCGGGAGTAAGCATACGCCCACCGGCAAAGGGGTCGATCAGCATCGGCGCGCCGTCAACATCAACGCCGGCCAGGAAGTGTCCAGGCAGCGCCACTCCCCAGCAGGGAATCCCGATGCGCTCGGCCACGACCTTGTAGATCAGCGTCAGCGAGATGGGCAATCCGCGCTTGGTGGCGATCACATGCGGTAGATAACTGTTGCTGGGCGAGTAGTAGGTTTCGGTATCGCCCACAAACTTCAGCTCCTCAAACAGATAGTCGTGCAGGTGGGCGATGACCGCCTGCGGCTGGGAGCCACGAACACGATTGCGAACCGTGTCCGCGAAGTTCTGCAGGGTCTGGTCCACCTGGCCTGGCCGCACATCAGGCAGCTCATGCATGGCAATTGCCAGCGCACCATTAAGCAGCGCATCAGTGGATTCCAGCGCATCGACCTGCCGGGCGAGCAGCCGGAAGGCATCGGGCGCGGCACAGATGGGTAACTGAGGGATCATAATTCTCTCCGGTTCGACCGATGTACAACGCAATATCGGCCGTTCAACCTGATCCCATGTAAATTCTGTGCCGCGGAAAGTTTCTCTGAATGGCAGAGTGCCCAAATGCCAGCAAATGGGGTCTATTTCATCCCCTGAGGGCACCTCGGCGCGGCGGTGAGAGATCCATTCCGCTTATCTCTTGAGACCGCCACCAAGAAACCGATCACTATGCGACAATATGACGTGGTTGGCCGGGGTGAGGCGATGATTGGCGGGGCACTGTGCTCGGCCCTGTGGATGCGCTAATTATCCATCCCATCAGGAATTACAGACCGGACCGTAGTTCCGCCATCCATTCCTCAAGCGCCTGCAGGCGAGACGATGTAAGTCGCTCAGGTTCATCCGGGTGGTAAGCATCATTGATGGCCAGGGCGGCCTGGACTTGAGCCAGTGCATCCGAGATCCTGCCGGCATCGGCCAGCAGGCGGGCATATTCGATGCGCACCTCCAGCTCCTGCGGGTTCAGTTCGACCGCTCGCTCGAAATCAGCCAACACCGGCGCCCAGTCTCCCGGCCGGGCCTGTGCCCAGTAGCGGGCGCGTTGCAGGTGATACAGTGGTGCTCGCGGGTTGGCGGCGATCGCCTGATCAAGAAGACGGCGAACTGCGCCAGGATTGGCATTGGTGTACGCCAGCGCCTGGGCAGCGCGGAAAGCGTAATCGCCATTGAATGGCAGCAGATCGAATGCCGCCTCGTAGCGCTGGGCCGCGCGGGCCGGCTGGTTGGCGCGAAGCAGTGCATCGCCGGCATTGGCATGATCCTCGGCCAGCAGCACCGGACCAAACAGACCGATCCAGGCAACCACCCACAGCACGCTCGCCCCGCACAACACGGCAACCACCACGCCGCGCGGCAGCGGCCGGCGGGCGTACAGCGCGGCCACCCGTCGTTCCTTGCGCGCAGCCCGCTCATTGCGGGCATCGAAGCGCACCTCGCCCGCCCGCGGTGAGCGCATGCCCAGCCCAGCGCCGGCCAGCAGAGCGAAAAGGAACATCGGGCCGTTTTCGAAGAAGGCGAAGTCGATCAGGCTGTGCAGCAGGAAGATCGCGCACGCGATCAGCGTGCCATACAGCAGCCAGGGTGCTGGCCGGTGATCGGCCTCAACCTGCCCGTCGCGCACGCGCATCATCACCAGAATCACCCCCAGCACCAGCAGGCCGAGGCCGATGCAGCGCTTGGCGATTTCACTGAAGACCCAACTGCCATCCTGCGTGAAGTCGATGCCCGCGGCCATGTTGAAGATGAAACCGATGATGGCAGCCACGACGCCGGCGGCGACTGCGCTTCCGAAGCCGCTGCCTTCATCGCCTGTGGAAGGGGACTCGGGTTCGGCATCCCCGTCCGGTGCGGCGGGTTGAAGCGGGCGGGTCATCGTCCACCACAACGCGGCGATCCACAGCAGCGCCAGCACGCCGCCAACCAGCCCCAACTCGGTGAAGAACCGGATAAACAGGTTGTGCGGATCGCGGATTTCCTCGGCCGCCACCGGGAGGCGGTACTGCAGGTAGTAGTCGCCGAAGTTGGCATATCCCACCCCCAGCAGCGGGTGATCGACAAACAAGCCCGCCGACGCCACCCAGTATCGCCAGCGAAATGTGAGGCTGTCGATCACCAGTGAATCGTGGTACAGGCCGTGCCCGATCACCGCCAGCGACGCCAGGAAAAAGCCGATCACGCCGAGGCTGTAAACCAGCTTGCGATGGGGGCTGATGCGCTGCCCCAGCAGGCCGACGATCAGGAACAGCCCGGTCGCCACCACCGGGGTGGCGATGGCGGTCTTGCTCTGCGTATAGGTCAGCAGCCATGCCGCCAGCCCCAGCACGATCACCGGCACGGCCAGCGATCCCCATTCTCGCCAGCGCCCGCGCTGGATACAGTAGCCGCCAGTCAGCACGCCCAGGGTGATGATGAGGGCGGCCAAGGTATTGGCCGATGCGGTGAAGCCGATCATCTCCCCGGCCCGGATCTTCTGATCGAAGCGCTGGGCGGCCAGGTCATCCTCCCTCCAGCCGCGCTCGCGGAAGGTGTTGGTGCGGAAATTGTCGATATCCTGCTCCCACATCCGCACGAGACTGGGCAGATCAACGGCGCGGTACAGGATGCCGTGGGCCACGTAAACCATCAGCAGCCCCAGTCCGATGCCGACGACCAGTCGCAGGCGCGACCAGTCACGCACCACCTGGGCCGTTGACCAGATGACGGCAACCGCCGCAAGGAAACTGGTCGCCGAGATCACGGCCGCGAAGCGGTCGGCCGCCCAGAAAGTGCTCAGCAAGGCCCAGCCGGCCAGGATCAGCGCGATCACGTGCGACCAGGAGCGCGCCAGCCGGCAGCCGGGATCCAGCGCCCGTCGCAGCAGTACCAGCAGCGCGGGCAGACAGGCGATCAGGCTCAATACCAGCGAGGTGGTCGCCCCCGGCCCGGCCGGCGGGGGAACCTGTCCCGGCACCACCGGCTGGGCGTCGCGCAGCGTCTCCAGCATTATCCCCCGTGCGATCACCACGCCCGCGAGGATGGCCAGCGCCAGCGCTTCGAGCAGTCGCCATACTGGCGACGGCTCCTCTGTACCCAGCCTTGCCGGCCTTGTGGAACCCCGATCAGCCATGGCGGGGATCATACTGGCTTGCGTGCTCAGGATGAATGAATCGATCCCGGACAATGGCGGATTAGCAAGACCATGCCCTGGGCCGCCTATCCCAGGTCATCGGTCTTGGTCGGCCAGGTAAGGGGATCTCACCGCACGATGAGCGCCGGTCATTTGCGGACACTGGCGGCAGGAAACCGGCAGCACCCAAAGCGGCCGGGTGCCCCCGGTCACTGGATTTTCCCGCAGTGTAACTATCGCGTTTCGCTCCGCTCTGCCGGCGGCAGGGGGTGCTGTTCGAGCAGGGCGACCACACCCAGGATAAGCAGGGTCTGGCCGAAGATGAGCATGGCGCCGAAGGTCGATTGCACCTGTGGCAGCAGGATCGCGGCGATGCTGGTGGCGGCAGTGATGAGATACAGGCACAGTACGGCAGTGCGGCGCGACATCCCGCGGGCGACCAGGCGGTGGGAAAAATGGTTGGTATCGCCGACGAAAGGGCTCTTGCCGCGGCTGAGACGGATGATGCTGACGACGATCAGATCATACAGGGGCAGGGCCAGCACGATCACAGGTGCAAAGATGGCGTACCATCCGGCCCCGAAATCTTCGCCGGGGGCGAGAAATGTCGTCCGAACCGTCAACACGCCCAGCAGGAATCCCACCACCAGGCTGCCGGCATCCCCCTGGAAGATGCTGGCCGGCGGAAAGTTGAAGCAGAGGAATCCGAGCAGAGCACCCAGCAGCAGTGCGAGCGTAGCGGCCACGAACCACTGCTCGATGGTGATGGCGGTGATGAGGAAGGCCAGCGTGCAGACCGCCGCCACGCCGGCGCTCAGGCCGTCCATATTATCCAGAAAGTTAAAGGCATTGGTGACGGCGGTGATCCACAGCACCGTGAGGATGACCGATGGGACAAAGCCGAGGAAAGTCAGGGCCCGCACCTCTTCGAATGATGCCACCAGGGCGGTGGTGACCGCGAGCTGGATCAGAAGCTTGACGAACGGGCCCAGCGCCCGCTTGTCGTCGATCAGCCCCATGATGTGCAGGATGAGCATCCCGGCCAGCAGCGAAAGCGCCAGCGGGGTCTGCTGGCGGGCGCCCGACCAGTAAGCCGGATCGATCGCGGCCGGCGGAGCCATCGTATTGACGATGATCAGCCCCGCCAGCAGCGGCAGCACCACTCCGGCGACGATCCCCACTCCACCTCCCAGGGGCTTGGGGTTATGGTGAATCTTGCGGTGACCCGGCTTGTCTACGAAGCCGATGCGCGGGGCGATGCGCTTCATCGCCCAGACCGCCAGCCATGCCAGCGCGAATGCGCTCAGGAACAGCGCCAGCAGGGCCAGGAGGATCACGGTCGGTTCTGGCATGCTCATTCAAGCCCGGACATTGTGCTGCTGTCACAGGTGCATCACAGCAAGGGGTCGGGGATACCACATCCCCAGCGCACGGCTGCGACCTCCTGGTCTTTGATCTTCCGCCTTTTTCTTACCCTTATTCCCGCACCAGGGCCGAGCGCACCGGGCTTTCGGCGGCACCGCCATCGTACTGGCCGAGCGGGCGGTACCAGATGTTACGGAAACGCACCTTGTCCCAATGGTCCTGCAAGACAAGCGGGCCGGCGGGAGGGTGGGGCGAATAGGACGGCAGCTTTCTGTACTGGGTCGGCCCCATCACCTCGACTGCGTGGTGGACGAAAATGCCGTTGAAGACCAGTGTGAGGCGGCCGGGGGAAATCAAGCGATCGCCATCGAAGCGCGGCGAGACCCACGCAATGTCATACGTATTCCATTGCCCCGGTGGGCGGATAGCGTTGACCAGCGGCGGGATCTGTCCGTACACGCCGCCGACCGTGCCATCGGCGTAGGTGGGATTCTCATAGTTGTCCAGCACCTGAATCTCATAGATTCCCAGCAGGAAAACGCCGGAGTTACCGCGCCCCTGGCTTTGGCCCTTGATCTCGGTGGGGCTGGCCCACTCGACGTGGTACTGGCCATCGCCGAAATGCTGGCGGGTGCGGATATTGCCAACCGCCGGATGGACACCGGGCACCTCGATGTAATCCGGGCCAATGGTCCAGGCAACCTGCCCGCCCTCCGCCGTGTCCATCTCCCAGTTGGCGTGCAGCGATGACTCGCTGCCATCGTACAGCACAATTGCATCGGAGGGTGGTGTGCCGGGACGCTCCTGGGTGCTGGGGGCGGGGGGTGTCACCACCGGTGGCTGGGGACGGGTATTGCCATGGACGCGCCAGGTGGTGTTGGGAAAGAACGGTGTATCTTCGCTGCCGCCGAGGGGATTGGGGTTGCTCATGCTCTGCTCCAGGCAATCAGTGCTGCTTCCGTCGTCCATCTGCCCGCCGGGTGATGCGCGGACCAAGTCGCAGTCATTACGCACATCACGCGCGGCCCATGTTACGGCGCGGAAAGACTAGCTGATTTGTCCGCGGATGTGGAGAGGACCGCACAAATAATGACTGATCCAGCCCAGCCGGGTCCGATGATCGTGTTGCGGCCATGCACGCCGCTACACGCGGCGGCTTACGGAAGCTTTTTGCGCAGGAACTCAATCTGTGACTTGATCTCATCGAGTTGCCGGTTCAGCACCTTCTTGTCGGCCTCGCTGCGGGCATGCTCGATGCGTCGGCGGATGTCGCGCGCCTCCAGTTCCAGCCGTTCGATCTCTGCGATCAGATTGGACTCAGGATTGTAGACGGCACTCATGACGAATCTCCGGTGTGATGTCAGCACCCGCGAGGGCAAACCCAATTGTATTTCCGGGGCCTGTGCCTGAGCAACGTGCAACCGGCCATCGCCCCCCGTGATGGGTGTGGATGGCATGGGGCCATGGGATGCGCGCGATCGTTCACATGGGGTCTCCGGGCGCGAAGCGCCGCAAGGGATGATGGCTCGCACAACAATTCATGGCACCCCTGCACGGCTGGCCGTACCATCTCCGACTATGGCAGGACCTCCGATCATTACATTTATGACCGATTTCGGCCTGCGCGATCATTACGTGGCGGCGATGAAGGGGGCGGTGCTGGGGCGCTGTCCGATCGCCCGGTTGATCGACATCACCCATTACATCCCGCCGCAGGATGTGCTGGCCGGGACATTTGTACTGGAGCGGGCGGTGGCGAGCTTTCCGGCGGGGACGATCCATGTGGCGGTGGTCGATCCTGGTGTCGGTACGCCGCGGCCGCTGCTGCTGGTGGAAGCGAACCATCAGCACATTCTCTGCCCCGACAACGGCCTGATCACCTGGACGTGGCGGCGGTACACCTGCCGGGCGAGGCTGCTCAGTTGGCGACCGGCGCGGGCCAGCGCCACCTTCCACGGACGCGACATCCTGGCCCCTGCCGCGGCGATGCTTGCCGCCGGCGAACCACCGGACACGCTGGCTGGGGAGGGGGTTGGGCCGAGGCTGTTCGATCTTCATCTGGCGGATCCACACAGCGGGCGCGGCCAGATCATCCACATTGACCACTTCGGCAACTGCACAACAAACCTTCCAGCCCATGGACTGGCCGGAAACGTGCGCGTGCGTGACCACGACTTGGGGCCGATCCGTCACACGTATGGTGATGTCACACCGGGGCAGCCGCTGGCGCTCATCGGCAGCAGCGACCTGCTCGAAATCGCCGTACGCGATGGCTCGGCGGAGCGTGTGCTGGGGCTGGCGGTGGGGGATGAGGTGCGGGTGGAGTGAATCATCGGACCCCGATGGGGTACCCATGACCACCAATGCATGCCACGGCCAATGAAGTTGCACCAGGGCTGCCTCAGTGGGTCAGAACAGCGCCGGCGCATGCCGGCAGCACCATCAGGAGATAAGGATGAATCGAATGACCGTCACGCTCGCAGCACTGCTGTTGGGGATGCTGGCAGGATGCGCTGGCGAACGATCGCCGGGACCGGCCGCCCAGCCGGCGGTGGATATGGCCGTTGCCGAGGCACAGCCGGTCATCCCCGGCGATCTGCTGCATGTTCGAGTGAGCGGTGTCTTCGCGGCCCTGATCGACAAGCCGGTGCGGGTGGATACGGCGGGGTGGATTTCGCTGCCGGCGTATGGGGTCGTGACGGTAGGGGGGGTGAGTCTGGCGCAGGCCGAGCAGCGGATTTACGATGGCTATGCTGCGGCCGCCCTGACGCCACCGGGGCGCGTGGCCATCGACCGGGAAGAATCGGGCCGCCGACCGTCGGTGAAGCCGGGGCCGATCCGGCCGGGGGGATGTGCTTCGCTTTGAAGTGCACGACCTGATCGGCCAGGGGGTGGCGGCGCTGTTCATCCTGCATGTCAGCAGGAGCGGGGAGATTGGTGTGCTGGATTTGGGCCAGTTCCACGTCGCGGGTCTGACCGAGATCGAGGCGGAGCAGGCGATTGCCAAGGCCTATGCAAAGGCGGGCATCCTGCCAACGGCGGATGTGCGCCTGCTGCGCATCGCGCCCGACCAGGTGGACCGCTGGCGCTTCGACTCCGGGGCGATCCGCCTGGGCTTCTGAGGCGGCATCCACGCGCTCCGCCAGGGGCATCGGCCTGAAGGAGCATTTGAAGAAAAGAGCCGCTTGGTGTGCGTGATGCGCTTGTGGAGAGCGGGGCAAGCGGCTAAAATGCTCCGCCCCGCGCTGGTCGCGGGTTTTTGCTATTGAATCTACGGAACGAAGACGAGGTGTGAGATGTCTTTGGATGCAAGTCTGAGAAGCGCAAACGCCCTGATTCGCCACCGCAATGTCCTGACACGGGCGGAGCGTCTGGAGAAGCTGATCGATGATGGCAAGTGGCGTGAGGATCAGTCGATCCTGGGCCTGCCCAAGGTGGCCCATCGCAAGGCCGCGGTCGGCAAGAGCAGCAAGAAGGCTGAGGCCGAAGGTGAAGGCGAGGCCAAGGCGGACAGCAAGAAAAAGTAAATCCGCCAGCGCATTTTGGCGCTGCGAAGTGAAGAGACCCACGCCCCCGGTTCTGCCGGGGGCTTTTGTTGCGCGCTATTCAGCCGCCTGCCTGTCAGCCCGTGCGGCACTGCACCAGCGGCAGTCACAGGCACCGGCGGCGGTGCCGGTGGGGGCGTCAAACTGAAACGTGATCGGGCAGTGCTCGGTGGGGTCGGCAGCCTTGTCGGCAATCGGGCAGCCGCATCCCTCAAGAGTCGGGTTCCGTCGAACCTTGCGCAGCAGCGGCGGGCCACAGTACGCAACGCCTGCGTAGACCTGTCTCATCGGGCAGCGCTGGCAGATGGCAATGCGGGCCTCGGCGTCAGGAGCCGTGCGGAAGAACCCGCGCCCGCGCAACTTCGCCTTGGCGGACTTGGCCGCCGCCCGTGACAAGCTTTTGAAAACCGGGCTCAGTGCGCCACTCAGGCAGGAAAAGCAGGCCATGCATGTATTATCGGACGCAGCATGGCGGCCCATTGACAAATTGCGTGATGGAGCGCTCGATCGAACGCCCCATCACGCAATTACTTACGGCAAATCGTGTCCTTGCTGCTTAGCGCGGCTCTTCATAAAGCTCCGGGTCTTCGCGTTCGCCGCGGGGGCGGAGCATGGCGTGGCCCTTGGGCCACTGCGTGATGAAAAAGACGAACGCCACAACGGCCGGGATGATGTTGGGGGTGATTGTGCGAGCTACCCAGCAGCCCAGCAGGCTGAGGATGCCGCCGATCACCAGCACCACCCACACCACCTGCATCCCCAGCAGGTAGCGTCGTGGCGTCACCGGCTTGCCGTGGTAGTACGACTCAAAGGCGCGGGTGCGCAGCCAGAATGCCAGCGGCACGCTGATCGCCAGGTAGGCCATGTTGATGATGAACCATACACCGCCGCGGTCGGGATTGGCCGGGGCGCCCTGGTCATCCTGCAACGTGAACACGAGGCCCAGGAAAACCACAAACGGGATGATGAGCATGATGAACCAGCTCCACCACGCCACCCGCATCGCACGCATGGGCGTAAAGGGCCGCCGTTCAGGACCGACATCATGATGGGTAAGTGTGGTCACGCATACCTCCGATGGTGAAACCCATGAAACCAGGAGCAAAGACCGGGCCGATGGCGCATCAGTGGGACGAAACCCAATCCAGATGAACCGACTGCGACATCCTGTCGCACATGTGGCGCCGGGATGCCTTCTTTGCGGCCCGTGGCGGCATTTGCCTGAAGCGGCGTGGAATGGAGATGGGCCAAGTAGGGAAAACGTCACGGCAGGGCCGGTCTTGCGGCGGCGTTGCGGTTGCCAGCCCGTGGGCACGGAGGTACGATTTCCCTTTCAACCTCTCCAAGCCCCGACCATGCCGGGAGAGGTGGTATGGAGTCGTCAAACGATGCGCCTGACTGAGATTCTCAAGCCGCAGAACATCAAGGTTCCGCTCACAGCAACGAGCAAGACCGAGGCGATAAAGGAACTGATCGACCTGCTCGCCGCCAGTGGTGATGTGGCCGACCCCAAACGCGTCCTCGATGCGGTGCTCGAGCGTGAGGCCACCCGAACAACCGGCATCGGCAATGGCCTGGCCATTCCGCATGGCAAGTGTAACGGTACGACCAACCTGGTGATGGCCGTGGGCAAGGCCGCCACCCCGATCGATTTCCAGTCCATCGATGGACGTCCGGTGAGCCTGATCTGGCTGCTCAGCAGCCCGCCGGACAAGACCGGCCCCCACATTCACGCCCTGGCGCGCATCAGTCGTTTGATGACCATCGACAAGTTCCGCCAGGCGCTGCTCGCCGCCGAGTCGCCGCAGGCGATGTACGACATCATCGTCCAGCAGGAAAATTCTCTCTAGCATCCCTCGTTCAGTGGGGTGCCCATATAAAGATGCCGATACTGGTCATGGGGCACGTCCTGCCCTATCCGTCTGGCAGTGGGTGGCGTGTCGACCTATTATGCCCTTGGCGGGTCCGTT
>CAYNMV010000007.1:0-101897 GCA_964398315.1 uncultured Tepidisphaeraceae bacterium | reverse complement strand
TTAGGTGCTCCCAGATCGCTTGCCCTTCCGGGCCAAAGTCGCCACGACGCATCGCCAGTACATGTCGACAAAGTAAAGCAGCCGAAGTGTTCCACAGGCTGAGACAATATTCCAAAGTCGCGCGTGTTTCTGGCGATTCCACCCATAACTTAACGCGCCAAGATTTGATCCCCATTCTGGCCTCCAGTTATCTGACAGGTGAGAGGCACATTGTTACCGAAATTGCCCCCATATTCATCCAGAAAGTGCCGATCGAAGGCATCGAGAGTTCCTGCTCTGCCGGTCCTCACACCATCCGCCGATACTTCTTTCCCTCCTCCCGAAACCATGCCGCGAAGCGCTTCAAACCCTCTGCGATATCCACCTGCGGGTCGTAGCCGAGTTCCGCTTTGGATCTTGCCAGGCTGGAGATCCGCTATCGGTCGCACTTATCCGATGCGCTGATGGTGTCGGCTGCGTAGGTATGGTCGCGGGACATGCTGCCGTCGCCGATCACCCCGCTGATTGACGGATTGCCGCATTCGGGAGGGGGCATATTAACACTCGGGGCGCGTTATCCGGTAGAATGGATCGTCCTATGCGCTCGATCGAACAGTTCGTTTCCAGTCGTGCCCGGGCCGTTGATGCATCCGGCATCCGCAAGGTGTTTGACCTGGCGGCCAAGATGAAAGACCCGATCAACCTCTCCATCGGCCTGCCCGATTTTGATGTGCCCGAGGCGGGCAAGGCGGCGGCGATCGAGGCGATCAAGGCGGGCAATAACCGTTACACCCAGACCCAGGGAATCGCCCCGCTGCGCGAAACCCTGCGGGCGCGGCTGAGCGCTGAAATGGGGCGCGACATGGGGGAGGTGCTGATCACCTCCGGCGTCTCGGGCGCGCTGATGCTGGCGATCATGAGCATCTGCGATCCGGGCGATGAGTTCATCGTCCTCGATCCGTACTTCGTCATGTACAAGCATCTGGTCACACTGGCCGGCGGCACCACCGTGGCGGTCGACACCTACCCCGACTTCCGCTTCCCGGCGGAGAAAGTCGAGGCGGCCATCACCCCGCGCACCAAGATGCTGATGCTCAACTCCCCCTGTAACCCTACCGGCATCGTCATGAGCGAAGCCGAGGTGAAACAGGCTGTCGAGATCGCGCGCAAGCACGGCCTGCTGCTGCTGAGCGATGAGATCTATGAGCCGTTCCTGTATGAAAGCCAGCAGGAGGCGGCCGGCGGTGCCGGCGCCCAACCGGCCGGCAACACGCTGCCCTCTCCCGCACGGATATACGATCGCACGATCCTGCTGCGAGGCTTCAGCAAGAGCCATGCGATGACCGGCTGGCGCCTGGGGTATGCGGCGGGGCCGGCGGAAATCATCGGCCAAATGACCAAGCTGCAGCAGTACACCTTCGTGTGCGCGCCCTCGCCGTTGCAGTACGCCGCACTGGCGGTGGTGGATGCGCCGATGGAGGCCGCCCGCGATGCCTACCGCCGCAAGCGGGATATCGCGTATCAGATTCTTTCGAAGAAGTTCGAGGTGAATAAGCCGGGCGGTGCGTTTTACATCTTCCCCAAGGTGCCGGACGGCATCACCGCCACCGACTTCTGCACCAAAGCCATCGAGAACAACGTGCTGGTGATCCCCGGCAACGTCTTCTCCGGCCGCGACACCCATCTGCGCATCAGCTACGCCACCACGGATGACAAGCTGGCCGAGGGATGCGAAATCTTGTGCGGGCTGGTCTGAAGGAAAAAGCCCGGCAGGCAGCGAGACGGAAAGACTGAAAGAGAAGGAGAAAAGGCCGTCTCTCCATCTGCCTGTCTGCCTGGCTCCCCTTCTCGTTGTCTTTCCCTTACAATCCCGGGCCGTTTTGAAGGAGTATTGCGATGCGTCATGTGATTGCGGCACTGGTGATCAACGAGCCGGGGGTGTTGGCGAACGTCGCCGGGATGTTTGCGGCCCGGGGGTTCAACATTGACTCGCTGGTCGTTGGGCGAACCGAGGATCCGAACCTGTCGCGCATGACGATCGTCGTCAACGGCGATGACAACATGATCGACCAGGTGCGCAAGCAACTGGCCAAGCTGGTGCCGGTGGCCGAGGTGCGGGATTTTGCCGAGACCGCCTACATCGAGCGCGACATGGTGCTGATCAAGGTGAAGGTGGATCCGGCCCGCCGCGGCGAGGTGATCGAGATCGTCAACCTGTTCCGCGCCAAGGTGGTGGATGTCGCCCCCGAGAGCCTCATCGTCGAACTGCCCGGCACCGAAGGGAAGATTGAGGCCTTCCTCGAGTTGATGCGCCCCTACGGCATCGAAGAGGTGGCCCGCACCGGCGTCATCGCGATGGAACGCGGCATGCAGCTCAACAAGCCCACTGCCACCTCCGACAGCGAGGGCAAGAAGCGCATCCGCAGCCTCGACGCCGGCCCCGCCGCCGCCCTGCCGCCCAGCTGAGTCGCTCCGCGTTGAACCGAAAGCGCTGGCGGATTGCCGAGTGCCGATTGCTGATGGTCGATTCGATCATCGCCAATTGGCGATCCGCCCTGCCCGCCGCCTTTCCGTTTCATGTGGATCGATTGAGAAGCCGCGGTAAATCAACGACCAGTAGGCGTGACATTCTGCGCCCGCCGGCTTTGTTTCTCTCGGTTTTGCAGGCGTTTTGATGTGAATCTCACATCGTCCCGCCTATCGCAACTCCTGCAGCAGCTTGCGCGCTTCGGCGGCGAAGGTGGAGCGGGGGGTGGCGCGGATGGCGTCGTTGAGCATTTGGCGGGCCTCGGTCTTCTGGCCCGCCGCGGCCATCTGCCGGGCCTGATTCATCACGCGCGGCAGGTCATCAATCTCGGCCCATACCGATTCGATCCTCTCGCCGCGGGTCTGGAGCAGGGCCATTACCTGTGTGCCATCGGGCAGGC
This sequence comes from uncultured Tepidisphaeraceae bacterium, assembly GCA_964398315.1. Classification (GTDB taxonomy): domain Bacteria; phylum Planctomycetota; class Phycisphaerae; order Tepidisphaerales; family Tepidisphaeraceae; genus JADLCB01. The sequence continues at coordinate 98,991 of CAYNMV010000007.1, read as the reverse complement.
GGCTGATGAGACGCAGGGTGCGGCCGGAGATCTCCAGCGACCATGTGCCGGTATGCGCCTGGCGCTTCAGTGCATCGGTCAGCAGCGCCGGCGGCAGCCAGTCGGCATCGGCGATCTTCAGCTCCCCTTTTTCCGCCGCCGAACGGAAGGCGTCGAAGCTGTCGAAGACCTGGCCCTGCTTATGGGCGCGGGCCAGGAAGCTGGCCAGGGTCAGGGCGGTCGCCTTCACGTAGAGCGGCTCGCTGGGATTGCGGGGCTGATTCATCCAGTAGTCGATGAATTTTTCTTCGAATCCTTTGGTATTGCCGAAGCTGGCCCGCCATGCCGCCGGCCAGGGCGCCCCACGGCCGATGGCATTCATAAAGCGCGAAAAAGCCTTCTGATACTTGCCCTCCTCGGCATGGGCCAGGAAATGCACCATCGCCCAGGCCTGGTCGTAGTTGGCCCGGTCGAGCATCGCGTTCCACTGGGCATGGCTGAGGAGCATCATCCGCTCGACAGGCATGAATCGCCCGGCCTCAATCTGCTTTTTCACCCGCTCCAGCCGCCACGGCGGGATCACGCCGGTGACGAACCCATCGCCGGTGAAAATCGCCTCACCGAAATATTCGGCCAGGCCCTCGTTGACCCAGATCGGCAGATCGCCGCCGATGACGGCGTGGGCAAACTGGTGGAAGCCCTCATGCTGGACGGTCTGCCAGGTGCGGGCATCCAGCGGGTCGTAGGCGAAGGCCATCAGGCGGAAGCCGTTGATCGGGTCGCCCATGAAGACTCCTCCGCTGCCCGGCACGCCGCCGGCACGGTGGTAGTCATCGAGGTTGGCAAAGAGAAAGAACGGGAACTTGGTGCGGATACGGCCGGAGAACTCCTTGGTGCGCTCGTAGTACTCTTCGGCCATGCGGGTGACGCGGATCGTGGCCTCGCGGGCGGCCTCATCACCCAGATCGGTGTGCAGGATGTAATAGTCGGATTCGTACCGCTTCATATTCTGCGGCAGCACGATCCGCTCGCGCTGGATCTGGGCATGAATCGCGGCAGGCCAGATCAGGCAGATGACAAGGCAGGCGCGAGCAAGTTTCCGCATTCCGATCCCCTTGAAACTGCGTGGCCGGGCCAATCAGCGGCACGGCACACGGCCAGGGCCATCGATATCAGCGCTGCCCCTGGTGCGCTTCACCCCGGCATGCCGGCCGGGGAAGGCGCCCGCGATGCCCCTTTCATCCAGGGCACCTGGGGTGCGCCGCCTTGCGTGTGGCGCGGGGCGCGACTACAAGGTGACAGTTTACTTTACCGGGAAGCCGATGTCGCCATACCGCAAGAACTTAATGGTCGGGATCGTCGTGCTGGGCGGGCTGATCGTGCTTGGCTGGATGATCCTGCAATTCGGGGATGCCCCCATTCAGCTTTTCACGGCCGAGCAGACGCGGGTTGAGTTTATCAGCGACCGGGCCGAGGGGCTGAGCGAGGGATCGGCGGTGGTCTTCCGGGGGGTAACGGTGGGCAAGGTCGTATCCATCGAGCGCCAGCCGGATCACCAAACGGTGCGGATCGAAGGGCTGGTGGATGCCAGGCCACCCCTGCCGGGCAACGTGGTGGCGCATATTCGCTCGACCGGGTTGATCGGGGCGGGTGCCACCATTTCCCTGCTGGTGCCGCCGGGTGAGGAGCCGGCCGGCGAGCTGGCGCAGGGGCAGACAATCGAGACGATTTTCGTCGGGCTGGATCTGCTGCCGCCGGAGTTCGCCAAACTGGCGACCGAACTGCGTCTGACGGCCCGGCAGTTTCGTGAGTCGAAGCTGGTGGAGAATCTGGACACCGCCGTGCGCGAGGCAACGGTGACCATCCGCTCGATCAACGAGATCGTGGCCGATCCCCAGATCAAGCAGAACCTGACGCAGTCGCTGCAGAACATTACCGCCGCCACCGAATCGGCCACCCGGATCGCCGACAACCTTGAGAAATTCTCGAAGGAACTGGACACCCTCGGCAATGAGACCACGATCACCATCAAGAAAGCGCAGGGCGCCATCGAGAAGGCCGAGGGGACGATCACCAAGGTCGATGGCCACATCGACGACCTGAGCCGCCAGATCGACCAGCGCATGGTGGAGGTGGCCCGGCTGCTGGCATCATTCCAGTCCATCGCCCGCAAGATCGATGAAGGCAAGGGCACGGCCGGGGCGTTCATCAACGACAAGCGCCTCTACGAAAGCCTGGTACTCACCAGCGAACAGCTCAATCTCCTCATGAAAGACCTGAACCGGCTGGTTGAACAGTGGGAGCAGGAAGGTGCGACACTGAAGCTGAGGTGAGGGGCGGAGCGTGATGCGTAACAGCGTAGCGCAGGGCGCTGTTCTTGTGCCATCTGGCGTGAATCCATTTTCGCAAGCGTCTTAGTAGCCACCCCCCTGATCGCTTACCTATCGCGCATTATCCATTGGGCCCCGGCTCCCCCACTTCCACCGCCCGCAAATCCCGCCGCAGTCCACGGATATCCTGCATGAATTCCTTGCGCATCACGTAGCGGACCAGCGTGCCGGTGAGGAACGCGAGGAAGAAGACCTCCAGGGGGTGCGGGTGGTCGAGGCGTCCGGCGGCGTAGACGGCCGCCAGGGTCGCGGCGGACCACTCTGCCAGGCTGGTGAAGATGAAATCGACCCACGGCCGGCGGCGCGGGATGAACTCGCGCTGCGTCCTCACATAGCGCATGAAAAACACGAGGATCACACCCAACCCGCAGGCGTAGGCAATGCTGGTGGCAGCGGCAAGGCTGCTGTTCCACCGCAGCGTGCTGAAAAACGCGCCCAGCCCCACGAACCACGCCATCCCCGTGGCGATGAGGAACTTCACCATCGGCGACAGGCGGGGATAGCAAAAATCGTACAGGCGGCTCAGGTGCTCCAGGTACTTGAACTGCTGCTTGATCGTCAGCTTCGACTCGCCGGCGTGCCGGATACCGAAGTGGATCGGCACCTCGCGCACCTGCTGCACCCGCGCTTTGCACATCAGCTCCAGGCCGATCTTGTACCCCAGCGGCGTGAGGCGCTGAGCGCTGGCGTAGGTGCTGCGCTTCAGCGCGAAAAAACCGCTCATCGGGTCGGTGATGCGGCCGGCAAAGGGGCGTGCCAGGACCGTTGCCACCCACGAGTTCAGGCGGCGGAACATCCCCCACCGCTCATCGCTGCTGGCGCCGGGCACGTGCCGTGAGCCGAGGGCAAAATCACCCTCACCGCGCTCGATCACCCCGATCAGCTCAGGCAGTTTCTCCGGCGGGTGCTGCAAGTCGGCATCCATCACCGCCAGAATCTCACCCTGCGCTACCCGCATCCCCTCCAGCACCGCGCCGCTCAACCCATCCTTGGGCACGGGCCGGACAATCAGTTTCAGCGGATAGGTCTCGGCCAGCCTGGCGCAGACCGCCGGGGTGTCATCGCCGCTGTTGTCATCGACAATGATCAGTTCATAGCGCCGGCCGGCCAGGGCCCCATGGATGCGCGGCACCAGCAGCTTGAGGTTTTCCGCCTCGTTCAGAGTCGGGACGATCACCGACAGTTCGAGCAATTCAGCGGGCGGAGCACTCATTCGATCATCTCGGGACAGTGCCGGGAACGTGCGCGTTCAGAAGCGGCAGCGCGGGCGGCGCGCACCGCCTGCCCGTATAACTTCGTCGTAAATACCGACCGACATGAGGAATCCCTCCCGTTTCGCGGTTATCAGCCCCTGGCAGGCCGGGAGGGATACAGCGCGGGTGAATCACCCCTCGGCGGGTTGATCGGGTGGGCCGATTTTGTAGTCGCCGTTGAGGATGGCGCCAGCCCCGATGGCGATGGTGGGCGCGGTGACGTTGCCCCGGATCTCGGCTTCGGGGCCGACAAGGATGGGGCCGCGAGCGGTGATGTTCCCCTTGATCTTGCCGCGCACCACCATGCCGCCGCACTTGATCTGGTCGGTGACGACCACGTTCCCCTTCTTCTCCACGGTGATGACGCCGCAGGTTTCGATAACCCGGCGGGCGTCATACTTCTTGATCTCGATATCTTCCAGGCGAAGGGGTTTATGGCAGTGCGTGCAGGTGAAGGTAATGACCCGCCGCGGCACCTCCACCGGCCGCTCGCAATGCAGGCAGATGACCGTCATGCGATCTTCGCGCGGCATCCGGGTGTAGCGGGGATCGAGGGTCATGGGGTGGATTTGCGATGATGGACTTGCGATTTGCGATTGGGCAAGGGGTGTTTCCCAATCGCAAATCGCAAGTCACAAGTGCAAATGATCTACTTGGAACCCGCGGGCTGCGCGCCCGGGGCCGGTGCGCCGGCGGGACGGGCTGCGCCAGCGCCCGCACCTGCTGCACGGCTGCCGCCCTTGACGGCATCCGGGCCCACCGTCACATGCCCGGAGAAAACCGCCCCTTCCTCGACCGTCAGGCGCGAGGCGGACAGATCGCCTTCATAGCGCGCCGACTGCTTGAGATCGATGCGATCGCTGGCGGTAAGGTTCCCCTTCACTTCTCCTTCAACCACGATGGCGCCGGCGTCGACATCTGCCATCAGCCGGGCCTCCTTGGCCACATGCAGACGGCCCTGGGTCGTCACCTTCCCCTCGATCCGGCCGTGCAGGCGCAGACCTTTCTCAAAACTCACTTCTCCCTTGATTGTCGCGTCCGGCCCGAGAATGGTGGAATAGTCCTGGTTGCCGATGTCGGCCATGGGTGTGCCTCCTGCACGGGTGTGGGGTTCAAAACGACGGCTGGCGATTATACGGGGCGGGGGCCATGGCTCAAGGAAATCATACGACCTCAGCAAGATCACATATCAGGTCTTTACAGGCCCATTTTCCACCCCGGCGCCGGCCGTCTGCGGGGCACATCCCGGGCTATCCCCCCACCAGGCGGGGCTGTCAATCTGGCAGGCTGGCCCGGCGAGCCATCTCAGTGCAATCGATCGTTCAGACCGTGGACGCCGGCCGCCTGGGCGCAATGCTGGCAGCAGTAATAGGTGCCATCGTGTTCCAGTCCGTGCCCGACGATGCGCACGCCGCAGTTGCCGCAGGTGGGGGCCAGGGAATGGATGGCACATTCGAAGCTGTCAAAGGTGTGCCGCTTGCCGGCCATGACCACCTCGAACGCCTTGTCGTAATCGTTGCCGCAGAATTCACATTTCATGGGCATCTCCCGGTTAGAGGTCGTGCGGCATTCCCGCAAAACCCGCGCCAGGTGGTGTCGGCGGGCCGGTACATAGCCTTGCGGCCGCTTTCGCGTACAATCCCGCCGCCGATGCTGCGCCACGTACCGAACACGATCACCGCCTCCCGACTGCTCCTGGCGGCCATCTTTTTCGTCATGCTCTCGGTTTACCAGTACGAGGGCCGCGGCGACCCATGGTTCCTCAACACCGCCTTTGTCATCTACCTGGTGGCGCTGATAACCGATTATCTGGATGGATACCTGGCGCGCAAGTGGCAGGTGGAAAGCGCTTTCGGGCGGATTGTCGATCCATTTGTCGATAAGATCCTGGTCTTGGGGAGTTTCACCTTCTTTGCCGGCAAGAACTTCATCATCCAGGACACGATTATCCAGAGCGGGCAAATGGTGCCGGTGGTGCGTACGATCACCGGCGTGGCACCCGGTATCGTCATCCTGCTGCTGGCGCGGGAACTGCTGGTCACGAGCCTGCGCGGCACCACCGAGAGCCAGGGGCAGAGCTTTGGGGCTGCCTGGAGCGGGAAATTCAAGATGGTCATCCAGTCCGTGACGATCCTTGTAATCCTGGTGTATGTGAACTATCGCCATTGGCTGAACCAGCAGGGATGGGGCGACTGGGCGCGCCTCTTCCGCGATTTGTGCATCTGGACCACGGTGGCCGTAACCGTCATCAGCGGAGTTCTATATATCAGGCGAGCAATCGCGCTGTATCGGGAAAGTAAATAGTGTTGGACGGCCGGTTGCCCGTATGGGGCCCTCCTCACGGACCCGCACACTTCATCCCTCGCCACACCTTTCATGAACGATTACCTGCTCGCCATCCTTCTCGGCATCATCGAGGGGCTGACCGAATTTCTGCCGATCAGCTCCACCGCCCACCTGCGCCTGACCCAGGCCGCGGTCGGCCAGGATGGAATCCTCGAAAGTGGATACTGGAAGATGTTCACCGTCTTCATCCAGCTCGGGGCGATCCTGGCAGTGGTGTTTTATTTCCGCCACCGGCTGTGGACGTTCCTGCGCACGTTTCCCCGGGGTGAAGCGGGCGATCAGCGCTGGTGGAACCATCCGCTGACACTGGTGGGCATCGCGTTTGTCGTCACCGCTATTCCGCTGTTGCTGCTGAGCGAGGACATCAAGGACAACCTTGAAAGCCTGTGGGTGATCGGCTGGGCGCTGGTGATCGGGGCGGTGGTGATGTGGATCGTGGATGTGGTGTTCCAGCGTCCCAGCGTCCAGCGGGTGGAACGTCTCACGGTGCCGCAGGCGGTGATCGTGGGCACTGCGCAGATTTTCTCGGCCATCTTCCCCGGCACCAGCCGCAGCATGGCGACCATCGCCGGCGGCCAGCTTGCCGGCCTGTCGCGCCCCGCTGCGCTGGAGTTCAGCTTTTTCCTGTCCATTCCCACCATGTTCGCCGCCTGCCTGTTCGATCTGCGCGAAAGCATCAGCGCGCCGATGGGCGCTGCGGCCCACATCGAAGGGGGCATGACCCCCGAGCGCTGGGCGCAACTGGCCATCGGCTTTGTCATCAGCTTCCTCGTCGCCTGGGGGGTGATCGCCTGGTTTATGCACTGGGTGCGCAAGCACGGCTTCATCCCGTTTGCCATCTACCGGCTGGTGATCGGCGCCATCGTGCTGGTTTGGGCCTCGCGGATGGGATCGGGCGGGTAACGGAGTCGCCTCACGCCGGGTTACGCTGGCGGCGGCGCGGTGACAGCTCCTTGCGCAGGCCGGACTCCTGGCCGTCCTTCAGGTTATGGGCGCTGACGCGCTCGCTGAGATGCAGCTTCCGGAGCCGGGGGTTTTCCTCAGTCAGGTCATCCTGGGGCGCGTAGCCAACCAGTTCACGGGCATCGGTGATATCCAGGCGTTTGAAACGATTGTCGCTCAGGCCGTGGAACACGGCCCATTTCAGTGACTGGTTGTCGATACATCGTTCGATGAGCTGGTTCAGATCACGGCGGCTGACCCACGCATCAAGCATGCCCACGCTCCGCGCCGTGCGCGCTTTTTTCACTGACTGAAACGCCCCGATGCGCAGCGCGATCACGCTCAATCCCTCCTGCTCGGCCATGTAGCGGCCCAGGGCCTCGCCGAAGCATTTACTGACCCCATACAGATCGCCAGGGTTGACCGGGTCATTGGTGTGGACCTGGTAATCGGCCGGATAGCCGGAGACGGCATGGATGCTGGATGCATACACCACCCGCCGGCAGCCGGCGGCCTTGGCCGCGACCATCGTGTTGTAGGTGCCGGCGATGTTCAGTTCCTTGAGGGTTTCCCAATCCGCACTGGGGCTGGGATCGGCGGCAAGATGAACCACCGTGTCCACGCCCTGGCAGGCCTGTTTCATGAATGCCAGGTCGCGGATGTCGCCGCAGATCACCTTGCCGAAGGGCTCGATTGCGCTGGTGTCCTCTCCCTCGCGCTCCAGCAGGATGAGCTTGTAGCGCTTGTGGGCGTGCTCGGCGAAGTAGGAGCCGATATTGCCGGCAGCGCCGGTGACCAGCACCGTGCGCCTGGTGCTGGAACGGGTGGCCTGGCGGTTGTTGCGGGCGGTGAAGGATTGAGACATGGCGGTTTGGCGTAAGAGGGTTGGGGGCGTCCGGGATCGGGGTTTGCAACTGATCAGATCATGCGGGCGGCAGAGGGTGGCGCCAGCGCTGGAAATGTGCACGGTGGCAGCGTATCGGGGCCATCAACGCGCTTGCGGGTGCGGGATCGGGATACCCCGGAGCGCAGAAGGTGTGTTCAGCCACGAGGCAGGTGCGGCGGTGAGGCGGGCTTCTGGCATCCGGCCGGCTTAAGCCACTATGATGGGGCCGTCATGACCCCCGCCCAGATTGTCGAGCTTCTTCAATCCCGCTTCGGCCCGCAGATCACGGCGGCCTTTCCCGAAGACCTGCATCCCCGCATCCACACCACCGCTGAACACTGGCTGGAAATCGCCCGCTTTCTGCATGATGACCCCCGCCTGCAACTGGACTGGCTGGCGAACTTGAGCGGCGTGGACTATGTCGCGGATGAACAGCTTGCGGTGGTGTACGATCTGTACAGCTCCGAGCTGAAACACACGTTCGCGGTGAAGGTTTACTGCGATCGGGCCGATGCCCGCGTTCCCAGTGTGACGGCGCTCTGGCCGGCGGCCAACTGGCATGAACGCGAGGCCTATGACCTGCTGGGCATCACGTTTGAGGGACACCCCGATTTACGGCGGATCCTGATGGCCGATGACTGGGTAGGCCATCCCCTGCGCAAGGACTACGAATTTCCCCGGGAATATCACGGCATCCCGGCGGTCTTTCCTGAGCAGCCCCCGAAGCGGACCGGCCCGGCAGGTGATCCGCCGGCCGCCCCGGCACCCGACGCTTGAAGCGGCCCCAGCGACTTAAGGGCTTTGCCAGGCGCCAAATAATGAGAAAAGCATGAAATCGATGATTTGAAAAAAGGGACTTGCATTCCACCAGACATCGGCTACTATATCTCGCGTTAGCCACCTGCCGATGAACGCCAGGGGTCAATATTGAAAAAGAGCCACGAAGGCTCCGGTGCTGAACAAGCGTCGGAGCTTTTTTGTCGGGGGTACTCCCCGAAGAAGGTTCCCCCCCTCCTTCTTCAACCCCCGACATTTTAAACCTCATTCGGCCGGGTCCCCCCCTCCCGGCCGAAAGCCCGCTCCAACGCGGGCTTCTGGCCGCGGACCCCCCCCAGTCCGCGGTTTTTTTTGCGCGCATCGGACCCACCGTGTCTGCTTCACATTTTCCCGGGCAAGATTCAGCCACTTCTGCCAGCCAAACCTGTTTAATTGTGATCTGAACATCTCGATCCGCGGCCGGCTGATAGCGCGGGCTGGATACCGACCCCGATCCTCACGAGGAGCAGCATGTCATCCTGTACATTCTCGCTGCTTGAGCAGCGCGTTCTTCTGGCAGACACCTACGGCGGCATCGTCTTCAATGATCTGAACGCCAACGGCATCCGCGATGCCGGCGAACCGGGGCTGGCGACCATCGTCTTCAATGACCGCAACGACAACCGCGTACATGATCTGACCGATTACAACCTGGCGGATGCTGACGCCAACGGCACGTTTACATTCGATTACCCCTCTATGGATCCTGCGCCGGTGCGCGTGGATGTGAAGGCCGAGCCAGGCTGGGTGCATACCACACCCCCGATTACCATCCAGGCGGGCCAGCCGCGCCAGGATCTGCTGTTCGGCCTGGTCTATCGCCCTGCCACCCTCCAGGGGCGTGCGTTCATCGATGAAAACGGCAATGGCACCTGGGATGACGGCGAAGCCCCGTTCCACCACGCCATCTTTCGCTTCGGCCAGAGCTGGGCGGGTTCGCGGGCTGAGTTGAATGGCGCCTGGAGCATGACCATCGGTGCCGGCGTCAGCTCCACCCTGACCCTCGACAGCGAGATACTGGGCATTGCCGATCTCACCACCGGCACCGAGGGCTGGACCCTGACCGCCGAGCCGGGCGAGGTAATCGACCTGGGCGACATCGGCCTGAAATACCACCCCACCCGCTTCAGCGGCATGGTGCTGCTGGATCCTGATTTTGACCTGGATGACAGCGATGCCAGCATCCCCGTGGCGGGTGCCCGTGTGTTCGCAGACTTGGATGGGGACAAGGTGCTTGATCCCGGTGAGCCATCTGCACTGACCGATGCCACCGGGTTCTATGCGCTGGATGTGCCGGCAGACACGACACTGAGGCTGATCGTGGAGCCGCCAGCGGAGCTTCGGCTGATCCAGACGCCGCAGGCGGTGGTCACCAGCGAGCTGGGCCGCGATATCGGACAGGATTTTGCCCTGCGCCGCTGGGCCGATGTGGTGAAGGCACTGCCCACGGATTTTGACGGGGATGGTGCGCCCGATGCGATCTTTGCAGTGGAGCAGGGTGCGTACATCGTCGGCCCAACCGCCTCCAATGGCATGTACGTGAATCCCCCTGCGGCCGGCTACCAATATGCCACGGCGGCTGATTTCAATGGTGATGGGTATGCAGATACGGTCTGGCAGCATCCCACTACCGGCCGCGGCATGATCGCCCTGATGCGTGATGCACAGGTTGTGTCCACACATGCGCTGCCAATCACGGCCGATTCCCGCTGGCAAATCATCGGCGCTGGCGATTTCAACAGTGATGGCCACTATGACCTGCTGTGGCGCCATCCAGAGAGCGGCACCCTGACCATCTGGCAGATGAACGGCCTGCACCTGACCGGGTTCGCCGTGGTGGCCCAGGTGCCCAATCCCGCCTGGCAGGTCGTGGCCGTGATCGATATGGACTATGACGGGGATGCCGACCTGGTGTGGAACAATCAAACCACCAATGCCCTACTGCAATGGCGCTTGAACAACAGCCACATCGATGGCTTCAAGATGATCGCGATTCCGCGCCAGCCGATCCGTTACATCGCGGTGGTGCGCAGCGAGGTCTATGACCCCATCGTGTTCCTCGGCAGCCGGGGAAGCCAGAAATCAGGACTGCTGGTGGAGGCCGATGCCTATGGGCTGTATGCGGGCATGGGCACCTGGCTCGGCGGGCCCTGGCCCGCCTGAGTGCAGCCCGCCAGGTGAATCAACAGCACTGCGCAACACGGGACTGCAATCCGCGCGAACTGCGCCATGGCACGGCTTGCAGTCCCGTGTCTCACAGGGGCATGGACCTGCGCTGTTCACTCGATGGCCGCAGTCGTCAGGCGGGGATCGCAGTGGTCAGGCCGGGATGAATCCCCGCTGCTTGAGGTACTCCACGATCCGGTCCACACTCTGCTCGACACTCAGCTCGTGCGTGGGCAGGATCAGGTCCGCGCGGGTGGGCGGCTCATAGGCCGCGCTGACGCCGGGGAATTGCGCCATCTTGCCCTCATCGGCCAGCTTGTAGGCACCGGTCTTGTCGCGCGTGCGGCAGACCTCCACCGGGGCAGAGAGGAAGACCTCGACGAATCGCTCGGCTCCCACCACCTCGCGTGACTTCTGCCGCACCGCATCATGCGGCGCAACGAAGGCGCAGATGCAGATGATGCCGGCATCGTTGAGGATCCTGGCCACCTCGACCGAGCGCCGCAGGTTTTCCGAGCGATCATCGGCGGTGAACCCCAGGTCGCGGCACAGTCCCTGGCGCATGTCCGGGCCATACAGCACCTTCACGGCCCGCCCCTGGTCCCACAGGCGTTTTTCCAGTTCGTAGGCAATCGTTGCCTTGCCGGAGCCCGTCAGGCCGTAGATCAGCACCGTCGCCGGCTTCTGGCCGAAGCGCTGCTCGCGCTCGGATCGGGTGATCTTGCTCTCTTTCTGTTTCAGCTTCTCGGCGATGGGCGGCTGGCCCCACAAGTCACCCTGGCCGCGCCGATCGGTCTGCTCCAGGATCATGCCCGCCCCCACCGTATTGTTACTCAGGCGGTCAATGATGATGAATGCGCCGGTGGCGGGATTGAGCCGGTACGGATCATAGGCGATCGGCTGATTGAGGCTGAGCACCACGTGCCCCACCTCGTTCATCTCCAGCCGGGTGGCGGGGTAGTGCCCCAATGTGTTGACATCGACGCCATAGCGCAGTTCGGCCAGTTCGCCGGTCACGGTGCGGGTGGTCTGCTTGATCCAGTAGGTGCGGCCGGGCACGAGCGGCTTGTCGTGCATCCAGACAACCATCGCCTCGATCTGCGCCGAGAGGGCCGGCTCATTGCCGGGATAGACCAGCATGTCGCCGCGGGACACATCGATCTCATCTTCCAGCGTGATCGTCACCGCCTGGGGGCTGAACGCTTCTTCCAGTTCGCCGTCAAAGGTGACGATCGACCTGATCCGGCTCCGGCGTCCCGATGGCAGGGCCACGACCTCTTCGCCCTTGCGCACGATCCCCGATGCGATGGTGCCGGCAAAGCCGCGGAAATCGAGGTTCGGGCGCAGCACATACTGCACGGGAAAGCGCATATCCGTGAGGTTGCGATCCGAGGCGATGTGAACCGTCTCCAGGTGATTCAGCAGCGGCGGGCCCTGGTACCAGGGCATGGCGCTGCTCTTTTCCACCACGTTGTCACCGCGCAGGGCCGAAATAGGGATGAACTGCACATCGGGAATCGCCAGCTTGGCGACAAAACCGGTGTAATCCGCCTGGATCTGCTCGAAGACGGCCTGGTCGTAGTTCACCAGGTCCATTTTGTTGACCGCCACAACCACGTGCTTAATCCCCAGCAGGGACACGACAAACGAGTGCCGGCGGGTCTGGCTGACCACACCGTGGCGGGCGTCGATCAGGATGATGGCCAGTTGGCAGGTGCTGGCACCCGTGGCCATGTTGCGGGTGTACTGCTCGTGTCCGGGGGTATCGGCGATGATAAACTTGCGCTTGTCGGTGGAGAAATAGCGGTAGGCGACATCAATCGTGATCCCCTGCTCGCGCTCGGCCTTCAGACCGTCGGTCAGCAGCGCCAGGTCGATCGCCCCGGCCTCGCCGGTGGTGTTGAACTTGAGCGAATCCCGCTGCACCGCCGCCAGCTGATCCTCGTAGATCATCTTCGTGTCATGCAGAAGCCGCCCGATCAGGGTGGATTTGCCATCATCCACACTGCCGCAGGTAAGAAAGCGCAACAGCTCCTTGCGCTGGTGCCGCTCGAGGTAGGCGTGGATGTCTTCGGTGTTCAGTTGAGCTTGCATGGTGTGCGGTTGAAAAATGAACGCAGAGACGCCAAGGCAGCAGAGATCCGGTCACAGAGGCGGAGATCGCCGAATAATCCGTTTGATGCCATCCTTGAGAATCAGGGTATTGAAATTGATGAGAAGGCCGATCTTCATGCCTGTGATCTTGAGGCAGGTGTTCACCTGGGCACTGTGCAGGGGCGCGAGCTGCTCGACGGCCTTCCGTTCCAGCACGACGGTTTGATCGATGATGAAATCGAGGCGGCGTTTGCCGATCGGTTCATTCTTGTACATCACCTGCACCTCGTGCTCGCGGACAAAGCTCAGATCGCGACGACGAAACTCGATGGCAAGGGCCGCGGCATAGAGCGATTCATCGAGTCCCGGTCCCAGGCGCCGATGTACTTCGATCGCCGCCCCGATGATTGCCCCGGTCTCCGCTGCCTCGGCGTCTCGGCATTCCTTCCTTCCGCTCGACTAAAAATATCCCTCCCGCTTCTTCTGCTCCATGCTGGCGGCTTCATCGTGGTCGATCATGCGGCCCTGGCGCTCGCTGTTGCGCGTCACGAGCATTTCCTGGATGATTTCCGGGAGGGTTGTGGCGGTGCTTTCGATAGCGCCGGTCAGGGGGTAGCAGCCGAGGGTGCGGAAGCGCACGACCTTCATCTCGGGGGTCTCCCCCGGCAGCAGGCGCATGCGCTCGTCATCCACCATGATCAGCGTGCCATCCCGGTTCACCACCGGACGCTCGGCCGCGAAATAGAGGGGCACGATCGGGATGTTCTCCAGGTAGATGTACTGCCACACATCCAGCTCGGTCCAGTTGCTCAGGGGGAAGACGCGGATGCTCTCGCCCTTGTTGACCTTGCCGTTGTAGAGGTTCCACAGCTCAGGCCGCTGGTTCTTGGGATCCCACTGATGCAGCCGGTCGCGGAAACTGTAGACCCGCTCCTTGGCCCGGCTTTTTTCCTCATCGCGCCGGGCGCCGCCGAACGCGGCATCAAAGCCATATTTGTTCAACGCCTGTTTCAGGCCCTCGGTCTTCATGACCGCGGTGTACTTGTTGCTGCCCCAGTCAAACGGATTGGCGCCGGCGGCCAGGCCTTCCTCGTTGATGTATTCGATCAGCTCAAAGCCGTTTTCCCGGCAAAAACGGTCACGAAACGTGATCATGTCGCGAAATTTCCACGTCGTATTGACGTGCATCAATGGGAACGGCAGCCGGCCCGGGTAAAACGCCTTCTGGGCCAGGCGCACCATGACCGAGGAGTCCTTGCCGATGGAGTAGAGCATGACCGGGTTGTCGAACTCGGCCGCCACCTCACGAATGATGTGGATGCTTTCGGCTTCAAGCTGCTTCAGGTGTGTCAGGTTGTACTGGCTCATACGGAGCACGGCAGAGTAGAGAATCAAACCCCCTATTTCCAGTAGGAGTTGCCGGAATTTCTCTCCGCAACCCCTCCCCGGCGTTGCCCCGGAGCGGCCAATCCCCTACAGTCGCCATTCCGCCTTCGCCCATCTGGCCGCGATGGCGCAGAACCAAGGACGCTTGCCATGGCCCTCGATAAGGAACTGGTGCTCAAGGCCCTGCGAACGGTGCAGGACCCGGAGCTTTTCAAAGACATCGTCACGCTGAACATGGTCAAGGACATCGCGATCGAGGGCAACCATGCCCGGATCGTCGTAGACCTGACCACCCCCGCCTGCCCGCTGAAGGACAAGATCAAAGCGGATGTCATCCGCGCGGTCAAGGATGCCGGCGCCGAGCAGGTGGATGTGGAGTTTACCGCCACCACCCGTGGCCCGCAGCAACAGCGCACGGACGTTTTGCCGCAGGTGAAGAATGTCATCGCCGTCGGGGCCGGCAAGGGGGGCGTGGGCAAGAGCACCATCGCCGTCAATCTCGCGGTCGGCCTGGCGCGCACCGGCGCGCGGGTCGGGCTGATGGATGGGGACATCTACGGCCCCTCCATGCCGACCATGCTCGGCATCCGTGGGAAGGTGCCCGCCGTCAAGGGGGCCAAGATCATCCCCTTCCAGGTGCATGGCCTGCACGCCATCACGATCGGCGCGCTGGTGGAGCAGGACAAGCCGCTCATCTGGCGCGGCCCCATGGCCCATGGCGCGTTCAAGCAGCTCTTCTCCGACAACACCGAGTGGCCGGAGCTGGATTACCTGATCGTCGATCTGCCCCCCGGCACCGGCGATGTCCCGCTGACCCTCTGCCAGTTGCTGCCGCTGACCGGCGCGGTGGTGGTTGCCACCCCGCAGCAGGTTGCGCTCGATGATGCCATCCGTGCGGTGCGGATGTTCCAGCAGCTTGGCACCGAAGTGCTCGGGCTGGTGGAGAACATGAGCTATCTCGTCGGCCCCAACGGCGAAGCGATCGATATCTTCGGCCGCGGCGGCTGCGAGCGCGCGGCCCAGGAACTGGGCCTCCCCTACCTGGGCGCGTTGCCCATGTTCCCTGAGCTGCGAGTCAACAGCGACCAGGGCAACCCAACCGCCAACTACGAAGGCAACGAAAAACTCCGCGAAGCCCTCGAAGCCCTCGTCCGCACCCTCGCCGGCCAGGCCAGCCTGCGCAACATGTGCTCTTCCGGGCCGGAGCTGACGATTCGATAGGTGCAGCATCTCGACAGGTGCGGCATCATCCGCCGGCCTACAATACCGGGCATGGTGCCCATGGCCTGCCAAGCCCCGGCGCCCACCCGGGCGGTTTCTGCGCGCCACGGGGGCGTTAGCAGACTGCGCTGTCATATCGTGATGGATCATCCATGAAGGCGAAAGACCTGATCAAACTCGGCATGAAGCAAGGTCCCGCCATTGGCGTGGCGCTCAAACTGATCCCCGAAGCCAGGAAGGCGATGGGGAACGAGGTGCTGCTGCGCGACCTGGCAGCGGTCATCTCCGAACCCAACGCCCATACCGAGCATCCTCACCTGGCCCTGCTGGCCAGGGCGCTGATCGAGCAGGACGCAAAGCAGTCAACCTTCACGCCCCGCCCCGAGCCGGCACCCTGCCGCATCTGGGGTGAAGACCTGGAGCCGGGAGCGGTGGATCAGATGGTCAACGCGGCGAAACTGCCGGTTTCGGTGCGCGGGGCGCTGATGCCCGATGCCCACCAGGGGTATGGCCTGCCGATCGGCGGCGTGCTGGCAACCGACAACGCCGTGATCCCCTATGCCGTCGGCGTCGATATCGCCTGCCGCATGCGGCTCAGCGTTTTTGATATTCCGGCAAAGGACCTGGATCGTCTGCGCGATCAGCTCCGGCGCATCCTCCAGCGCGAGACCGTCTTCGGCGTGGGCGGCCAGCATCAAAAGCCGCAGGAACACGAAGTGCTCGATGCCGACTGGTCAGTGACCAAAATCACCCAGCACGTCTTCGACAAGGCCCGTGCCCAACTCGGCACCAGCGGTTCGGGCAACCATTTTGTCGAGTGGGGCATCTTGACCGTGGAAGAGGCTGACACCGGCACTTCCGAGGCCAGCCGTGCCCCTTCCGATTCCAGCCACCACGCTGCCTCCTTCGATCTTCCGCCGGGGCAGTACCTGGCCCTGCTTTCGCACAGCGGCTCGCGCGGCGCGGGGGCGGCGGTGGCCGATTATTACTCGAAGCTGGCGATGGATCTGCATCCCGAGCTGCCACCGGAACTGCGCCGGCTGGCCTGGCTGGATCTGGACAGCGAACCGGGTCAGGAGTACTGGGCCGCGATGAACCTGATGGGCCAGTATGCATCGGCCAATCACGCCATCATTCACCGCAATGTTGCACGTGCGCTGGGTGAGAAGCCGATCGCCGGGGTTGAGAACCATCACAATTTCGCCTGGAAAGAGGTGCATGATGGCCGCGAGGTCATCGTCCATCGCAAGGGCGCTACACCGGCCGGCGCGGGTGTGCTGGGTGTGATCCCCGGCTCGATGGCCACCCCCGGTTTCGTGGTCCGCGGCCGCGGCGAGCCGGCCAGCCTCCACTCTGCCAGCCATGGTGCCGGCCGTGCCATGAGCCGCACCGCCGCCCGGAACACCTATCGCTGGAACCATTTCAAGGAGCTGTTCGAGCGCGCTGGGGTGGAACTGCTTTCCGCCGGCATCGACGAGGCCCCCGGCGCCTACAAGGACATCCACCAGGTCATGGCCGCCCAGCGCGATCTGGTCGATGTCCTGGCCCGCTTTGATCCCAAGATCGTCAAGATGGCCCCCGGCAGCGAAAAGCCGGAGGATTGAACCCCACCTGCGCTGAGGTCACGTGAGTTGGGCTCACCTGTGCGGCGATTGCCTGCGCTGTGATGGCGCTGCGCTGTGATGGCGCTGCGCCGGCCACAAGCCGATCCCGCAGGCTGGCGGTGCATGTGCCCAGCATGAGCGCTACGGCACGAGCCGGATTGCCCGGTAAATCGGTGAGGCTATGCAACGAATGGCCGGATGCTTCAGGTCCGTGCCACGGGCGTGGCAACCGGGCGGGTGGTGGACCAGGTCTCAGTGGAGGCGTCGTCTGGAGCGGTGGCGAGCGAGGCGGATGGCTCATCGACGACGATGATCGTGCCTTCGCCGCTGTTTTCATCGGGCACGGGCGAAGCAGTGCCGCTGAGTGTGCCCGGCGTGTCGGTTGATTCCTCGCCCAGTCGGCGCTGCTGCACGACGGCCCGGCGCTCGTGCACCATGCCCATCTTGTACGCCGCCACCAGCAGGCTGCCAAAGATCACCATCCAGACCGCGATGGCATAGCGCGTGCGAAGGAAGACGATCAGCGTGCCCAGGAAGACAAAGCCAATCGCCATCCCATACATCAGCACCACGGTTTGCTTGACGCTGAAGCCGCGGCCGACGAACTGGTGGTGAATGTGGAACTTGTCCGGGCTGAACAGCGGCCGGCCATTGACCCAGCGTCGTGCGAACGCCAGAGCTGTATCCAGCACCGGCAGTGCGAAGATGACCATGCCCGCCAGGAACCACTTGGGATGCGCACCCTGCCCCAGCAGCACGAGCATCACAGCGCAGGTATACCCCAGCAGCATGGAGCCGGTATCGCCCATGAAGATCGATGCCGGATTGAAGTTGTAAGGCAGGAACCCGAGCAGTGCCCCCAGCAGCGACAGGGCCAGCACTACCCGCAGCCCGTCCCAGTTCATTCCCAGCCCGCCGCCCCACATGGCGAGGTTGACCGCCAGGAACAGGAAGCCGGCGGCGATGATGGCCGTCACCCCGCCGCACAGTCCATCCAGCCCGTCCATCAGGTTGGTGGCGTTGCAGCAGAAGACCACGATGGCGATCACGCTGGCGCCGCTGATGACCAGCACGATCCAGTTGAACAACTCCGGCGGCAGCGGGGTCAGGCCGGCCCTGACAATCAAAGCACCGTGGATATAGGCCAGGCCCGATCGCGCAATCTCCGTGCCCACGCCATCCACCAGCAGCAGTAGCGCGGCAAAGACCTGCCCGGCAATCTTCACCGCCGGGCTGACTTTCTTGATGTCATCCCACAATCCCAGCAGCACGATCACGCACGCCCCCACCACGATGCTGAACTTGATGATCAGGTGCTGCGGCCACCCCGGCTCAACGCGGTGCAGGGTCAGGAACTGGCTCATCGTCAGCCCTGCCAGCAGGCCCAGGAATACCGCCACCCCACCCAGGTAGGCCACCGGGGTCTGGTGCATCTTGCGCTTGCCATCGGGGGCATCGATGATATTGAAGAAGGTGGCAACCGATCGCATGATCGGCGTGAAGAGGAAGGCAACCAGGAACGAGGCGTAAAAGACGTAGATATACGGCGACAGGACATCGTCCGCCGTGGAGGTCTCCGCCAACAGTGGCATGGCACTGGCTAACACTGGAACGCGCCCTTCCTCATCCCCTCAACCACACCGGCCTGGTCTTGCTGGCTATACCTCTCCACTGCGGCGATCCGGCATTTCCCCCATCATTTCTCGGTAAAAGATGAGGGCAGTGTAACTCAAAAAAGCCGCCTTTCCAATTTAGCAGGCCGGCAGGCGGTGAGCGCCGGTCCCATAATTTCCTCCCCACTGCGCCCCGCAGCACCGAACAGCGGCATGCTGCCCTGATCCCCCCTCACGGGGGCAGGTGGCGGGTTGATACAGTTGATACGTCCTCAACCGCCCCCCGGGTTCGCCGGATCGATCCTGCCGGCCCCTGGCGGCAATGGCGATGCCCGGCCTGCGACATGTCGCGCGCTGGCGCAGGGGCACGGCCAGCGTACCATCCGCCCATGGGCCGGCTTTCCCACCCTGATCACCCAACCCGTCCCTGGCCGCTGTGGCTGCGGGAGGCAGCCCATTTCGCCCGGCGGGAGATGGGCCTCCTGCTGGTGCTGCTGGCCATCCTCCTGTTGGGCAATATCTTCCTCAAACTGGCCAATGAGATGATGGAAGGCGAAGTCCAGCGCTGGGATGAGACGATCATTCGCGCATTGCGCCAGGCCGATGATCCCACCCTGCCGATTGGCCCGGCCTGGGTGCGCGAAGCGGGGATGGACCTGACCGCCCTGGGCAGCCTGGTGGTTCTGGGCATCGTGACAGCGCTGGCGACCGGGTTCCTCCTGTTGCAGCGCAGGCGGCGTTACGCCCTGCTGGTGCTGGCGGCGGTCCTCGGCGGGCAGGCGCTCAATTCCGGACTGAAGCAATATTTTGATCGGGACCGGCCGAACATCGTCCCCCACCTGCGCGAGGTGAGCACCCCCAGCTTCCCCAGCGGCCATGCCACCCTCTCGGCCGTTACCTACCTGACACTGGGCGTCCTGCTGGCAGAAGGGCTCCAAAGACGGGCCGCCAAGCTGTATGTGATCCTGGTCGCCCTGCTGCTGACATTCCTGGTGGGCGCCAGCCGGGTCTACCTGGGGGTGCACTATCCCACCGATGTCCTGGCCGGCTGGGCCTCGGGCCTGGCCTGGGCACTGCTGTGTTGGATCATTGCCCACCTGCTCCACCGCCGCCGCACCTCCCATCTGGCAAGGGAGATCGAAGGCGAGCAGTCAGCAGGCGGGCATGAAACCCCGTAGCCCATGCCGCCGGCCGGATTCTGTCCAGCCGGCCTGAAGCGGTTTGTATTTTCGCCTCTGATTCAGCCGCCTGCATGCCTTGCGATCCGCCGCGTCCGGTAATCACGCCACTGGCCCGCTTTTACGCAAGTGCCCCATTTTTCGGCGCTTATGGCCGATAACGTAATCCTGAAAATCCAGCCCTGCACATCTCAAGTACCCCCACAAACCGGGTCGATGACCCAGATGGCTTTCAAAGCCGCATGCATGTCCCGGCGGTCCGACCGGGCCGGTATGGGACATGTGGAACTTGCGAGAAAGGAGACGCCTATGGATTGATCCGGGAGGCGCAATGCCTCTCACCTGCCGGCGGGATGTTCCCGCCGGCGCGGCGGGCCGGTGGCCCGCTGGGCACAGGCTGCTGGGAGTTTCCCCTGACCCACCAGCGTGACGGATCCATCCGATCCGCCCCACCATGTCGCGGCCACACCAACCGCGACGGCCAGCCATATTCAAGGGAATGAAGCACGGCCCCGGACCGCAGATCCAGGGCTCGCGCCAAACGAGTCCCGGGAAGTTCCCGGGGCCGAAAACGTCACGGAGAGACACACTATGAGCAGAATTAACACCAACGTCTCGTCGCTGATCTCGCAGCGCATTCTGAGCCGCAATAACAACGCCCTGAACGCCAGCCTGGAGCGCCTGAGCACCGGTCTGAAGATCAACAAGGGCGCGGACAACCCCGCCGGCCTGATCGCCAGCGAGAACCTGCGTGCCGAGAAGGCGGGCATCGCCCAGGCGATCGAGAACGCCGAGCGGGCCACCAACATTATCGGTACCGCTGAGGGCGGTCTGAGCGAGGTCAGCAGCCTGCTGACGGAGCTCCAGACCCTCGTGAGCCAGTCGGCCAACACCGGCGGCCTCAGCCCCGAGGAAATCGCCGCTAACCAGCTGCAGGTGGACTCGATCCTCAACACCATCAACCGGATCGCCCAGTCGACCAGCTTCCAGGGCACCAAGCTCCTGAACGGCAACTACGACTACACCACCAGCGGCGTGGCGACCAGCGCCATCACCGGCCTGCAGGTCAACGCGGCCCGCATCGCCGACGGCTCCAAGCTGGACGTCGTTGTCCAGGTCATCAACAGCGGCCAGACCGGCACGATCACCTACTCCGGTGGCACCATCACCGGCCAGACCGTGACCATCGAGGTCGCCGGCAACAACGGCACCGAGCAGTTGAGCTTCGCCAGCGGCACCACCATCAGCTCGATCGCCACCGCCATCAACGGCGTGACGACCGCCACCGGCGTGTCGGCCACCGTCAGCGGGTCGGATCTGGTGGTCAAGTCCACCGGTTACGGCTCCAACCAGTTCGTGGGCCTGCGTGCCATCACCGGCACCTTCACCCCCAACACCACCAAGGACTTCGGCACCGACGCCAAGGTCACCGTCAACGGTGCGGCAGCCGAATCCGATGGGCTGCGCGTCAGCTATCGCTCCAGCAACCTCGACATCGAGTT
Source organism: uncultured Tepidisphaeraceae bacterium (assembly GCA_964398315.1). Classification (GTDB taxonomy): domain Bacteria; phylum Planctomycetota; class Phycisphaerae; order Tepidisphaerales; family Tepidisphaeraceae; genus JADLCB01. The sequence continues at coordinate 77,615 of CAYNMV010000007.1, read as the reverse complement.
CGACCTTGCTGAGGCGATTAACTTCAACTCGGCCACCAAGACCTTCGCCATCACCGGCGGCGGGGCCACCTTCGCCCTCGGCTCGAAGGTCACCGAGTCGGAGAAGGCCTCGATCGGTATCCAGTCGGTCTCGACCGGTTCGCTGGGCGGCACCCGGGATACCAACGGCAACATGGAGTACCTGGCCAGCCTGGCCAGCGGTGGCACCAATGCCCTGTCCACCGGCACGCTGGGCCAGGCCCAGAAGATCGTCAGCCAGGCCGTCAAGCAGGTGTCGAGCCTGCGTGGCCGACTGGGCGCGTTCCAGAAGTTCACGATCGGTTCGACCGTGAGCAGCCTGGGCGTCGCCTTCGAGAACGCCTCGGCGGCCGAGAGCGCCATCCGCGATACCGACTTCGCCAAGGAAACCTCGGAGATGACCCGGTCGCAGATCCTCTCGCAGGCCGCGGCGACTGTGCTGGCACAGGCCAACGCAAGCCCTCAGGCCGCCCTCTCGCTCCTGCGGTAAGGCGCCAAGCCATACCGGGCGGCCGGTTTCCCAGGCTCGTCAGAGAGTGGTTCTGACTGGCCGCCAAAGCTGAGGGCACAAGACAACCTTTCTCGCAAGCTCCGCCACCCCCGGGCCCGTCCCGGGGGTGGTTCTTTTTTTTCACCTCCATCCCGACCGGGATTTTCAGCCTTCCGCGCCTGCTGGTGGCGGTATGATCTGCCAGTCACTCGAACAACCGGACAACAACAGGGCAGGCAGTCCATGGCAAATCAAAAGGCGATGACGGCACTGGCAGTGGCCGCGGGGATTCTTCTGCTGGCGGGGCTGATCTGGCTGATGGCGCCGTTGCTGGATGGCCCCAAAACCCCGCAAGTGCGGCGGGCCGCTCCCGGCGAATCATCCCGGGCACCCGCCCGCGCACCGGATGATCCCGCCCGGCCGGCGGTGGAGTACGCAGATGGAACACGGGCACAACTCGCTGGTATCCGGTTCCTTGGCGATGAGCCACCGATCTGGTGGGGCGCGGATGGCACATCCGTTTCCCCCGGCGAGCATGAGTTCAGCTACCTGTCCTCGGTCGGGGGATGGGAAAGCGATCCCAATCGGCGGGCAATCGAGGTGCGCGTGGCGATCGACACGTCTGATCCCCGGCAAAAATCATACAGCGTGCGAGTCGGTGACCGTTCCGCCAACGCTTCCCATTACATCTGGGATGGCCCGACTGGCGTCATGTTCTCGTGCGTAAACATGCTTCCGCGCGTCCAGGAGACTGCGGAACTGGATTTTGGCCTGGCCGCCGGGCCATGGCAGGACCGCGATGTGGTCGCCATCGCCGATGCCCCCGGCCGCAGCGCGCAGGCCCTGCCCTTCCGGGCACAGCGGCCCACCGGAGCTTCACCCAGCACCGCCCCGGTGGAGAAGACACCCTTCCGTATCCTCGCCATCTCCGAGCAGGATGGCCAGACCCTCGTCGAGTACACCGACATCCGTCACTGGACCGAGACCGCCGAGATGCAGTGGCAGGCGGTGCTGCGCGACAAGTCCGGCCGTGATCGGCATTACAAGACCGTCCGCTATCCCGAAGGACGAATGATTTTCGTCTACGATATCCCGCTGGATCAGGCCGAGGCGGCGGTCTACCAGGTGCGGCCGTGGGAATGGAAACGGCTGGGCACGATCCGTCTCCAGCCTGCGGCCCAGCCGATCACGCCGTAGCGAAGGTGCGCTGTAGTGTCAGGCCAGGATGCGTGGCGGACACTGCCGGCTCGAAAATGAGCCGCCTCACCATGCGGGCAGGCAGTGCTGCTGGTTTGGCTAATGGTGAAGTTCGGCCAGTGGCTGGCCGGCCGGGGATTCAGCCGTCCGTCTGGCGCTGTCCGGCGTCAGTTTCCGCGCGCGGCCGGGCACGTAGGGGAAATGGCGTTTCAACTGATTGATCGGCAGTTCGTACAGATGCCACGAGCCGATGGCGGTCGCCAGCGTCATCGTCAGCCTTCCGGCGAATGATCGTGTCAAGGACTGCGTGTAGGACGTCCACGCACCCACCATCAGCAGGAGTGCCGGCACGGCATACAGCACCATCATGTGATAGACGTAGATCCCGTAGCTGATCCGCCCGATATAGACCACCGGCGACCAGTCCAGCACCCGGCCCACCGGTCCGCGCACACCCTTGGCGCAGATGCTCACCATCCAGGCGAAGAAGACCGCCAGCACCATCGGCCGCCCCAGCAAGACCAGCCACCGCTCCCACGGCACGGCCGGCGTGCCGAGCCACAGGAACCCCAGCACCCCCGCCGCGCCCACCCCCAGGAAGGTGTGCGAGAGGGCGCGCTGGCCGACCGGCGACAGCCCCGGCCCCCATCGCACCACCGCAACCAGTGCCCCGGCCCCGAAAAACTGGAATGCGAAGGGGGTCATCAGGCTGAATCCCCACCACCCGGCCGAATAGGCCAGGTAGGCCATCGGGATCGAGCTGAAGGTAATCGCCAGCACACCCCAGAACATCGCCCGCCGTGGCAGCAGCAGGATCAGCAGTGGCCAGACCAGGTAAAACTGCTCCTCCACCGCCAGCGTCCAGAAGACCCCCGCCGGGCCGGGATACTGGTCGGGCGGCAACTGGGCAAGCCAGAAGTTCGACAGATACGCCGCGTGCCACAGCCAGGCATCGCGCATCTGCGGCAGATCCAGCAGGCATCCCACCGCGAGGGCGGCATAGTATATCGGGAAGATTCGCAAGAATCTGCGAATGTAGAACTGTCGCAAAACGTGGGGAAACGACACAGCCCCCGCCGCCATCGCATCCTTGTTTCGCAGCAGGATATCGGTGATGAGGAATCCGCTCAGGACAAAAAACAGATAAACGCCCAGGGTGCCCCAGCGTGAGACAAAGCGCAGCGGATGCCCGTCGGGCAGCCAGTGCTCCAGCAGAACGGTGCCGATTGCCACCGCGCGCAGGGCATCGAGCTGACGCATGTACGCTCCACCCGCAGGTCTTGGCTCGCCCATGCGTCCTCCGATTCCCGCGTTGCCTGCGCAAGCCGCCTGCCCCAGGGCCAGGATCAGGCAGGGCACCCTCGTTCATAGCGGGATGTGCCAGCCGACGCAAGCAAAACGACCACCCGAATCCCGGGAAACACGCCGCCCTGAAATCCGTCGCAAAAAATCGTTTTTTTGGCATCCACCCCATCCGGCGGTATTATGCCGCCGGGTGAGGGGAGGGGAGGCAAGATATGCCATCAACACCGGCGACGGCGATGGGCGCTTGTCGCGCGTGCCGGTCGCTCTGTTCGAGACAGTTTATGCCCATGGTCGTCCTGCTTGTGCTGTTGTTTTGCCTCGTCGGATGCGGGACGCCGAGTTTCCTGATCACGCCAGTCGCCAACACCAGCACACTTCAGGAACATGTCGTTCAACCCGGCAGGGGGTTGGCGCCGCCCAAGGTGCTGATCGTCGAGATCGAGGGGATGCTGATGAACGCCCGCAGCGGCGGGTTTTTACAGCCAACCGAGAACCCCGTCAGCCGGCTGGCCCAGGAACTGGACCGCGCGGCCGGTGATGATCGGGTCAAGGCGGTAGTCCTGCGGATCAACAGCCCCGGCGGCACCGTCACCGCCAGCGACACGATGTACCAGCTCGTGCGGGACTTCAAAGAAAAAACGCAGAAACCGGTCATCGCCGCCACCCAGGAGGTAGCCGCCAGCGGGGGGTATTACGTTGCGCTGGCCGCTGATGAGATCATCGCCCACCCCACCAGCGTGATCGGGTCGATCGGGGTGATTTTCAACACCTTCGACTTCGCCGGGACCATGAGCAAGATCGGCATGCGCTCCGAGGCGATCAAGAGCGGCCCGCTCAAGGACATGGGCTCCCCCTTCCGGGCGCTGGCCGACAGCGAGCGGCAGGTCATGCAGGGCATGGTGGATGAGTACTACCAGCGCTTTGTCGCGATCGTCCGTGCCCATCGCAACATCACTGATGAAAAAACACTGGCCCTGGTCACCGATGGGCGGGTCTTCAGCGGCGAGCAGGCCCGAGCGCTGGGGCTGGTGGACCAGACCGGCCAGCTCGGCCAGGCCATCGAGCGGGCCAAGACCCTGGCCCAGGCGCCCAACGCCCGGGTGGTCCTGTATAAGCGGCCTTACGGATACAGCGGGAGCATTTATGCCGATTCGGCAATCCCTGCCCCGAAAACGGACGTACTAAGACTGGAGTTGCCTTTTGGACGGGAGATGCTGCCTACCGGGTTCTATTATTTGTGGGATGCGTGGTGATATTGGAAGTTGCCGGCAGGGCGGGCCATGAGTCACAGCAGGCCGTCCCCTGCCTGGCTGGCAATGCCGTGTGACGAATTGCCGGAAAGGCTCAGTTTCAACGGAATCGGCCGGCGGGCGGCCTTGTAGACCGACAATCATGATCTCCCTGACCTGTACCAAGTGCCGGGCCACGCTGACGATGGATGAAGCCTTCGCCGGGGGCGTGTGCCGTTGCCAGCACTGTGGCACGATCCAGACCGTCCCCGCGCAGGCCAAGGCCGCCGGCACCGCAGGCGGCACAGCAGCCCCGACAGCCGGTAACTCCAAGGCGCTGTATCAGTCCCGCAGCGCCCCTGCCCCGCGCGGATCGGGGTTGGAAGAACTGGGGGAGATCATCGCCAGCAGCGGACTGTCCTCCAGCCGCCTGCGCCAGCCCATGCGGCCGGCCAGCGAGCCGGCCGAGCCCGCTTCGCGCAAGCCGCGGCTCAATCCCGCGCTCGCCGGCGGCATTGCCGGCGGGGTATTGGCGGTGATTCTCGGGCTGTGGTTTACCCTCGGCGGGAATGGCGCTGATCCGGTCGCCCCGCCTGTCGGCTCCAACCCCACTGTCGCCGGCGGCCAAACGACACAAGGCCCGAACTTCGCCGGGATCCCGCTGTCGGGCAACACCATCATTTATGTGCTGGACCGCGGCGCTTCATCCCAGCAGGCCATGGGCGACATCAAGGAAGCCACCTACCGCTCCATCGCCTCGCTCGGCTCGCAGCGTAAGTTCCGCATCCTCTTCTGGGAAACCACCTCGCTGGAGGCATTTCCCCCTGCCGACACCACCTACGCCACCCCCGAAAGTCTCGATGCTGCCCGCAAGGCGCTGGACAATGTGTACGCCTTTGGGGCGTCCGATGCCCGCTCGGCCCTGGAGTCGGCGGCGAAGAATCACCCGGATGAAATCGTGCTCGTCACCGCAAAGGGCTGGGCATTGGATGAAGAATTTGTCACAATGGTGCAATCGGCGATGGGGAACAGTCGGCCGACGATCCATACGCTGTCGATCGGCGAACCGTCCCCAGCGCTGGAGGCCATCGCCAGAGCAAGCGGCGGGCAAGCCATTGCTTTGACGGCCGGAGAACTTCGCGTCGCAGGGAAGTGACGCGATCGGGTTGTGGAATCCTGCTCAGGAAGACGGATGCACGGAGGCATCACTTATCCCGCCTCGCGCTGGATGCGCTCATCGCGTAACCCAGCCAATCCACGCTATTGCGGCGGTGCGTTGAAGCCCGCGGCACCGCTTTCTTCCCGTTCGGAATCCTCGCTCGCGCGTGAAACCGGCCAGACTGTTCGGCCTGTTCGCTTGGGACCGGTTGTGGCGGGCCAAAAATTCCCGCTTCGAACAATTCGTGCGAAAAAGGCGAAAGCCTTTTATCGGCAAAGGACGATGAACAGACAGGAAGGGGAGCGGCTGTTTTATCGGACAAACCGGCCCTCCACCCCCAGTCATCAACGCCAGGGACATTGACGTGAGCAAGCGCAGTACCGCAGTCAAGACAGCCAGGTCCAGGTCGGCCAAGTCCTCCAAGCACGTTGAGGCGAACCGCCGGCCGCTGGTGGTGTTTGTGACGCTGGTGGTTTTCCTGACCGGCACCAGTGCCCTGCTGCTGGCGCTGTCGCGTCCGCCGCTGACGCCGGACATGCTCTATGCCGTCGAAGCGCAGAGCGGCATCCAGAGCATCTTCCAGACCCAGACGCCCCCCAGTCCCAACCAGTGGCGCTATATCTACGTCCATCACAGCCGCACGCCCGATGGCAACAGCCAGACCCTGGCCCAGGCGGGCAACGGCCTGGCCGACCATTTCGTCATCACCAACGGTGAAGGCGGCCTGGATGGGCAGATCGAGGTAAGCCAGCGCTGGCACCAGCAGCAGGCCGGCCTTTACATCAACGAGAACTGCATCAGCATCTGCCTGATCGGTGATTTCGACCGGGCCCTGCCCACCAATGCCCAGGTGCAGCACCTGACCCGCCTGGTGACAGCGCTTCAGACCCGCCTGCACATTCCGGCCCAGAACGTCATCGTGCGCGATGACCCCAACAGCCCCGCCGGCATTGGCCAGTATTTTCCCACGACGGCGTTCCGCAGCCATCTGATGAAATAAGCCAACAATACACAACGCGTCATGCAGAAGAGCGCTGCCATCGGCTCTTTACGCATGACGCGTTACACGTTTGTCCGTTCCACTCCATCGCGGCGGCGCCAGGATCATGGTCACCACAACCGCCAGGCCAAACAGCGTGTAAGCGAGCGTGAAGACCCACGCCTCGGCGTCGAAGAAGATCAACTGGTGCAGCCAGTGGGCGATGAAACCCTCCGGCGCGTAAGGCTGCTCGCCGGCCTGAATGCGCAGGAAGTTCTCCAGATCGGTCAGCGGGCAGGTCAGGCCGGCATACGCCTGAAGGACGACATACGCGATCGCCAGCAGATGCGCGATGCGAAACCAGCGGTTGCGCACCCACTCCCACTTGAGCAAAATCCCCAGGACAATGGCAATCAGGCCCCCCACCACAAACAGGATCACCCCCGCGTGGAGGATCAGCACGACATCGGCCAGGAGACGGTAGATGCTCATCCTGCTCCACTCTACCTCGCCCGCGCCGCAGTCACCGCATCAGGGCTGCCAGCCCCCCCGCGCAGCGCCAGCAGGCTGATACCCCGCTGCACAGCGCGGCTATTCTCCCCCGCCGCCGGCCCAGGGACGGCTGCGGGCATCATCCTCGTCGAACGCAGGGCCGGTTGAATCGCCGGCCGCCTCGATGCGCTCGATGGAGATGGCCCGGCCGGTTTCGGGGTCGATCTCAACCAGTGCCCCACACAGGCGCACATCGCCGGTGGCCACCTCGAATGCCTGCGGCATGCTGGTGGTCATGTATTTGACGACCCGGTCCTTGCGCCGGCCGAGCACCGAATCATACGGGCCGGTCATGCCCAGATCGCTGATGAATGCGCTGCCGCCGGGCAGGATCTTGGCATCGGCGGTGGGGACATGCGTATGGGTTCCGAAGATGTAGCTGGCACGGCCATCGAGCCAGTGGCCCATCGCGATTTTCTCGCTGGAGGCCTCGGCGTGGATCTCGGCGATGCGCACCTTCACCGACTTGGGAATTTGCGCCATCACCCGGTCGGCCGTGGCAAACGGGTCATCGGCCGGCATCTGATTCATGTAGATCCGCCCCAGCACGGTGAAGATCGCCACCTCAACGCCGCTGTTGGTGGTGACGACGGTATAGGTGCGCCCCGCCGCGGCGGAGGCCAGGTTGGCCGGGCGAATGATCCGCTCGCTGGCCGCCAGCGTCGGCACGATATCCAGCCGCTTGAAAACGTGGTCCCCCAGTGTCACCACATCCACACCGTAGGACCGGATCTTGTGAAACAGATTGGGCGTGATGCCGGAGCCGCCGGCGATATTCTCAGCGTTGGCGATGACCAGGTCGACATTGTGCTGGCGCACCAGGCCGGGCAGTTTGTCATGGACCACCTGCCGGCCCGGCCGGCCAACGATGTCTCCGATGGTAAGGATGCGCAGGGGCATGGAATGATTAGCCTAATGAGAACCGCGTGAAACCAAAAGCGCTGCCATGGCCAATTGCCCCGCGCGGCAACGGCGCTATGCCCTGCTGACCGGGCTGATTCCAGCCTCATCGGCAGAAAACAGCCCGGTTACGGCAATCGCGCACAGCAGACAGCAGGATATCCGGCAAGCATCAGCATGCGATGCGCTGCCTGCCCGATACGATCAGGTGAACTGCACACCGCGGAAGTGATGATAGTCCGACAGGTCGCACGCCGATGGCTTGACCGACCACGCCACAGCGCCCGATTCGCTCAGCATGCGTCCCTGCTCCCAGCAGGCGAGCATGGCATCCTCAATACCGGGCACGGCAAGCTGGACACCCTCCTTCACCGCCACTTCGCGGACCAGTTCAGGTGGGATTGGCGCGATGCCGGCGGCATCCGAAGCACCATTGACGATCAGCGTGTGTGCCCGGGCGATTTCCAGCGTTGCCACCGGGCCGTCGATCGGCTCGCCAAGCATCCAGCGGGCGATCTTGCCGGTCATGTCATCGCGACTGTTGCCCGCAAGCCGGTTGGGGGTCGTTTCGCCCTGGGCCTGAATCTCCCACCGGCCGCCGGCTTCGATGCGGCAGCGGCCAGCGCTGCCGTGCAGTGTGATGATCGGGTCAATCGAGCGCTCGCAGACGTGGGTCATCAGCACCAGCATCGAGATCCCCTCCGCCGTGGTGATGCGCAGGCTGGCGGTGTCGTAGTTCTCGATGGGATAGGCCCGGTACAGCTCCGCCTCCACCCGCACCGGCTTGACCGGCTGGTCCAGCGCCGGCCCGGCCAGGAAGGTCGCGAGATTGACGTAATGCGCCATGGCGTTGTTGACCGGACTGTCGAGGATCCAGCTTCCATCAATCCGCGCCCGTCCCGCCCAGATGTTGCGGTGGTAATAGCTGGTCGGTCGCGGCCAGCAGCCGCAGACCGTGATGCTTTTGATGGTTCCGATGACCCCGCCCAGCAACTGACGCTTGAGTGCGATCTGCCGGCGGTCATAGATATCCTGGAATCCGACCGCCATATCCGCCTTTGAGCGGTTCCGCGCAGCGATGAGGGCATCCACCTCATCCACCGTGCCGGCCACTGGCTTTTCCACCAGCACATACTTGTCCGCCGCCAGCGCCTGCTCGGAGAAAGGCCGGTGCAGGTGAATCGGAATCGGCAGCCACAGCCCGGCGATGGGCTCATTTAACAGGGCCTCGTAGCTGGGAACGATTTTCACGCCGTGCGCCTTGAGCTGCTCAACCAGTTCGCCGTGGGGCGCGAGGTTTGGCTCATACACTGCCGTCAGGTTCAGGTATGGGCCGGGGGTGGGCTGCTGCCTGAGCAGAAGCCTGCACATGGCCCCGGCATAGCCGCCGAGACCGACATGGCCCATGGCAACGGGCCGGGGGGGTTCAGAGGACGTTTTCATCATGAGATGGGTAACAGATTAGGGCAGAGCAGGCCCGGAGGAAAGCGCAGTGCCCCGTGGAGCGGTCGCCAGGGGACCAGCCGGGGATGCAGAAGTTGTTGCCGGGCACGGCGGTTGCAGGCAACTTGGATCATGGACACCAAACGGCTCGGATCGGCATTGGGAAGCGGCCTGGCAGGGGCGACGGCGGTCACGGCCATCCACCAGATGTTGCGTCCGCATGTGAAGCACCCCCCGCGAATGGACGTCTATGGCCGGCGGGCCATCGCCCGGTCGATGCGCGGCCTGGGGGCTGAACCGCCCAGGGGCCAGCGCCTGCAACACCTGGCGCTGGCCGGCGATCTCGTGGCCAACACGCTGTATTACGCGGCCATCGGGCTGGTTCGTCGCCGCCACGCTGGCGCGGCCGGCACAATCCTGGGCACCCTGGCCGGGATCGGCGGCGTCCTGCTCCCCCCGGTCATGGGCCTCGGCTCCAGGCCCAGCCGCCGGTCCAAACAGACCATCGCCCTCACCATCGGCTACTACCTCCTCGGCGGGCTGGTCTCGGCGGTGGTCTACAAGGCACTGGCGAAGCGAAGCAAAGGCCAGACTGGGCCTGTGCGCAGGCTGCTGACCTGAACACGCACATGCATATCTGACAGCGACGGTCCCAAACACCCGCAAGCCGACGCATTGCCAGCGCCGGCCAAGCGCTCACCCTGTTTACACCAGTTGTGGACGGGGGCTGGTGCCACGGTTCGGACCATGGCAGCAGCCTGCGGAGCGCTGAAAAGCACCTGCCGAGTGCGGCTTGGGTCTAACTGTTGGGTCTGGCGGAAGATGCGACGGGCATACATCGGTGTATTCGTCAAATTCTTAAGATTTTTCTTGAATATTCGGATTTTTGTGGCATATTATGCAACGTTGTATGTTTGAGGCAGAATCATGGCCGTTGGCATAAAAGAGATCGCCAATGAATTGAACCTCGGCGTTTCCACCGTCGCTCAGGCGCTTGGCCGGCGGGGTACTGTCTCGCTGCGCACGCGGCAACGCGTGCTCGAGCATGCCGCCAAGATGGGCTATATCCCGAATCGCAACGCCCAGCGTATGCGCAAGGGCCGCACGGGGGTCATCGGGCTGATGGTGCCGGATGTGGTTTACAGCCCGTATGTTGAGGTGGTTCAGCACCTGTTCCGTCTCACCGAATCAGGCGGGAATGAGCTGCAAATTGCCCTCACCGAGTTCGACAACCAGTTGGAGGATCGGGCATTTAAGGGGATGCTCGCCTCACGCGTCGATGGCGTGATCGCCAAGGTCGGCTACGCCCGCTGGGAAGACGTGCCGGAAAACTCCTTCTTCCGCCGGATCGTGGCCGAGGGAACGCCCGTCATCCTCTACAGCAACCCGATCGAAGGCTCCGGCCTGCCGTACATGGAACACCCGATGCAGCAGAGCATCAGGCTGGTGGTGCGGCACCTGCTGAGCCTGGGGCACCGGCATATCGGTGCCCTGGTACCGGCAGTGCGGCCGTTCGGGCCGGCCATGCAGGCCTGGGTGGCGAGCATTCGGGAGGAAATGGCCGCTCAAGGGGGCGATGCCGAGCTGGACATCATCTCCCTGCAGCGTGACGGCGCTGGGTTGGAAGGCCCGCGCGGCATCTTTCCCGAGTACGTGAACCAGAACCACCCGGGGCATGCGGTTCCGGCGGGCCGGGAACTCCTGCACCAGGCCATGCGTATGGATCGACGGCCCACGGCGGTGGTCGCCTACTCCGACCCACTGGCCATCGGAGCCATCCTCGAGGCCCAGGCACAGGGCCTGAAGGTGGGCCGCGACATCGCCATCGCCGGCTGCGGGCAGATGCCGACCTCTTTCTTCTCTCCAGTCAGCCTGACGACGGTCGACCGCCGACCCCAGCTGTATGCCGAGAAGCTTCTGGGGCTGCTGCAGGCGCACATGGAAAAGGAACCTCCCGCCGAGCCGGACAAGAGTGACCGGGTTGAGCCGTTGCTGGTGATCGGCGAATCCACGACCGGAGCCTGACCGTGATACATCATGTCCCCCACCCCACCGGCCACCACGCCTCCTCGCCCGTGCCCGCACGCGCAACGTGCCGGCCTGGGTTCACGCTGGTCGAGCTGCTGGTCGTCATCGGGATTATCGCCCTGCTGATCGCAATCCTCCTGCCGGCCCTGAATCGGGCGCGGGCGGCGGCGCTTGATCTGCGATGCCAGACCAACCTCCGCCAGATCGGCACCTGCGCCCTGCTGTATGCCACCGACTGGCGCGGTGTCCTGCCTCGCGCGGACAGTGAATACGACCCGGACCCGGTTGACCCGGATAACCCGCGCATCGAAGACTGGCTCAAGCAGATCGAGCCATACGTCAAGGTGCAGGTCTCGAGCACGAGCTGGAGATCCGCCGAGCTGTATGCCTGCGCCCGCTTTCCGGGTGACCGCACCGGCGCCAACATTTTCCATTACGGCATGAATTACCAGTTCGACATGGGGAAGGACACGCCGATGAACTACAAGGTCACCCAGATCCGACGGCCCTACGAGATCATCCTGTTCGGTGACAAATCCGCCCATCCCTCGGCGTACTCTCCGATCATCCGCCCCGGTGATGCCACTGTCCTGCCGGATCTCCGCCACGGCACGGGACGCAATTACGGCTCTTCCGCTGAGATGACCGGCGTCGCCAACGTCGTCTTCGCCGACGGCCACACCGGCGTCATCAACCGCGTCGAACGCAGCCAGGGCAAATTCTACAACTTTAAGAGTCCGTAGCCGGCGGCACCGGCCCACATGACATCACCGTCAGCAAGCCATCGACCCCGCAACGCATCCATTCACCTTTTCTCCTGGAGGACCCAATGACCGCATTTCGTCTGAAATCGCTTTTGACTGCCGTCGCACTCGGTGCGCTCGGCCTGAGCACTGCCGCGAACGCCGCCGTGCTGACAGAGAACTTCGAATCTTTCGTGGGCGATCCCCCGACCGACATCACCACCGGCGGCGCGATCACAGTGGTCGACACCGGCCCCAACCGGACCGTCAAAGCGAGCAGCACCACCGCCAACAAGTTCGGAAACGTGTCCATGCACATCAAGGACACCGATGCCTTCAACGCGAGCCCAACCGTTACCTTCAGCTTCCCGGCGCTGACCTCGGGGAGCGTGACGCTGACGGTCTGGGTCGGCACCCAGGTGCCCGATGGCGGCGAGTTTGGCGTGCGCCTTGGCGGACAGGAGACCGGCGTCGGAACGTCCAACGATCTGGCCAAGGTCGCATTCAACTGGACCGGTGCTGCCGGTTCGCGCACAGCTCAGCTGGCCGCCCGCCATGATTTCGGTTGGACGTCACTGGTCTCCAGCCCTTCGCTGGATACGGCCTATACGATCGCGATGACGTTCGACACCACCACCGATACATACACCGCATCGGTCAACGGGACGCAGCACAGTTCCGGCAACTTTGTGAATACCCGCAAGGCCGACAACATTTCGTCGCTGCATCTGATTTTCGGAGGCTCCACCGACGTGAGGGTCGGCGAGTTCTTCATCGACAACGTCAGCGTCGTGCCGGAGCCGGCGAGCCTGAGCCTTCTGGGCCTCGGCGGACTGGCGCTGCTGCGCCGCCGGCGGCTGGCGTGCTGAGGCAGGATCGGACAGCCAGCACGCATGAACCTCAGGTGACACTGTGCCCGCGGCACGCCCCTTTCAACGGTAGATGATGATGGTGATGTTGCATTCGAGGATACGACTTCTGCTCCTGGTGGTGATGGCGCTATGTGGGCTGTCAGCCGTGGCGCAGGCGGCCCAGCCGCCGCGGGTGGCGGTATGGGATCCGCGGTTTGGGACAACCTCCAACCGCTTCGAACTTAACCTGGGGGAGCTGGACCGGATCAGCGCAGCACTGGCCGCGGAGGGTGTAGCCGTTAAGCGCCTCACCGCTGAACAGATCGCCGATGCCGCCACGTTCTCCGCGGCCAACTTCGATGCCATCGTCTTCATCGGCAACGCAGTCCCACGGTCAGCCATCGAGCCGCTGAAGCGATTCGCCGATGAAGGGGGCGTAGCGATCGTGCTGGGGACGGAGGTGCCGTTCCTCATCGCCATCGAGCCGCATGAAGGCCGGGAGTGGGTGCTGTCACCGGCCGAGCCGAAGTTCGCGTGGCAGACCACCGAGCTGCTCAAGCACTTCGGCCTGCGCTACATCTACAAGATGGAGCTGCACGACCAGGGCGTCTATCACACCGCCACACCGCTGCTGAAGCGCTATGTCGCGGATGCCCCGGACCTGCGCGGCAAGCGCCCCGGGCGCTGGATCGTGCCGGATGCGCAGGCCCAGACGCAGATCTATCCCCTGCTGCGCAGTCAGCGCAAGGATCGGGCGGATGTGCCACCACAGATGTATCTGGTGCGCAACGGTTCACGCACGGCGATCATCTCGACCATGCTGGACTACACGGCCGCCGATGCAGATGAATGGCCCCACGGTCCACCAACCCTCAGCGCCCTGGCTCATCTGGCCCGGGATGTCCGCACAGGGGCCCTGCCGCTCACGCCCGAGATGGCGGTCACCATCGATGCCAACCTCGAACCGCTCGAGCCGTCGCCGCTCGACAGGGTGGCCAGCGGCAGCGTCGATCCAGAGGGGGCCAAGCCTCTGGTGCGGTGGGGCGCCTTTGACGGCTCGAAGCTCGAATTCGGGGCCGAGATGGCGAACGGCGAGATTGACGTGCCCCTGGGCGCCCCCGCCAGCGCGATGCCGGGCGTTCTCGCGCCGGGGGCTGTAGTGCGCCTCGCCTTGCCGGAATTGAACGGCGGGCCGCTCTACTTCCGCATCCGCGGTGCCTATGACGCCACCGGAGCGGGCGTGAAGGTCACCATCGGCGACCAGATGATCCTGAACGAATCACTGGTTTACATCGACACCAGCACGCCCAGCAATTTCAGCCGCAGCCTCGCCGGCCAGGCGACCGAGTTCACCCGAATCGTCTTCCTGCCGCCGCCTGATCCGGCTGCCCGCGTGCTGACTATTGCCAACCCCGGCGCTGCGCCGCTCCATCTCGACGCACTGCAAATCGAGCAGCGCGACCGGCCCGCGCCCGAGCGCCTGATCGGCCTGGGAGCGGGATACGGCAACAACTATTCACCGGAGTTGTCGCGCCAGTGGTCGGCCATTCGCATGTCGCTGCGGACCAACTTCATCGGCCCGCCGGATGACCCCGATCGCTTCGCCCAGGTGGATGAGTTGTTCAACCGCATCGCCTCCCTCAATCCGCGTGTGCAGCCGATCCTCGAAGGCACACCCCCCTGGGCCGCCATCACGCCCGAACGCCTGGCGGAAGCCGAGGCAGCCAGGCGGCCCCACACCGTGCCGCCCGACCCGCAGAAATACGCCCAGATCGTGGAGGATGTGATCGCGCGCTATGGCGACCGGATCGACTCTTACGAGATCTGGAACGAAGCCGACATCGATCAGTTCTATCGCGGCACCGAGGCCGAATACATCACCCTCTTCAAGACGATCGTCCCCATCATTCGCCGGCTGGATCCCACCGCGAAAATCTTCAGCACCGGCATGGCCGGCATGCATGAGGAATTCCTGCGCAAGATGTGGCACGCTGGCGTGCTGGACGAGGTGGACATGGTGGCGTTCCACCCCTACGCCGGTAAGGGACCCGCCTGGGACATTCCCTATGGCTTGCTTGAGGGCACGCTGATGTCATGGGGTGTGGACCGGGAGATCTTCTGTAACGAAAGCGGCTTCACCTACCTGAACGCCGCCTGGTTCCAGCCGCCACCGGTATTCACGCCTCAGCGGCAGCGCGACCTGCTCAGCACCGCCATGGGGCGGCTGCTGGCAACCGGGCTGGCAAAGCTGTCGATCTTTCACGCCGGTGGAGACGATCACGCCTACAGCCTGATTGACAGCAAGGGCCGCCCTCGTCCGGCTTACCAGGTCTTTGCCGATTACGCTCTGCTCGGCCAGCCGGGTGCGCGCCGCCTGGACCTGCAGATGACCCGCGCGGATGGTCAGCCGCTCGAAGGTGTGTACGCCGCGGCATCGGTCAACGAAGATGGCAGTGTCATCGTCATCATTAACCCCGCGGACAACGAGGAGCTGCTTCCGAAGGAAGCGCCGTCGATGGGACTTACACGGGCCGAGCAGTGGACGGCCTTCTTCGGCGATGTGCGATACGATCAGGGCACCGCGGCAATCTCCCCCGCGCCAGGCCGGGCCTATGCCGGCTTCTATAAGCACGCGATCGTCGATGCCGACCGCTATCCCACGCTGGAGGTGCAGGCCGAGGGAGATCAGGCCGATTGGGAGCTTCTCCTGAAGCAGCCTGATGGCAGCAGCGTGAGCGCTGTCGCTCGCCGCGGCGCTGGGAAGGTAGTGGTGAAGTACCGCGACCTGCTCCCCGCCGGGGGTCGCCAGACGCTCGAAGTGTCATTCCGCATCCATGGACCGACAACACTTCGGTCAGTGCGCTTCGTCGAGGCAGAAGGTGGGACGCAGCCGGACGTGGCAGAGCTGCCCATCCGACTGTGCGTTCCCCTGTCCGCACCCTTCCACCAGCGCCCGGTCATCGCCGAGGTGGGTAACGAAGAGGTAAAGGTGCAGCCGCGGCTGCACCGCGACGGCCCACACCCGTGGGCAGAATTGACGTTCCCCCTCCGCGCCAGGACGGTGGTCCGCCTCCGCCCGGCGGATGGATGATCCTTGCACTCCGCTCGCCGTTGAACGTCAGCTGCCCTGGCTTCACCGAGGCATCGGCGGCAGCGCACGGCCGGTTGGTTGGGTCAGGTGCAGTGCGGACGGTTCGAGCATCACACGGCGGAACCGGTCGATCTGGTCGAGGCTTCATCTGCGGACTTGGACAAGCCGGATCGCGTCACGAACGGCGTGCGGATCGCTGCCCAGCCTGCGGGTGTGGTGTCGTGCCCGAGCCGCGGGCACAGGGCGCTGGGCAGATGCATACGATAGCCGTATCGCTTCTGTGGTGCAGGGTCACAGGATATGCTGCCCCGCATGGACCCAACCGAGGCCCCGCACGCACCGGGTTCCGCTCGCGCGGTTGAACCGATCCCGTACGCGCTACCCGCTCAGGTTGCGCCCATCCCCCGCCATCGACCCGTGATCAATGGCATACTGGCCGCGCTGTGGTTCCTGGCGAGCATTGGCACCTTCCTGCCCATTCTGGGTAGCTGGTCCCTGACGGCAGAAGTCCTTTTCACCCTCGAGCGTCTGAACTGGGCTGACCTGGAGGATGTGATCCTCCTGGGTTTGTTCGGATCCGGCTGCCTTTGTTATCCGGTCTTCACGCTCAAGGTTCTGCGCCTGGTGTTGGTGGGTACCGCCCTCCGCACGCTCTACACGACGGTCGCCTGGACGCTCGCCGCTGCGGGTGCGCTATCGCTGCTTGCGTCGCCCCTCCTCCTGTTGAGGCCCAGCTATCGCGATGAAGAGGTCATCATCCTGGTTGCGCCGGCCGTGCTCGCCATGGGCGCATACATCATCATGCGACTTCGCAAGCAGGTGGATTCGGAGCGCCTGGCGGTGCTGGCGCTGGCCGTTCCCGCCATCGCCACGATTGTGCTGCTGAGTGTGGTGGTGTTCCTGATGGGCAGATGGGGTATTGGCACAATACTTCTGTCGCTTGGCCCGGCCGCCTGGTGTGCCGAGGTGATCCTGGCAGGCCGGGGCAGCTTCCGCCCAGGTTAATCACCCTGTCCGGAGGGCACGGTCGGGACCTTTTTCGGCAATGAAAGCAGGTGAGGTATCCCGCCATTGCCACAAGGCGGGGATACAGTCGCACGAAAGCGGCCTGTGATCGCGTACTTACACCAGCCGCACTTCCAGTCGGCCGGGCGCGGGGGCGCCTTTTCGGCTGAGGGCAAGGTCATGGGCATCGTGGTAGTGGTGGACGAGGTGGTCCCAGTCAAAGTTGGTGCTGGTGGATTCCACCCGGTTGCGCAGTTCGATCCGCTGGCGGCGGTTGAGCTGGCAGAACTGGAACAGGTGATCGGCCAGGTCATCGGCCGCCTGGTCGAAGCTGCGGGTACTGCGATTCAGCACGGCAATGCCCTGCTGAACCGGATCGTCCAGGTGCCGCTGCACGTAGGCGCCGAACCCGCTCAAATCCGTCGTCACCGCCGGCACGCCGAGCGCCACCGCCTCCATCGGCGTATAGCCCCACGGCTCGTAGTAGCTGGGGAAAATGCCCATGTGGCAGCCGCGCACGAACTGGTCGTAGTCGAGGCTTAACAGTGGCGAAGTGGATTGCACGAACTGGGGGTGAAAGATGACCTTCACCGGATCATCGGTGCCGTTGATCAGGTGGCGGTGGCGCAGGTGCTTGAGGATCGGATCATTGACATCATCCACCAGGTCGTGGGTAACGATGCTCGGCCAGCGGCTGGAGCGCCAGGCGTGGATGGCGCGCTTCAGCTTCACCGTCGCATCCTCATCGATCAGCTCACGCACATGCGTGGGAATACGACCATTGACAGCCGACAGGAACAGCCGCCGGCCCATCGCCATCTGCTGCTCAGCGCAGGTTTCGCGCAGCTCATCGAACTGGGCCTGTGCCTGCAGCGCCCCGACGTTGATCCCGCGCACCATCGCCTTGGTGATGATGAAGGACACAACCGTGGGCGGATCCTGCATCGACTTGAGCCGCTGGTTCAGCCGCCACATGGCCTCGATGAACAGGTCATATCCCTTGTTGCGATACTCGTAGCGGCCGCTGGTGAAGAAGTAGAGCGTGCGATCCAGGTCGAAGCTGTAGCTGGGGAAGAAATGCCCCATCACAAATTCGTGGATACGGTGCTTGTACTGGCTGTGCAGGTTCTGGAACTCATGCAGCGCCGCGAAGCGATGGATGTTCAACCCGTTGGGCAGGATGGCATCGGCAGCGCGTCCCAGCAGTTTCTCAGCCTCGCGGTTGGTCACTTCTGAGACGGTGGTGAAAACGGTGGCGGCGTGGGCAGCCGCGCGCTCGATGGCAAATCGCGGGTAAATCGTGTACCGGTCGGCCTCGGCATCCGGGTTGAACCACGACAGGTGATCGTAAAAGTGCGGATCGTTGCTGGCCAGGTAGCGGCCGAGCAGGGTCGCATGGGTGGTAAAGACGGTCGCCACCGGCAGGCGCATGTGGGCGATGCGCGGCACCGCCACCCCGCCCATCCACTCGTGGAAGTGGGCCAGGATCGGCTGGCCGGTCAGCGCCTCGCTGAGCAGGCGGAAAAACTCGGCCACGATAAAGCCAAAGGCAATGACATCGTTCACCTCGCCATCGCTGGCGTGGGTGGGGATACCGTGGTCCTTCCACATCAGGTATTTATCGGTGTCGAGCGTGCCGTGCCGGGCGCGGTAATCCAGCAGGATTACGCGCGGACGGCCGGTCACCAGCCAGCGGCCATAATGGCAGGCGATCCCCTGGTCGCGCAGCTTGTCCAGCGTGGTGCGGATGACGCCCTCGGTGGGGGCTTCCTCAAACTCAACCGCGGCGGTGCTCGGGTTGTACGGACCGATCAGGCAGTAGCGATCTCCCCAGCGCTGCTGCATCGACGCCACCTTGGAGCGCAGCACCGTATATATACCGCCAAGTTGCCAGCAGACCTCCCAGGCAACCTCAAAAAGCAGGGATGAATGGCTTTGCGGGGTGGTCGACTCGGTTTGTTGCATGTGGGAGGCGATCTCGGCGTTGTCAGAAGTCAAAAACGGGATCGTGGCCGGCGATGCGGGTGCGGTCGAGAGCAGCGCGGCCCCGGGACCATCGGCGCCCCCGGCCTGGGCGGGCGGTGTGTTCAGCCGGGCCGCTTCCGGGTCCATCGGCTCAACCGCCGCCGGTGTGTGAGGCAACCGGGATGGATCAAGCGGCACGGCCGCCGATTCCGTCGTTCCAACCCGGGGCACAGCATGTGTTGCCCGGCCAGTCGGAGCACGTTTTTCAGGAGGGATCGACTTCTCCATCGCCGGCACTGCCTCGCCGGGCAGTGCCGATGGCCGCCCCGGCTCAGCGGAAGGGCAGGGCTTTTTCTTCAATCCCGGCGACTTGGCGCCCGATCTCCTTGGCCCGGGCGGCTTGCCCGGCTTCTGCGGTAGCGGGCCAGGCGCATCGGCCGCCCTGGAAACCGGTGAGGCTGGAGGCTCGTGCTTGCTGCCAGCGGGCGTGTGAGGCCTGGCCTGCTTTGCTTGCGGCCTGGCCGGGTCGGGGGTCCGCATCGTCCTCCTGCCCTTGGACATGGCCAGATTATCACCGTCCTCACATGAAGGAGCAACGCACGAGTTTTATACGACACAGCCCCCATGTCCCGGCCGGCATATCGATAAGCAGCTTGTTGCAATGCCGCTTCGCCCGCATATCGTATGCCTCTTCACCTGAACGAAGGGCGACATGAGCACGGCATCTTTGATCGATTGGCGGAAACTGCATGGCAACGCGTTCGAAGGAGCGCGCGTCCTGGTGACGGGCGGCGCGGGATTCATCGGATCCCACCTGGTCGAGGCTCTTTCAGCGCTGGGCGCTACCACGGTGGTGATCGATGACCTGTCCGGCGGCGATCCGGCCAACATCGAGCCGTTCGCCAACGTTGAGTTCCACCAGGGCTCCATCCTCGATGCCGACCTGCTGGCCCGCTGCACCCGCGGCTGCCGGTATGTCCTGCACCAGGCGGCACTGGGGAGCGTGCCGGGCAGCGTGGCCGAACCCCGGCGCTATCATGATGTGAACATCAACGGCACGCTCAACGTGCTGGAGGCCGCCCGCGCTGCCGGCGTGCAGCGCCTGACTTTCGCCGCCAGCAGCGCTGCCTACGGTGACAGTGAGGTGCTGCCTAAGGTGGAAACCATGCCCACGCTGGCGAAAAGCCCCTACGCGGCACAGAAGGTGGCGGCCGAGTCAATGCTGCGCGCCTGGAGCGGCAGCTACGGACTCGACACTTGCTCGCTGCGCTATTTCAATATTTTTGGACCGCGCCAGAATGCCAACAGCGCCTACGCGGCGGTGATCGCCGCCTTTGCCAAGGCGGTGATCGGGGGGCGGAATCCGGTGATCTTCGGCGATGGTGAGCAGTCGCGCGACTTCACGTATGTCGCCAACGCCGTCCAGGCCAATTTGCTGGCCCTGCGGTGTGCGCGGCCACTGGGCGGGGAGATCATCAATGTCGCCTGCGGCCAGCGCGTAAGCGTCAACGAACTGGCCGACCTGTGCCTGGAAATCCTCGATCGCCGTGACCTGCGGCCCGAGCACCAGGCTGAGCGCGCCGGGGATGTAAAGCATTCGCTGGCTGAGATGAGCCGGGCAAAGGAAATCCTCGGCTATACCCCCATCGTCGGCTTCCGCGAGGGGCTGGTGCCGACGCTGCGATGGTATCAGCAGGTGCTGGCCGGCTCCTAGCGCCTGCTCCGCGATCGGACACGATCCGGCGACGATCGCATCCGGATCAGCCCCAGGCAAACGGGAGACCCACCACGAAGCGGTTCCGCCTCAGCGGATCGCGGCTCGTGCAGCTCATAATGTGCCCATCGCCAATGGCAGTCTCGCGTCGATCCATCCTCAAGCAGACGGCCGCCGCAACGGCCATTGCCGCACTGGGCGGCATCCGCTGCGCCAAGGGGGCGGCGGAAGGCAAGGCCATCCTCCTGGTGAATCATGCCGGCTTTTTGCCCCGGAATGCAAAGTACTGCCTGGCACAGGCGGAAGCGGGCACATCCTTTGAGGTGATCGATACCGCCGGCAATGCGGCATGGCGCGGGGAACTGGCGAAAGCCGGCGCAGATCTGGGGGATTATCGGGTCGGCGATTTTACAGCACTACACAAACCCGGCCGCTACCGTGTACGGATCGGTCCGCACACTTCGCACCCGTTCGATATCGCCGAGGACATCCACCTGCCGACGATCCGCAACTGCATTGAATATTTCGCCAGGCAGCGCTGCGGCGACAGCGCCACCGGCTACCATGCCCCCTGCCATCTCGATGATGGCATCCGCGCTGACAACGGCCAGCGCCAGGATGTCACCGGCGGCTGGCACGATGCCTGCGATGTGCGCAAATGGGTCAACGCCACGATTTACGGCATGATCGGCCTGTCCCGCGTGCTGGACCTTACCGGCGAGCGCATTGCCCCCCGCCAGCGTTTCATCGACGAGCTGAAATGGGGTAATCGCTACTTCCTCGCCATGCAGGCGCATGAGGGTTTTGTCATGAGCCACTGTGGCGGGGATGATGGCAACGACTGGACCGATAACCAGGCGGGCACGGGCGATGACCGCCAGATCCACACCGAGCCAACGGACGTTGCCACGCAGTTCAACTTCGTTACCGTCCAGCTGACCCTCGCCCGGCTGCTGCGTGAGGCCGATCCGGCCTATGCCGCCCAATGCCGGGCGGCGGCGGAACGCTGCCTGAGCTGGCTGCTTCGCAACCGCCGCCCCGGCGCTGCCCGCACCATCGGCGCCTTCCTCATCGCCTCCGTTGCGATCCAGCGGCTTACCGACGACCAGGATGCCCCCGCCACGGCGATCGAGCAGCTCCAGGCACTTCAGGTAACCGAGGGCGATGCCCGCGGCCACTTCCGCAGCAAGCTGGATTCACAGGAGCCGATGCGCGAAATCATGCACGGCAACCTCCCGCTCATTGGGCTCAGTGAAGCCCTGCTGACCTGGCCGGAGGATCACAAGGCCGAGCAATGGCGGCAATGCCTGGCGCTGCACGTGGATCATCTGGTTGGCCTGGCGGCCCGCAGCGCCTTTGGCATCATCCCCTTCGGCCTCTACACCGACCGCACGGCCAGCCCCCGCCAGCTCGGCTCCTACGCCTATCGCTACTTTATGAAACCCGGCCGCGATGAGGATGACAGCGACTGGTGGGTAGGCATCAATGCCCACCTGGCATCCCACGGCGTCGGCCTGGCACTGGCCGCCCGGGCCTTGCGACGGCCGGAGCTGATGCACCTGGCCCAGCGCCAGCTCGACTGGATCCTGGGCGTCAACCCATTCGACGCCAGCACCATCACCGGCACAGGGCACAATCAGCCCCCCCTGTATGTCCCCGGCCATCTGCGCCCCGCCACCCCCCTGCTGCCCGGCGGGGTCATGAACGGTATCGGCGGGACCGCCGCCGACCAGCCCGACCTCAAGCCGCGCAGTTGGCAAACCTGTGAATACTGGACACCCATGGTTGCCTACACAATGTGGCTGATGGCCGAGTTGCAGGCGTCTCGCCCTTAGCCCGGCCATCCGTATGCTTGTGTATGAGGTGCTTGTGCGCAAGGTGCTTTATTGCTGCACAAGCCAGTCACACGCGCCAGGGAGCAGGCACCCGCGAATTCTTGGCTTTCCGACGCCCCATAACACTCCTCGGACCAGGGCGCAGCCATCGGCGTAAAACGGGGCACTGTAACGGTTTGGCTTGCCGGACATCAGGGAGCGGCGGGTAATCGGACCTTAGTTAGTCCATCCCAACCTGCCGCAAAATCCTACAGTGCGGTTAAAAGCATCGTAAAGATGGGATAAATGTATCGTTTGTGCAGCTGGCAACCATTCGTGATAGCGCTGCGCCTTCATCCATGACCTCTGGAATGCGATTTCATGTTGCTTTCACACCGGATTGGAAATAGGGTTCGATTACGAACACCATGCAGTCACTTCACCGCTGATTGGGCTGATCAGATTTCGTTGATGTCGCTCCGGCATGCCACAATTCGCAGGGTGGCGGTGTAGTGATAGCAATGGCGGCCCGATAGTGGGATGGGTGCAGACGGGGTTCAGGACGGGTTGCAGAAGGTCTGTTTTTGTTGTTTTTGGGCCACTTGTGCGATGCCGGTGGCTCGGCAGATCACGGCGAATACCTGATTTGCACGACGCATCCCTCGGAGGGGAGGCGTCCGAAGTTGCTCGCGAGGAGCGCTCGGTCATATGCAGAAATTGCTTCGTGATGACACGGGCGGCGGCCCGTTGGGCCGTCTTGGGGTACCGGTCGAAACACAATCCTCTAATGCGCCATTGCTCGAAGTGCTGTGGCGCCGTCGTTGGACGTTGTCCTTGACCACCGTAGGCTGCCTGCTGGTGGGGATGCTCTACCTGCTGGCGGCCACGCCGGTCTATCAGGCCCGGTCACGCATCTACGTCGAGGAGCACGCCCCTTCCCTGCTGAAAGATCCGCAGGGCTATCGCGGCGATCCCGAGGGCTACCTCAAGACGCAGGCCAACGTCTTCAAGTCCACCGCTGTTCTCTCCCGCGCGCTGGCCTCGATGGATCCGCGCTCGATGCAGACCTTCAAAGGGGTCTCGGGCGACCTGGTGACCCATCTGCAGACCAGCGATGCCCTGAACGTGGAGGTTCAGAAGGACACCTATGTCCTGGTTGTCAGCTTCGAGTCTCCCTTCCCCGAGGAGGCCGCCAGCGTCGTCAACGGCCTGGTGGAGGCCTACGTGGATGAGACGCTGCACCAGAAGCGGGGTATCGGCGGCGAGATGGTCGCCGTTCTCCAGGAACAGAAGCAGCGCCTGCAGGAGCGCATCGACGAAAAGCTGCGGGAGATGCTCAAGTTCAAGCGGGACAACAACGTGCTGAGCTTCAATGACGACCGCGGCAACGCCGCCCTGGAGCGGGCCAATACCCTGGCGGCCTCGCTGACCAGCGCTGAAATCGCCACCATCGAGCTGCGGGCACAGAAGTCGGCCATTGAGCAGGCCCTGGCCGATGGCCAGTCGCTGCGTGCCTGGGTCGAGGCCCAGCAGTTCAAGGGACGCGACTTTGGCGACCGCGAATACGATGAGTTGCGCCAGCAGCTCAGCCAGACGATGCTGGCCCATGCCTCAGCGCTGACGGTGCAGGGAGAGAATCATCGCAACATCCGCCTGCTGGAGTCGCGCATCAAGGCTCTGCGGGAACACATTGAGGAAAAGGAGCGATCCATCGCCCGGGCACACCTGGTGCAACTGGGAGCCGAACTGATGGCCGCCGAAAGCAAGGAGCACCAGCTCCGCGCTGCCCTGGAAGAGCAGAGGAACCGCACGCTTGACCTCGGCCCCGACTCCATCGCCTACGCCCGGCTCGAGGCCGAGGTGCAGCGCCTGCAGAGGCAGTCGGAGACGATCGACGCCCGCATTGGCGAATTGAGTGTCGACGCCGGCAATGCCCTGCCGCTGAACGTGCGCGTGCTGGAGCGGGCGCGCATCTCGCGGTCGCCCATCCGTCCGCAGAAACCCCTGGTGCTGCTGGCAGCACTGATGTGCGGCTGCCTGGGCGGCCTGGGCCTTGCCATGATGCGGGAATGGCAGGATGCCCGCCTGCGTCAGCCCGAGGAGATTCCCACCATCCTGGGCACGCCGGTGGTCTCGGTGGTGCCGCGCATCAATCCGCGGCTCTCGCCGGTCACGCGCGGCCAGATCGTGCACCTCGATCCCCGCTCGCCGGTGGCCGAGGCCTACCGATCAATCCGTACCTCGCTGAAACTGGGACATGGGGCGGACGCCAAGACCATCCTGCTGGCCTCGCCAACACCCGGTGACGGCAAGAGCACCAGCGCCAGCAACCTGGCGATCGCCTTCGCCCAGGCCGGCGAGCGCACGCTGCTGATCGACTGCGATTTGCGCGAGCCGGTGCAGCACATGGTTTTCGAAATCGACGCCTCGGCCGGCATCAGCAGCATCATGGCCGGTGAGTGCACGATCAATGAGGCGGTGCGTGCCAGCCGGATCCACAACCTGTTCGTGCTGCCCTGCGGCCCGGTGCCGCAGCATCCAGCCGAGCTGCTGGCCAGTGCCAAGTTCGCGCTGCTGATGCAGACGCTGTGCGACAGCTTTGACCGCATCATCATTGACTCGCCGCCGCTGACGTGCGTCACCGATGCCCGCATCCTGGCGGCGGCGGCGGATGCCACGCTGCTGGTGCTGAGGCTGAACCTGTCGATCCGCAAGCTGGGCGTGGAGGCGATGGACCTGCTGGACAAGGTCAACGCCAACGTGATCGGCGCCATCGCCAACGATGCGGCGGCCAGCCGCGGATACAGCTATTACGGCGGGTCGTGGGCCTATGCCACCCAGGCGAAGCGCACGCTCCCGATGCCCCCCGGCCGCGAACAGTCCCTGGCACCGGTGGGCGTTGCACATCACGTCGATCCACCGCCAAACGAGCAGGCATCGCGCCTGGCGGCGCAGCTGCTGGAGATTAATGAGCCGGATTGGGCTGCCAAACCGCAGCCCGGCCGGTGAGTGACAGGGATGGGACGATCGAGTTGTACGGTTCACCCTGGGAGGGGTAGAACATGCCAAGTACCATTGGAGGGAGTACGGGCCTTGAAGTTGATGACTTCGAGGACCTGTTGATCACCGGCACGGCCGAGCCGAGGCGTGAGCTGGCGGTGCGCCAGATGACCCCGGCCCGGCCGGCGCCCAGCGAAAGGCTGGATCTCGAAGGATCAAGTCTTCCCGATTCAACCGCGCTTTCGATGTCGGCCCGGCGGCTGCTGCGCACCACAGCGCCGTTCTTCCTGGCCGATGCCACCGTGCTGGCGCTGGCCGGGTGCTGCGCCACCGCCGCACTGTGGCTGGTTGATCCCGTGGCCGCACAGGCAATCGGGTGGCTGGCGCCGGTGACGCTGTTGCCGATGATGGCCTTTTACTGGCTGGCCGGGCTCTACTCGGAGCTCTGGGTCCATCCGGTCATCGAGCTGCGGCAACTGACCTACGTCAACACGCTGGTGATGCTGGCGGCGGCCGCCGGCAGCGTGCTGGCCGGGCCGTTTCCCGTCTTCTTTGCCACCGGCTGGCTGGTGGTGGTCCCGCTGCTGCCCATGCTGCGGGTGATGACCCGCCATGCCTGCGCCAACTGCAAATGGTGGGGGTTTCCCACGCTGGTGATCGGGTGCGACAAGAGCGTTGAGCACCTGACGCGCACTGTTCTTGATGCCCCGCACTCCGGCCTGCGCCCGGTGCTGGCCACCGACCCGGATGACCGCTGCCGCTCGTCCCTGCTGCCTGTGGTCAATGACCGCGCCACCCTTGAATCGCTGATCCGTGCGGAGGGAATCTGCCACGCCGTCGTCTCGATGCCTGACATCCCGATGTCGCAGATGACGCGCCTGCTCGACCACTATGGCGAACTGGTGCCGCACATCCTGGTGCTCTCGGATGCCAAGACGCTGCCCACCCTCTGGGGCGCTTCGCGCAGCGGCGGGCGCATCAGCGGCATCGAGGTGCGCAATGGCCTGCTGCTGGCCACTCTGGGCCTGGTCAAGCGACTGATCGACCTGATGTTCGCCATCGCGGTCTTTACCATCGGCCTGCCGCTGTTCCTGGCCATCATGGCCGCCATCCGCCTGACCAGCCCGGGGCCGATCTTCTTCGGCCACACCCGCATTGGCCGCTACGGCTTCCAGTTCAAGGCCTGGAAGTTCCGCACCATGTACCCCGACTCCGAGCGCATGCTGCGCGAGTACCTGGCGGCCAACCCCGAGGCCCAGGCCGAGTGGGAGCGCGATCACAAGCTGCGCAATGATCCGCGCATCACGCCCATCGGCCGCTTCCTGCGCAAGACCAGCCTCGATGAGCTGCCGCAGATGTGGAACGTGCTCAAGGGCGATATGAGCCTCGTCGGCCCGCGGCCCATCATCGAGGACGAGGTGAAACGCTACGGCGAGTTTTATCGCCTTTACACCACCGTCAAACCCGGCATCACAGGTCTGTGGCAGGTCTCGGGGCGCAACGACATCAGCTACGACGACCGCGTGCAGCTGGATGCCTTCTATGTCCGCCATTGGTCCCCCTGGCTCGACATCTACATCATCGCCAAGACCGTCGTGGCACTGTTGAACCGGGGAGGGGCGTACTAGGACAGCCGGCGGTTCATCGTCCTGCACTGAACAACTGCTGACTGCGGACTGCCAACTGCTTGCCCAGTTTCCATGAGTGATGCGCGATCCAAGTTCCTGTCCCATGCCGCCATTTACCTGGTGGCGCGGGGACTGCCGGGGGTGCTGGCGTTCCTGGCCATCCCGGTCTTCAGCCGCCTGCTGACGCCCGATGACTACGGCCGCTACGCCCTGGTCATCGCTACCGCAGAGCTGCTCAACGCCCTGCTGTTCCAGTGGGCGCGGCTGTCGATGCTGCGCTACAACGCGGTCTACCGCGATGATCCCGGCGCGCTGCGCTCGACGCTGCTGACCACCACCCTGCTGACCAACCTGGTGGTGCTGACCGCCGGCCTGGGCATATGGGCCGTGCCGGCCCTGGCCGACTGGCGCTCAGCCATCCTGGCCTGCTGCCTGGTCGTCTCGGCCCAGTCGTTCTACGAACTGGTATGCGAGCAGGCCCGGGCAGCGATCCGCCCGTGGCACTACATGCTGCTGCAGGTCATGCGCAGCGCTGGGTTCGTCGGCCTGGGACTGGCGGCGGTGATGCTGCTGGGATGGAGCTGGTGGGGTCCGCTGGCCGGGCTGGTGGCAGGGATGACTTTGGCGATCGCGCTGTCGATGGGCCGACACTGGAGAGGTGTGCGTCTGTACATCGACCGTGCCATCCTCGCACGGGTGGCGCGCTATGGCCTGCCGCTGGGGCTGACCGTGGCGCTGGCGGTTGTAATCAGCACCTGCGACCGCTACCTGCTGGTCTGGTTCATCGATTCCGCTGCCGCCGGCGTCTACGCCGCCGCCTTCGACTTCACCACCCAGACCCTGACGTTACTGATGCTGGCGATCAACATGGCGGCGATGCCGCTGGCGATACGCGCCTACGAAACCGAAGGCCCCGCCGCAGCGCGCACGCAGATGAACATCAACGCCGCCCTGCTGATGGCGGTGGGACTGCCGGCGGTGATCGGGGTGTGCGTGCTGGTACGTCCGATTACCGAAAACCTGCTGGGTGAGGCGTTCCGCGCGCCGGCGGTGGCCATCATGCCGCTGGTGGCGATCGGGGCGTTTCTCGCCAGCTTCAAGGCCTACCACTTTGATGCGGCGTTCCAGTTCGCCCATCGCACGATCTACCAGGTCTGGATCGTGTTATTCGTTGCAATCGTCAATATCGGTCTGAACCTCCTGTTCATCCCCCTCTGGGGACTGGTCGGATCCGCTTTTGCCTCGGTTTTGGCCTACATCCTGAGCATCGGACTGACGATCTACTTTGGCCGGCGGCAGTTTGTTCTGCCGTTCCCCTGGACGACCGCTGCGCAGGTCAGCGCGGCGGCGGCGGTGATGGCGGCAGCGCTGTGGCCGTTCCGCCATCACGTGCAGCCACTGGCCCTGGGGCTGCAGGTGGCCGGCGGCGCCCTGGTCTATGCCGGGGGGCTGCTGATGCTGAATTTCCTGGGGCTGCGTGAGGCGCTGATGCGCCGGATAAGCGGCCTGCCACAGCAGATGCCCGCCGGGGGCGGGCCGCTACCCGCTTCGGAGTAATCGACGCATGGAACGGATCTGTATGTATACGCCGTCGTCAGACGGCGGCCACGCACGATATACCTGGGAGCTGCTGAGCGCCCTGGCACAGCATCCGCGCGCCGCAGACTACCGATTCGAGCTGGCAAGCAGCCGCGATCTGGATCCGGCGTTCCATTCAACGCATTACCCCATCCATCGCATCCTGCCGCCGCTGCGCCACCGCAGTGCGTTTTCGCACCGCCTGGCATGGGCCGCCAGCCGCCTCACGCACTACTGGCGGCGGGAGCGCGCATTCCTGCGCTGGCTGGAACAGCGTCCGGATCTCACCGGCGTGCACTTCCAGGAATGGGTGCCGTGGCTGGCAGCGCCGGTCTTGCGCCGCATCAAGCGGATGGGCAAGCGCATCTACTACACGGTCCACAATGTCACCCCGCACCGCTATCCACGGCTGCTGCCGCGCAGCGTGATGCATGCCTGGATCCGCAGCAGTTGCCGGCTGGCCGACTGCCTGTTCGTCCATACCGAACGGCTGGCCGATGAGTTATCGCAGTTCCTGGGCGAGCCGCACCCGCCCATCCAGGTGATTCCGCATGGGGTATGGCAGGTGGATGAGCCGCTGCCCACGGTGCCGATGGCGCAGCGCCTGAGCCAGCGACGGCTGCTGTTTTTCGGCCAGATTCGCCGCAACAAGGGGCTGCACATCCTGCTGGATGCCGCCTACCAGTTGCCCGGTTACCGCATCACCATCGCCGGCGAGCCGATGGATCACGACTACTACCAGAACGAGATCCTGCCGCGCATCGCGAAGTTGCGCAGCGCGGGCCATGAGATCGACTTGCGAGACAGCTTTCTGCCCGACAGCGCCCTGCCCGGCCTGTTTGCCGAGCACAGTGCCATCGCACTGCCCTACACGCCCGAATTCCGCGCGATGAGCGGCGTGATTTACATGGCACTGGCGTACGAGATTCCGGTGATCTCCACCGCCGTGGGCGGCCTGCGCGACCTGATGAACGAATACCGGGTGGGTGTGATCTGCCAGGACCACACCCCGGCCGCGCTGGCCGAGGCCGTGCGCGAGCTGTGTGAAAGCAACTGCCATGAGCAGATCAGCCGGCAGATGAAACTGGCCCGTGAAAAGTACTCCTGGAAAACCGCCGCCGGCGCCACCCTGGTGGGATACGCCCGAGCACGTGAAGGACAGACCCAGACCGATGATTGCGTTGTTGCGACAACCCCTGCCCATTGACCGTCGTTCGCTGATGGCTGGTCATCGGCCCGGCGTCGCCCGGGACCCATCAGTCCGCGCGCTGGGGCTGCTGACGGGCCTGTTCGGCTTCTGCTGCTTCATGCCGTACATCAGCATGAACATCGGCAACCGCACGGCCCTCCAGGTGGGCAACCTGCTGTCGCTGGCCCTGTGCCTGCCGCTGGTCCTGATCGGCTGGCGACGGCGCGCATTCTGGATCGCCCCGGCATTGATGGGGCCGCTGTGCCTCTCATCGGTCGCGGTCGGGATGAGTGGCGGCGACATCGACCTGGCCATCAAGAACACGATTCTCTGCGGCGTCTCCCTGCTGACATTGATGGCTACCCAGTTACTGGCCCCAACCCAACTGCTGGCAATGCTGACCGGTATCGCCATCGCGGCCATCATTCATGTGCTGGTGGGGTTCTGGCAGTTCATTGCGTTCCAGCAGGGCTATTTCCCGCTGGGCTGGTTCTATACCAATCAGTCGTTCCTGAGCGTGCAGGACGACATGGAGACCATCGCGCGCTACATCCAGCGACCGTTCGGGCTGTTTCCCGAGCCGTCGGCGATGAGTTCCTCGCTGGCGCCGCTGGTGCTGTTCTGGTTCGCCATCGTCGGCGGACTGATCAAGCTCCGTCAGGAACCATCGCCCAGGCAGCGGCTCCTGTTCGGCATCGCCGCGGCCGGATCGCTGGCGCTGATGATTATCTCACGCTCGGGTCACACCGCCGTCACCCTGGCGGCCGGGCTGGTGCTGGCGGTGGCGTGGCTCAAGCGCAGCCGTGCCACGCCGGCCAACGTGCTGGCGATCCTGCTGACGCTGGGTGTGGCGCTGCCAACGGTTCTCTACTTCGCCGCCGACTTTCTGACCGACCGCGTCGGCGGCGCTGAGATGGGCAACAGCTCCTGGGCAGAGCGTTCCTCATCCTTGGTGATCGGCCTGGAGTTGCTCGGCCGCGGTGGCCTGCCCGCCGCTATTTTCGGGCTGGGCACGGGCATGATGGCGCCGCTGATGCAGCAGCTCTACGACCTCGAGGCCGTCTGGAGCGTCACACTCACCTACGTCTACGAAAGTGGAGCGATCGGGCTGCTGGTCTGCATCCTGATCGGCCATCACGTGATGCGGACCTGGCGGCTGAGCAACTACGACTCGGTTTTTGCCGCGATCCTGTTTGTCTGGCTGGTGGGTGTCACCATCACCACCAGCTATTCCCAACTGCTGTCGATCTGGGTGGCGCTGGGCCTGCTGACGATCTGGAACAACCTGGTTGAGCCAGCCGAACGCCTTGCCAGCCGGCGCGTCCGCGATGCGCAGCAGGCACAGATCGCGCGGGCCATGCGGAGACAGCAAGCGGCCGCGGGAGCAGGCAGGGTCCGCTGGTCAGAGAGGGCCGCCGACCCGGAGCCGGCCTCCGAGCCACAGTCGGACGAACCGGCGCTTCCGCGATCGTCGGGCCATCGATGGAGCCAGGCATGACCATCACCACACATCCAACTGTGGGTCTGCTCTACGCCGGCGAGATGGGCACGGCGGTGGCAGCCGTGCTGCGCGACCGTGGCGTGCGCATCATCAGCACTCTGGCCGGGCGCAGCGCCCGCACCGCTGCGCGCTGCCAGGCCATGGGGATCGAGTTGCTGGCATCGATGGATGAAGTGGTACGGCAATCAGACGTGGTGCTGAGCCTCGTTCCGCCCACCGCCGCCGAGTCGGTGGCCGCTGACTACGCCCGCCGGATCGATCTGGCGCCGGCCAATGCGATCTATGTTGATTTCAACTCGATCAGCCCGGAGCTGAGCCAATCACTCGCCGGGCGCATAGGCCGGCAGTATGTCGATGGCGCCATCAACGGCCTGGCCAGGAACCTGACCAGCAGCGGCACGGTCTTTCTCAGCGGCCCCCGAGCCGGCCAGGTGGCGGGCTTGTTTGAAGGCGCGGCCCGCGTGCGCGTGCTGGGAGAGCAGGTGGGTGCAGCATCGGCCATGAAGATGCTGCTCGCCGGACTGTCCAAGGGCCTGTGCGGGCTGTTTGCCGAACTGGCCCTGCTGGCCCGCCGGCACGACATGCTGGAGGCGATGCTCCACACCACGCGCGAGATTTATCCCGGCCTGATGCTGGTCATCGACCGCATGCTCCCGACCTACGCCCAGCACGCCGGCCGTCGTGCTGGTGAGATGAGCGAATTGCAGGCCACCGCCGAGGCCGCGGGTCTGCAACCGCCGATCCTGAGCGCTGTGCGCGAGCTGCATGAACAGCTCGCTGGGATCGCTTACCAGCCCACCGAATCGATTGAATCGCTGATTGAACGTCTCGACAGCCAACAACTGCTGCACGGCATCGGCACGGCGCCGGTGCCCCTGGAACACAGTGCATGGGCGGTTTGCCCATGCCCGCAAACCACCGGGGATGAGCACTCCCCCTAGCAAGGAACCGCCATGACCAGTAACAAGCCCCGTTCAGCGCACCTGCATCCCGGTCCCGGCTTTCGCGTGAAGATGAACTTCACCCGGCCGGATCCCCAGCTCATGGAGGCCTTCCGCGCTTTTGCCACACCGGATATCTCCGACCAGCTCAATCGCCTGTACGCGGTGGCGCCGGATATCCGCCTGCTGACGGCGCCGGAGCACACCATCTGTGGCCCGGCGCTGACGGTCAAGGTCTTCCCCGGCGACAACCTGATGGTCCACAAGGCGCTGGATATCCTCGAGCCGGGCGACATCATCATCGTCGATGCCGGCGGCTCGAACATGAACGCCGTGCTGGGCGATCTGATCTCCACCAAGGCCCGCCATCGCGGCTGCCGTGGCTTCGTGATCGACGGCTACGTGCGCGACCTGCCTGACATCCAGGCGCTGGGCGATTTCCCCGTCTTCGCCAAGGGAACCACCCCCATCGGCCCGCTGCATCGCGGCCCCGGTGAGATCAACTTCCCGATCTGCTGCGGCGGCGTCGTGGTCAATCCCGGCGACATCATCGTGGGCGATGCCGCGGGTGTGGTTGTCATCCCGCAGTTGCTCGCGCCCGAACTGCTGCAGCGGCTCCAGGAGCATGCTGCCAACCAGGCGGCCTATCTCGAAGGCGTCAAGCGCGGCAATTTCTCCAACGCGTGGGTGGACAACATCCTCACCGAACTGGGTTGCCCGGTGGTGCGCGGCGAAAGCCCTGCGGCGGCGACCCCGCAATCCACCCCCACGCACCCCGCCGCAGCGCCGCTGTAAAGAATCGCGCTACCTGCCCGCGGCCCTGTGGCCGCGGATCAGACGGAGACGTTTGTCGTGTCATTGCTCAACAACAAACTCGCCCTGCGGGGCCTGCACTTCCTGGCGATGGGCCGGGCATTCCTGCGCTATCGCAACCCGCGCCGCCGCGCGGTGGGTAAGGCCCACGACGCCTTCCATGAACGCCTGTGGCGTGACACCGCCGCCGAACTGGGCGCGCAATGGGAGATGCTGGGGGCGGGTATCAGCCAGATTACGCTCAACGGCGTGCGCACGCGCGTCGTGGACAACGTCTCGGCCGTTGATGATCCGGTTACGCTGCGGGTAGCGCATGACAAACCGCTGACCCACCGGCTGTTGAGCGAGCGCGGTATCCCCGTGCCCCGGCACGCAGTCTTCTCACTGGATGACCTGTCGCCGGCGATCGCCTTCCTGGGCGAACTGGGCACGGACTGCGTCGTCAAGCCGGCCAACGGTACCGGCGGCGGCCGGGGGATCACCACCGGCATCCGCACCGTCAACCAGCTCTGCCGTGCGGCCGCGGCGGCAGCGTGCTATGCCGATGAACTGATGATCGAGCAGCAGATCACCGGCGACAACTACCGCCTGCTCTACCTCGACGGCCAGTTGCTCGATGCCTATGTCCGCCGGCTGCCGAGCATCGTCGGCGATGGCCGAAGCACGATCCTGCAACTGGTCCACCGCCTCAACGAGCAGCGCGAGAAGGCAGGCACCGGTCTGTCACAGACCCTGCTCAGCATCGACATGGACATGCGGCGCACCCTGGCCAAGCAGGGATTGACGCTGCGGTCGGTGCCGGCGGCGGGACGTACGGTAACACTCAAAA
This sequence comes from uncultured Tepidisphaeraceae bacterium, assembly GCA_964398315.1. Classification (GTDB taxonomy): domain Bacteria; phylum Planctomycetota; class Phycisphaerae; order Tepidisphaerales; family Tepidisphaeraceae; genus JADLCB01. The sequence continues at coordinate 43,653 of CAYNMV010000007.1, read as the reverse complement.
CGGTCGTCAACGAAAACGGCGGCGCGGACAATGCCACCGTCACGCACCTGTTGTGCCGTTCCATCGTCGTAGCCGGAGCCGCGGCGACGCAGGCCGTGGGGATCCGCTTCGCGGGCATCGATATCGTCACCACCGATCCCACCATCCCGCTGGCCGAATCGGGCGGCGTGATCCTGGAGGTCAACGGGACACCCAATCTCTATTACCACTATCACAAGCAGGACGGGACGTTCCCCGCCGCGACCCATCTGCTGGGCGCGCTCCTGCAACCATCCGCCGGCGGTTCGGCGGGTGGTCAGCCATCCGGCAATTTCACCCTCTGTTCAAAGGAGGCAGCACCGTGTCGCAGAAAATGTTCCGCTTCAACCCGGCCGATTATGCCGAACACTTCGCCCGCGAAGGATGGGTGCACATCAAGCAGGGTGTGACACCCGAGTTCTTCGAGAAGATGAAGGCCCAGGTCGAACACAACATGAAGACTCGGGTCATGAAGGAGTTCGCCATCGGCGACAAGCAGCAGGCGATGTACGAGTTCCCCGATGGGGCCGACTACGCCAACGAACTGCGCGATGCCGTCGGCGCGGTGACCGGGCTGCCGGCCAGGGACATCGTTCTTTCCGAACGGCATGTCAAGGCGTACGAGGCCGATGCCGCCCCTGAACCCAATGCCCACAAGGACCGCTTCGCCTCGCAGATTTCGGTGGGGCTGTCGGTGCATGTGAAGGAAGGCTCGACCCTGGTGCTCTACCCGCATGATGAGCTGGAGGTCAATCCCTTCAACGCCTCATCGCTGCTGCGCACGGCGCTGTCAACCGACCGCTGGCCCGAGCCACGGCTGAAGAGCTGTCGCCGCGTTGAGATCAAGGACGAGGCCGGGGATGTGATCATGTTCCGCGGGCACAGCACCTGGCACCTGCGTGCCAATCCCGCGCTGACGACGATGCTCTACTTCAAGGTCAACGCCCTGAACTGCGATCCACTGGGCGAGGACCCCGAAACCCCGCGCATCAGTGCTCAAAGCAAGGCCAATGCCGAGCTGGGCGATGACGCGCTGGCGGCACTGGTACCGCTGATCGGCCGGCGGGTGGACTACTTCCACCGGCATTTTGATCGCTACTGGCAGGAAGTGCCCGGCGTGGTGCTGTTCGGCGAGAAGCACTTCACGCTGGATGAGCATGAATGGGCATTCCTGCGATCGATCGACGGCAAGCAGACGGTAGACCAGCTGGCCCGCGCTGCCAGCGAGCAGACCGATCGCGCTACCACGCTGGCGGGTGTCCGCCGGATGGCAAGGCGCGGTGTGATTGACCTGGTGGAGGCGTGATCCGCCTGGAGTTGCAATGGCGTTTTGTGTTCGAGAAAGCAGCAGCGTAATGAGTTGCACAACCGCCGTACTCGGGTTGGCATATCTGCGGCTGGGCGATCTGTACCAGTCGCGCCTGTATGCCACCGTGATGGGGGCGATGCTGCTTCTGCTGGTCTTCTGGTTCGGCCGGCACCATGGAGTGGTCCGAACAGGCTTTGCGCGCCTGGCGCCGCATCGACGGCGCCAGGCGCGGGGCCAGTCCCTGCCGCCGGGGCCCGAGTTTCTGCCGCCGGCCATCGTGATGGATGGTGAGGCCAATGCCCTGTCGGTGGCGCGCGACCTGTCGGCCATGGGGGTGCGCGTTTACGCCCTGGGCGACAACGACAGCAGCGTGCGCTATTCGCGCCATGTGCAGTGGATCGACGTCGATCCCGGCACGAACATGGAGGCCGCCTGGGCGCGATTCCTGCTGAGTGATGAGGCGGCCCACCTGGCCGGGGCGGTGCTGCTGGGATGCAGCGATGCGGCCCTGGAAGTGCTGGCCACGCACCGTGATGCGCTGCGACATCGCTACCACCTGGATTTGGCGGTGCCCGAAGCGCAGAAATTACTGCTGGACAAGCAGCGCACCTACGAACTGGCCGGCGCGGCCGGTGTAAACACGCCCAAGTGGTGGTCGGTGCAGTCGCGCCAGGAGATCGAGGCCATCCGCCACGAACTGGTCTATCCGCTGATCGTCAAGCCGCGGCTCTCGCACCTGTTCGACGCCCACTTTGGCCGGAAATTCCTCATCGCTGAGAACGAACAGCAGTTGCTGAGCGCCTGGGACACGGCGGCCGGCGCCGGCCTGGAAATGATGCTGGTGGAACAGATCCCCGGCGGCGATGACAAGCTGTGCAGCTATTTCACCTACCTGGATGAAGCGGGCACGCCGCTGTTCCACTACACCAAGCGCGTGATCCGCCGCTATCCCACCGGCATGGGGGCGGCGTGCTACCACATTACCGACTGGATTCCCGAGTTGATCGCCCCGGCCAACCGCCTGCTCGACCAGGCGGGCATGCGCGGGCTGGCCAATGTGGAATTCAAGCTGGATGAGCGGGATGGGCAGTACAAGCTGATCGAATGCAATGCCCGCTTCGTCGCATCCAATGCCCTGGTCAGCGCCAGTGGCTTTCCGCTGGCCCAGTTCGTTTACAACCGGATCACCAACCGCCCCAGCCCGCCGCTGTCGAATTATCGCCGCGGCATGCGGATGTGGGATCCGCTGCGCGACCTGCGGGCGTGCAGGGAACTGCGGCAGATGGGCCTGATCACTTATCGTCAGTGGCTGCGCAGCGTGATGCACCGCCACACTTTCGCCTATTTCCGATGGACCGATCCCTTGCCCGCTCTCTCGCGCATCGCCAGGCCACTGAGGCGGGCACTGAAACGAAACAGACAATGAGTCTAACACCCCCCGCATAAGGAGCCGGAATGTCTCTCATGAACCGCATGTTGGTCAGCGCCTGCCTGGTGGCAGGCGCCGTTGCCGTGGATAGCCGCAGCGCCGATGCTTCGATTGTCCAGCCGGACAAAGTTGTCGTGGTGATCCTGCAGGATCGCTTCTCGGAAGTGATCGGCAAGACCTGGCACAACGGCGATCCGGGATACGTCATGCCCTATGTGACGAATCTCGCCGCCTCGAGCCTGGTCTATACCAACGCCCACGGCGTGACCACCGGCTCATCGATGCTTAACTCGATGGCGCTCTATGCCGGCACCTACGACGGCTACGCGGGCAACTCCTATGCGGTGACGGTGACAGGCCGGCCCACCCTGGCCACGCGCTTTGGCGCTGATTTCGCCGGGTTCTCCGAAAGCCTTCCCTATGATGGCTCGCAGGCCGAAACCGGCAGCGACGGTGTCTATCCCGATGCCTACACGCGCAATCTCAACCCGATGGCGATGTTCACCACGCTCTCGGGAAGCACTCCCGATGAGAATCCCGCGGTAAATAAGACCTTTGAGGCATTCAAGGCGATCGCGGCCGATAACGACTTCAGCGACCTGCCCACGCTCTCCTACATCATCCCCAACAACCTGCACAACACGCACGGCCGCAACAGCGGCTGGCCGTGGGCCGGCTCAGTGGATGAGGAAGACAACGACATGCTCCGCCAATGGGCCGATGAATGGCTGGAGGAGTTCATCGATCCCTACCTCCAGTGGGCCAAGGCCAACAACAGCCTGCTGATTATCACGCAGGATGAGGAGCAATCGACGGCGGGATTGGAGAAGGACGCGATCACGATGCTGGTCAACGGCAGCGCCAACCTCTTCGTGCCGGGCGTCAATGACATCGCCTACAACCACTACAACCTGCTGCGAACCCTGACAGACATGTACGGCAAGGAGCCGCTGGGCTACGCGGCCGATGTTCCGGCGTTTGCCACCGACAGCCTGGGCCGGTTGACGGTGCCCGAGCCGGCAGCGCTGTCAGCGCTGGCGTTTGCGGGCGTGATGCTGGTGCGCCGTCGCCGCAATGCGGGCGTGGAGGCCGCTGCATGAGCAGGATTCGGATCATCCACATCATCAACAGCTTCGAGTTCGGCGGCGCTGAGGCGATGCTGGTAAACCTGCTGCTGCGCACCGACGCCGATCGGTTCGCCCCCAGTGTGGTTGCGCTCATCGATGACATGAGCGTGGCCGGGCCGGTGATGCGGGCGGGCATCCCGATCGAGGTGATCGGAATGAAAAGCGGCCTGCCCGACCCGCGCAAGGTGCTGAAGCTGGCCACTCACCTGCGCCGTCAGCGGCCGCAGGTGGTGCAGACGTGGATGGACCACTCCAACCTGATCGGCTCGGTCGCAGCGCGGATGGCCGGGCGGATGAAGGTGGTATGGGGCATTCATCACTCGGAGCACATTCCCGGCGTGGCCAAACGTTCAACGCAGATGACCGTGGATGCCTGCGCCAGGCTTTCGCGCTGGATGCCGGCGGGAATCATCTGCTGCAGCGAGCATTCAGCGCGCTGCTACACGGCCCGCGGATTTGATGGCAGCCGGATCGAGGTGATTCCGAACGGCTTTGATACCGGGCGCTTCGCCCCCGATGCTGCCGCCCGCGTATCGGTTCGGCGTGAACTGGGACTGGCGGATCAAACACCGCTCATCGGGCTGGTGGCGCGCTGGGACCCGTTCAAGGATCACGCCACCTTCCTCCGCGCAGCCGCCCTGCTGGTCAATGAGCCATCCGCCGCTGCAAGTATGCGGGATGTGCACTTTGTCCTCTGCGGGGCGGGTGTGACGGCCGACAATCCCGAACTGATGGCGCTGGTACGCGAGTTGGGGCTGGGGTCGCGTGTGCACCTGCTGGGGCCACGCCGTGATGTGCCGCGCATTCACGCCGCACTCGACCTGCTGGCCTCATCGTCCATCAGCGAGGCTTTCCCGCTGACGCTGGGCGAGGCGATGGCGTGCGGCACACCGGTCGTCGCCACGGATGTGGGGGATTCAGCGCTGATCGTCGGCGACACCGGCCAGGTCGTCCCGCCCGGCGACCCGGCGGCCCTGGCGGCGGCATGGAATAAAATGCTGGCCCTGCCGATGGAGCAGCGACATCAGCTCGGCCAGCGCGCCCGCCGGCGGGTTCGTGAGCGCTTCGACCTGGATGCCGTCACCCGGCGCTACGAAGCGCTTTACCTGCGGCTGCTGACCGGACAAAACCGTACGACCCACATGGCGGATGCGCCCGCGGAGCCGATCCGGCTGGCGCCCCTCGCGCCTGTGGGGCAGGGAGCAAGGCCGAGCCTTTTGCCTGCCGGGCTTGCCAAACCGCCCGCCCCCGCGGCGGTGGATGCGCTGGCTGATTCATCGCTGACCCCTGTACGGGCATTGGCATCATGAAGCAGTTGATCGCTCCATCTTCATCGCGTTCAACGCAGCCCACCCGGCCGGAACGGCGCCTGCGCGTGCTGCTGGTGGTCGAGTGCGCGGGAGCCGGCACCGGCCGGCACGTGCTCGACCTGGCCGAGGGGCTGATCGCGCGCGGCCATGATGCGCATGTGGTCTACTCAACCCATCGCGTCGATCAGCGCTTTCTTGATCGCCTGGCCGCAATTCCCGAGGCCGGACGCGCGGTCATCGAGATGACCGCCGCCCCCCATCCACGCGACCTGCGGGCGCTGCGGGCGCTGCGGCGCTATGCCCGCGAGCACGGCCCGTTCGACATCATCCACGGTCACAGTTCCAAGGGCGGCGCGATGGCGCGGCTGGCTGCGCTGGGGACCGATGCCGCTGCATTTTACACGCTGCACGGGCTGATCATGATGGACCCGTGCCTGCCGCGCTGGAAATGGCTGATGTATCTCGGCATTGAACTGGGGCTGGCGCTGCGCACCAGCCGGATTATCGCGGTCTCGCCGGAAGAATCGCGGGCGGCCGTCCGGCTTGGCTTCGGCACCGCGCGGCTGATCACCATTCCCAATGGTGTGGATGCCATGTGGCTGACGCCCCGCGATCGCGCCCGCCAGGCAATGGGTATCGCCGATGATGAGCCGGTCATCGGCTTCGTTGGCCGGCTCGTGGAGCAGAAAGCGCCGCACGTGCTGATCAGCGCATTCGCGCAGGTCGTCCAGGCAGAGCCGCGGGCGCGGCTGGCGATTGTGGGGGATGGGCCGCTGATGCAGCCGATGAAACAGCTTGCCGCCGAGCTGGGCGTGGGTGAGCGGATCATCTGGCTGGGCGAGCGCGATGCCCGCGAGGTATTTGCGGCCTTTGACCTGTTTGCCCTCTCCAGCCGCAAGGAGGGCCTGCCGTACGTGGTGCTGGAGGCGATGGCGGTCGGGCTGCCCGTGGTGGCAACCCAGTCGGCCGGCGTGGAAATCCTGATTGAGCCGGGCATCAGCGGCGAAGTGGTCCCAACCGATGACATCGATGCCTTCGCCGCCGCGCTGATGCGGCTGACGATGGATCAGCGTTATCGCGCATCGTGCGCTGCGGCCGCACTGGAGCGCTCGGGCCGGTTCACGGTGGATGCGATGGTAGAGCAGACGATCGCGGCGTATGAAGCCGCTCTGGCGGAGCGGGCCGGCCGCGCTTAACGTGCATCGCCGGCCGATGCACACGGATCCACGTGGAACGTCTATGATGCGGGAACCCATGCGGGCACGGGCGGCCCGGCAGGGCATGCATGCGACGCCGCAGGCCGCGTGATGTGCCGCCGGCTCGGCTTGAATCCCATGCCCCGGGTGTGTTACCTGTTGGCCTGGCGATTTTTCGATCATCAACCGGCCCGTGACGCGGGCCCAGCGCAGCATGATTCACGGTTTTCAGAATTTGGTCCGCTCGGCCGATGCGATGGTGGCGCGGCTGTACCTGTCAATGTTCCGCGAGCGCGATGGGCTGCTGGCGTTCCTGTTCCATTCGCTGTTCCGCGATCAGGCGGAGATCGAGCGCAACCTGCTTGATCCGCTGGACGGCACCACAGTCGATCACTTCCGCCAGCTCATCGAGTACTACCTGAAGCACGGCTACACCTTCATCTCGCCGGACGACCTGCTGGCCGGCCTGCCAGCGCGGGGCAAGTTCGCCATGCTGACGTTTGATGATGGCTACTTTAACAACACGCGCGCCGTGCCTCTGCTTGAGGAGTACAAGGTGCCTGCGCTGTTTTTCATCGCCACCAACCACGTGCAGCAACAGAAGAGCTTCTGGTGGGATGCCCTGTGGCGGGCGCGCAAGGCGGAGGGTGCCAGCGATGAAGCGCTCTACAACGATGCCCTTTCGTTCAAGGGCATGCGGACGTGTGACATCGAGCAGAAGCTGATCGAGCGCTTCGGGCCGGATGTCCTGAAGCCGCGCAGCGACACCGACCGGCCGATGACCCCCGCAGAGCTGCGCGACTTCGCAGCCTGCAAGTACGTGCATATCGGCAACCACACCGCCGACCACGCCATCCTGATCAACTATCCCCGCGAGGAAATGCGCCAGCAGATCCTGGACTGCCAGCGTGCGCTGAAGGAGATGGTGGGCATCGAGCCGGCGGCGATTGCCTACTGCAATGGCAATCACAGCGATGAGGTAGTGGCGGTCTGCCGCGAGGCGGGGCTGAAGCTGGGCTTCACCATCCGGCCGAAGAAAAACCGCCTGCCCCTGCGCGAGGGCACTTCGGACCTGATGCGCCTCAATCGTTTCGTGCCGCACACCGAAGCGCCGATCCCGACGCAGTGCCACATGTATCGCTCGGATGTGCTGTTCTACTCGCCGCTCCGCGCGGCCTACCTCAAGCTTTTCCGCGGCCAGGCGGCATAGGCCCAGCGATGCGCGGGCGCTCTTTCGCGCGGGGCATCGGTGGCAACAGCCGGCCAGCGATTGCCGGCCTTATGCTGCGGCGATGGCGTGGGCGGGCTGCTGTTCCTTGTTGTTGCTGATAACCACTGTCTCCCACAGGTCGATGCTCTCGAGCTTGTAGCGGTAGTCGATCTGCACGCCGGTGCGATTGACCAGGTCGCTCAGGGCCAGGTCGCTGCGCCAGCCGAGCTGGGTGCAGAGCGGGCAGAGCCATTTCTCGACCATGGCGATGAAGCGGTTGGTGCTCTGGAAATGGTTCACCAGCACGATCCGCGCCCCCGGCTTGGCAACGCGCTGGGCTTCGCGGATCAGGCGGAACGGATCGCTGACGACACTGATCACGTGGCTGATGAAGACGTGATCAAAGGTGTTCTCATCAAACGGCAGCCAGAGGGCATCGGCCTGGAAGACATCGGCGTGATCCAGCCCGCGCTCGACGATCTTCTTGCGTGCCTGGCGAAGCATGCCGCTGGACAGGTCCAGCCCGATGATGCGGCCACGGTTGGGATAATAGTTGAGCGACACCCCGGTACCGATGCCCAGGTCAAGGACCCGGTCGGTCTCGCGGATATTCATGTGCTTGATGGCACCGGCGATGCGGCGCTTGACCAATCGGCCGAAGGTGGCATCGTAAAACAGGGAGTGGACGTCGTAGATTTTCTTCGTGCTGGATTCCTGCATGGCCGGCCTTCCCGTCTGGGCGCAACTCGCGACTGCCCCATAAGGTACGGACGACAAGGCCGATTGTGAAGCGAGTTTTCCCATCCAGTTGGAGATCGGCTTGCGATATACTGCCCCGGCCATGAAGCCGCACCCGATACAGGAGCTGGAAGTGCCGACCACCCGGCGGGATGAGATGATCGATGTCACCCCGCTGGTGGAGCGGGCAGTGGCGGCCACCGGCGTGCGCCAGGGGTTGGCGATCGTGCATGTCCCCCACACCACGGCCGCCATCACCATCAACGAAAACGCCGATCCGGATGTGAAACATGATCTGCTCCGCAAGCTTTCAGAAATGATCCCCCGCCATGAAACCTACTACCGCCACGGCGAGGGCAACAGCGACAGCCACGTGAAAACCAGCCTGGTGGGAAACATGGTGACCCTCCTCATCGAGGAAGGACGCCTGGTGCTGGGGACCTGGCAGGGCATCCAGTTCTGCGAGTTCGACGGCCCGCGCCGGCGGAAGCTTCAAGTGAAAGTGGTGGGATTTGCCTGATGCCGGCCCGGCAGCGCGGTTGCCTGGAACGGGCGTGCCACGCCCGCAGCCGCCGCCGGATGCCGATCACCCCGGGGCTGGTGCTGAGCGTACAGCGAAGGCGGCGATAAGGATCTGCTGGGGAAAATAAAATTCAGGTGCACGGGAGCAGGGCTATCCTGATACTGAACAAAGCCAACTCCGGGCGGCTGCCCATCATATTGAAAACCCCTGATGTGATCGTTTCCGGCGCTGTGTAAACATGCATCGCCCCACCGTTCATCTCGACCCGCAGACACTGCTGAGCGCCTATGCCCAGGGCGTGTTCCCCATGGCCGACCGGGACGGTGTGATCCGCTGGTACTCGGCGGACCCCCGCGGCATCATTCCGCTGGAGCCCGGCGGTTTCCACGTGCCACAGACGCTGCGCGCAGTCCTGCGAAAGCAAAAGTTCGACATTCGCATCAACACCGCCTTCGAGCAGGTCATGCGCGCCTGCGCGGAGTGCCGCCCCGATGGCACCTGGATCAGCGAGGAACTGATCCGCGCGTACACCGGCCTGCATGCGATCGGCTTTGCCCACAGCGTCGAGGCGTGGCAGGACAATCGACTGGTCGGCGGGCTGTATGGCGTGAGCCTGGGGGCGGCTTTTTTCGGCGAGAGCATGTTCCACCGCGTGACCGATGCCTCCAAGGTGGCGCTGGTCCATCTGGTGGAGCGCCTGCGTGCCCGCGGATATGAACTGCTCGACACTCAGGCCGGCACTCAGCACCTGCGGCGATTCGGCGGCATCGAGATCCCGGTTGAGCAGTATCTCCGCCGCCTGCACCGTGCCTTGCAGAAGCAGTGCACCTTTGATGACTGACACCCAGCCAGCCATCAGCGCCTTGCGATGGCAAATGTTCCACGTGGAACACTGCACTGGCCGATCCGGGATGCAAACTGGCGCCGGGGACTGATCGCCCGCCAGTGTTCCACGTGGAACACTGCATTGTGGAACACTGCATCGGAGAACACAGCATCGCCGATCCCGGATCGGTAGCAGGCACTGGAATCTGGTCGCTCTCAAATGTTCCACGTGGAACACTGCACTAATCCGCTGGGGCGGCTTGCGCGCTGATACACCGTCTTTTGTGCCCGCCGGCTGTCGCGGCACGGATTGGCTTGAATCAGCCATCGCCCTGGAAAGAGCCGGATTGCCAATCACCATACAGCCCATTGGGGTTATATGCTGGCAGGTTCTACCTGTTGTATGATCCATAGGCGCCTGCACCGCCGGTCGTCCCGCAATGATCTGACAGGCCGGCGGGATCGTCCGGGCTCGAATGGCGATCAGCCGATGGCACAAAGCGCGGTGCAGAGGCTCTGCAACGGAGAAAGCATGAAACTTGCGATACTACTGGTTGGGATGTTGCTTCTGGTCGGGTGTGAGAAGGAGATTCAGGAAGCGCGGGGCCCCTCGATCACCCCGCCCCCGGTGGTCCTGGCCGAGGCGGATACGGGCGGATCGTAAAGAAGCGCCTGCCCGCCGCGCGGAGGCGTCAGCTTGGGATCGGCGGGCATTATGTCATGGCGCGGATTTGCGGCCTGTGCCGCCAGCTCCCGGGTCACAGCCCAGCAGGCGCTGACAACCGCAGCGCCCATCACGCCACCAGCGCGGTCTGCTCAACCGCCTGCTGCAGGCGCGGCAAGTAATCACGGCCAAACAGCCGCACGTGGTTGATCAGGTCATACATCTGGTAGATCGGCTTGCGCACGCGGTGGTAGTCGGCCGACAGCTTGTGCTGGTCCTGGTAGCGCTTCATGAACGCCGGCGTGACCGTTTTGAACAGCTCCAGGTAGGCGATCTCCGCCTCGGCGTGGGCCCATTTGCACTCGGGATCCAGGATCGACACGATGCGCCACTGTCCATCGGCATCCTGCCGGCAGAGCATGTTGTTGGCCCACAGATCCCAGTGGACCAGCCGTGGGCGATCATCGTGGGCCAGCAGCTTGTCGAGCTTGCCGTGGACCTTGGCGATCTGCCGGCGCATCTTGACCGGCAGGTTGTATTCCTTCTCCGCGTCCTTCCAGATCTGGTCGTAGCAGTCACGATAGAACTGCGGCCAGCTCGAGTAGCCGCGCGCCTCGCCATCGGCCACCCGCCCGTATAACTCGGCCGAATGTTCATGCATCCGCAGCACCAGTTCCGCCAGGTGCCGCTGGAGCTGATCAAACTCCTCAGGCGAGCAGTTCTTGCGGGCCTCATCGAGGTTGATTCCCTCGACAAACTCCATCAGCAGATAGCTGTCGGGGTTGTCCAGCGAGGCGAGGTTCAGGGCATACACCTGCGGCGTGGGTATGCCGATCGAGCGCAGCACATCAAGCTGGCGCGCTTCGGTCTCATAGTGGCGATTGACGCGGTGGGGCGTGATCTTGATGACGGCCTGATTGCCATCACGGGTGGTGAGCTTGAGGGTGGTATTGATCGATCCACCCACCAGCGATTTGACTTCAACCAGCTCCGCCGACGTGCCAGCCCACTCTCGCACGATCTGACGGAGCACCTGCCATGAGATGTCCGCTTCCGGCATGATGCCTCTATTTTCCCAGACCCCCCGCCCGGAGACAACTGAAAAGATCGAAATCGCACCCGCCCGATCAGACCGCCGCCCTCGCATCATCGACCGGGGGACATATGATGATGCCATGAAGTCGCATACCGAATACCTGACGTTCCAGGTCCCATCCCGCATGGGCTTTGTGAACATCACCCCGCAGTGTGAAGAGGCGGTGCGCAAATCCGGCGTCAGTGAGGGATTGCTGCTTTGCTCGGCCATGCACATCACCGCCTCGGTCTTCATCAACGACAACGAGAGCGGCCTGCACGAGGATTACAAGAAGTGGCTGGAGCAACTGGCCCCGTTCGATCCCTCGCCACAGCGCTACGCCCACAACCGCACGGGTGAAGATAACGCCGATGCCCACCTGAAGCGCCAGATCATGGGGCGCGAGGTTGTCGTCGCCATCACCAAAGGGAAGCTCGACTTCGGCCCCTGGGAGCAGATCTTCTATGGCGAGTTTGACGGCCGCCGCCCCAAGCGCGTGCTGATCAAGATCATCGGCGAATAAGCACGTTGCGTGTACCGCTGAAGTCGGCGGAACAGGCCAATCATCGCACGTGCGGTGATGCCATATGAGATGGACACGGCCGGTTGGCCTTGCTCATCGCTATGCGCATCGATGACCCGCACGGTCGACCGGGGCGGATGGATCATCGCGCTGCGGATGGCCGCTGCGGCGGTGACGATGCCGTAGCCGGCCCAACTGATGATCCCGATCAGCTTTGAACCATCTTCAAAGAGATGGTGGTAGCGATCGCTGAGAATGACATAGTCAAAGTCGACGACCAGCGACCCGGCGAAAAAGACGGCCGCGGCCACCAGCAGGCTCCAGCGCGATTGCAGGATGGACCGGTAATACCGGCACACCATCCACCCGGCGAGCAGGCCCTGCACCAGCAACGTCAGCTTCTGGCTGCGCCCGAAGTGCAGCAGGATCGACTCGTGCACCATGAACAGGTCATCGATCAGCAGCAGGGTTGTGAGGATGCCATACACCAGCAGAAGCCCGCGCACCTCGGCATAGATTGGCCCGAAGCGCCGCAGACAGGCCGCGGCAAACAGGCTGATCGCCGCGGCCGCCGCCCAACTGATGGCGCCAAGATGAGAGAGGTAGCCGCCGTAGTAAGGCGCTTCGCGGGTATAGGCGATGGCCGCATCACGCGTGAGCGCGGCAAAGGGAATCTGAAGCGCCTCGGCCACGAGAAAAGCGCCGAGCACCAGCAATCCCGCCGGCAGGATCAGGCATGCGAGCAGCCCGATGGTCGGCATGCGACGCTTGCGCCCGGAAAATGGAAGGGATCCACTCACCATGTCCCTATCGACCATTTGCCGGGGTCACTGTGCATCCCGCGTTATGGGACGTGCGTTGATTGGCGCGGGCAATTTGGGGGCATTGTCCCCGCTGTTCCCACCTGGGTCCGGGCGGAGCGAGATAGATCAGTCGCGAGTAGCCGGCACCCGCTCATCTGCATACCCGCTCATCTACATACAGGCCCGGACACAACGGGGCAGGATACGCAGTAGCAGCGCCTGCGGATCGGGGGCCGCTCCCGATGAATGACATGTGCCTGCTGCTCTGGTGGCGAGGCAGCGAACTGGCCTGACAGCATGGAAGAAGGCAGCAGCAGAGGTTGACGCGGAGATGATTGTCGGCAAGGGTAGCGGCGGGCGTGACTTTTCCAGGCGGGCGTGACTTTTCCAGGCGGACATGATAATCCTGTCGCAGCCTGGTGGTGGATCATAGACGCCGCCGCATCGCCTGCTAGTATTCCCCGCAACGATGCCGGATGTATCAATCCTTTTGACGGCGATCCTGTTGCCGTGTGCGCTGGGCCTGCTGACGCTCGCCCTGCCGCGGACGGCGATGGGGCTGCGCACGCTCATCGCAACACTCGGTCCCGTGGGGTCGATCGTGCTGCTGGGGATGTTCATCGTCCGGCACGGGGTCGCCGGCCCACCGGTGGGCATCGAGTGGATGCCGGATCTGCATCTCAACCTGGTATTCCATGCCGACCGGCTCGGGCTCTTTTTCGCGCTGCTGGTGGCCGGAATCGGGCTGCTGATCACGCTCTACGCCCGGGCATACTTCGGGCCGAGCCGCGATGACCTGTATCGCTTTTTTCCCAGCCTGCACCTGTTCATGACCGCCATGCTGGGGGTGGCGCTGGCGGACAATTTCATCTTGTTGCTTTTGTTCTGGGAGCTGACCAGTATCAGCAGCTTCCTGTTGATCGGCTGGGAGCGCGACGATGCCACCGCGGTGAAGAACGCCATGCAGGCGTTCATCGTGACCAACCTGGGCGGGCTGGCGCTGATGGCGGGGCTGATCCTGCTGGGGGCCAGTTCCGGCGTCTGGACGTTCTCCGCGCTGGCCGGCGATTTCAGCGCCCAGCAGTTGCGTGAGATCCCATACCTGGGCGCCGCCTTCGTGCTGATTTTCATCGGCGCTGCCGCCAAGAGCGCCCAGTGGCCGCTGCACTTCTGGCTTCCCGGCGCCATGGCCGCCCCAACGCCGGTCAGCGCCTACCTGCACAGCGCGACGATGGTGAAGGCCGGCGTCTACCTCATCGGGCGGCTGGCGCCTATCCTGGCGGTCGCGATCGCCATATGGCCGGCGCTGATTCTCACCATCGGCGCCATCACCATGACGCTGGGCGCCTATGTCGCGCTCCGCCGCAGCGATCTTAAGCAGATTTTCGCATATACCACCGTCAGCCAGCTTGGGCTGCTGATGTGCATGTACGGCCTGTCGGGCTGGCGCTACCACGATGAGCCGAACCTGATCTGGGACATCACCCAGATCCTCAATCATGCCCTCTACAAGGCGCCGCTGTTCATCCTGGCCGGGGCGGTGGCCCATGTGGTCCACACGCGCGAGTTGCCCGCCCTGAAGGGGCTGGCACGCACCGGCGGCCAGAAGGCGATCATGGCCTGGCTGCTGATCCTGGCCGGCTACGCCCTGGCGGCCTGGCCGCTGACGCTCAGCTTCACCGCCAAGGAATTTTTCTTCTACCAGGTGTGGCATGCGTGGGAGGCCACCCGCATCCCTGCGATATGGGGCCTGATCATCGCCGGCGTGGCGACCGCCGCCTTCAATGCCGCCATCTTCCTGCGCCTGGCGCGGGTGCTGCTGGGCCGGCCGGAACACACGCACGGGCACGTTGCCCCCAGCGAGGCACACCCGGCCCGCTTCGTTGCCCACCACGACACCCCGGTCAACGAAGCCCCCAGCGCTGAGGATGTGGATGTTGATCCGCACGAGGATGGCTTCTGGCCGATCATGCTCTGGATCCCGGCGGCGATTATCCTGCTGTTCCAGTTCATCGGCGGCATCGTGCCCGGTGTCTACGAGAGCCTTTTTGGCCCGCTGGAACGCACCCGGGTTTATTTCGATCACCTCCCCTCGATCTGGCAGGCGCTGGCCCATCCAGGTGCGCCGCTCTACATGAGCCTCATCGGCGCGGTGATCGGCGTTGGCATCGCGTTCGCACCGATCTGGACGAGCGTGATCCGCGATGTGCATGATCACCTCTATCCGGCCTTTTATCGGCTGGTTGTCTACGGCGGCGCCCGCCTGTTCCGCATATTCCAGACCGGGCACCTGCGCACCTACATCGCGATTTCGAGCCTGATGCTCGTTTCGCTGTTCGTCTGGGTGGTCTGGCGCGGCGCGCTGACCGGGAACGGCTACTTCCGACTGCCGCCGGGCCTGACCCTGGCCGACAGCCGGCTGATTCCGGCTTATTTCATCTGTGGCCTGCTGTGCACGGCGGCGATACTCCTGCCGCTGGTGCGCGGGCGGGTGATTCGTGTCCTGGTGCTGGGCATCGCCGGCACCGCGATGACCGCCATCTTCTACCTCTACCAGGCGCCGGACCTGGCCCTGACGCAGATCAGCATCGAGGTGGTCTCGCTGATCCTGTTTTTGCTGGTGCTGACATTGCTGCCGGATGAGGCGCCGCCGCAATCGAACCGGCGGATCGGACGGCTTGCGCTGGCGGTTGGGGTGGGCGGCGTGATGATGTGGGTGACGCTGCTGGCGGCCACCGCACAGATACCGCCGCGGGTGGCCACGACCGCCGAGGGCCAGCCGGTGGCGAACTTGGGCGAGTATTTCCTGCGCAACAGCAAATATGGCGTGGATTCACTGGCGATGTCGCCCGAGCGCGTGGTCGGCGGCGTGGTGGATCGCGGGGCGGCCCACGCCAACAGCTTCGACACGCACGCCCCCCTGCCGGAGAGCCCACCGGCCGATGCCGTCTATCTCCACAAGGGCGGCGGCGGCACCAACGTGGTCAACGTGATCCTGGTTGATTTCCGCGGGTTTGACACCATGGGTGAAATCACCGTGCTGGGGCTGGCCGCGCTGGGTGTGTGGACACTGCTTCGCCGGCACAAGGGCGAGCGGCCGTTCATCATGCCCGTTTCCACCCTGCCGCCCATCGGCCGCCGCGTGGATACCCGCGTCTCGACGCTGATCCTCAAGCAGGCAGTGAAGCTGCTGGTGCCGCTGGCGGTCCTGTTCAGCGTCTTCGTCTTCTTCAAGGGACACCAGACGCCTGGCGGCGGATTCGTCGGCGGACTGGTGGCCAGCGTGGCGTTGATCGTCTACCGCATGACCTTCGGCACCGAGGCGCTGCAGCACCTGCTGCCGATGCGCGAGCGCACCTTCATCGCCACCGGCCTGGCCTTTGCGCTGGGCACCGGCGCGGTGGCCCTGCTGGCGGGGATCCCGTTCCTCAGCAGCAATCACGGCTACATCCCCCTGCCCGGCGGCGCGCCATTCGAGTGGACCAGCGTCATGTTCTTCGACGCCGGCGTCTACTGCGTCGTCGTCGGCGTCACCGTCGGCATGATCGATGCCCTGTCGAGAGAGGTGGAGCGATGAACTTGAATGGTTTGCGATATTCACCCGGCGATTGGCCCATGGCAGCGCGGCAACAGGCGACCCTTCGCCTGCGCGCCGCCGGTAAAGCGCCTGCCTTAATGGCAAATCGCGAATCGCAAATCGCCAATCCACCCGGCCCGGAGGGCGCACGATGACCCTTCTGGTTTCAGTCTGCGTCGGCGTGCTGTTCGCCGCATCCATCTACATGATGATGGGGCGCGAACTGAAAGGCGTGGCGATGGGGGTCTTTTTGCTGGGCCACGCGGCGAACCTGGCGATCATTGCGGTCAGCCAGTCACCGCTGGGCAAGTCGCCGCCGGTGCTGCAGCCGGATGGGTCGATGCTCGGCACCGAGGTCGATCCGCTGCCGCAGGCGCTGATCCTGACCGCGATCGTGATCGGGTTTGCGGTGCAGGCGTTCCTGCTGACGCTCCTGGTGCTCACCTGGCGGCGCAGCCAGACCATGAACCTGGATGACCTGGCCCGGGATGAGGCCCCCACTGATTCGGATCACCTGGACCAACAGACCCCTGAAGCACTGGACGCCGCCCGGTAAGCTGTCACCGCCACCCCATGAACCCGCACCTGATCATCCTCTTTGTCCTCGTGCCCCTCGCGGCGGGCATCCTCAACATTGCGCTGCACCGCCATCAGCGGGCGCGCAAGACGGTGGCGGGGCTGGCGCTGCTGGTGAACGCCATCTGCGCGATCGCGGCCCTGCTGACCGTCTACCGCGGGCCGGACCAGCCCGCGGCGGTGCTGGTCTCGCAGATGGGCAACTGGCCGGCGCCGTTCGGCATCACCCTGGCGCTGGATGCCCTGTCGGCGGTCATGCTGAGTGTGACCGCGCTGGTCGTGCTGGGGGTTTATCTCTACGCCATCACGCAGCTCGACGACCGCTTCCAGGGAGGCTATTTCCACGCCCTGTACATGCTCCTGCTGCTGGGGGTGAACTGGGCATTCGTGACCGGCGATTTGTTCAACCTGTTCGTCTCGTTCGAGATCATGCTGCTGGCGTCGTACGTCATTCTCTGCATCGGAACGACCCGCCGGCAGATGCGCCAGGCTTATAAATATGTCCTGCTTAACCTGATTGCCTCCACGCTGTTTGTCATTGCCTGCGGGCTGATTTACGGCCACACCGGCACGCTCAACATGGCCGAGCTGACACTGATGAGCCGCCAGGGCCGGATCGGCCCGGAGGCCACGCCGGCCATCGCGCTGCTGCTGTTTGTCTTTGGCTCGAAAACCGCCGCCTTCCCCATCTGGTACTGGCTGCCCGATTCCTACCCAACCGCCCCGCCGGCCATCGGCGGGCTGTTTGCCGGGCTGCTGACCAAGGTGGGCGTCTACACGCTGATCCGCACCTTCCTGATGATGTTCGGCCACATCCCGATGGCGGCCGAGGGAACGCTGGGGGGGATCATCCAGCCGGTGATCCTGATCAGCGCTGGGGGAACGATGTTCCTGGGGGTGATCGGAGCGGTGTCATCGGGCAACATCCGCCGGATCCTTGCCATCCACGTCATCAGCCAGGTGGGGTACATGGTGCTGGGGGTGGGGCTGGCCACCGAGCTGGCGATCGCCGCGACGGTGCTGTACATGATCCAGCACATGATCGTGAAGTCCTCGCTGTTCCTCTGCTGCGGCCTGATCGAGAAATACGCCGGCAGCGATGACCTGGAACAGACCGGCGGCGTGCTCCAGCGCGACCCGTGGCTGGCAGCGCTGTTCTTCATCGCGGCCCTGAGTCTCGCCGGCCTGCCGCCGCTGTCGGGCTTCTTTGGCAAGTTTCTGCTCATCAAGGAGAGCTTCTACTTTGGCCCCTACCGCATCGGCGGCTGGGTACTGGGTGCGCTGGCTATCCTGACCAGCCTGCTGACGCTCCTGTCGATGCTGAAGATCTGGGGCTTCGGCTTCTGGTCACCGGCCCCGGCGGCGGTGCGCAGCGCGCCGGTTCCGGCGTATCGCCGCCCCGCTCTGCTGGCGCTGGGCGGCATGGTGATCTTCGCCCTCAGCGTTGGCCTGTGTGCGGGGTTCTACCTGAAATTCGCCCGTGCCGCCGCCCGCGGCATCCTCGATCCAAGCACGTACATCGTCGCCGTACTGGGAGATGCTGCCAGCGGTCAGCCATCAACGGTTGACAGCAAAGGTGTGGCAGCCAGCGATCCCCTGGCAGCCGGCAACGGGTCATTGACAACGCTGTCGGAGGTGGCCCCATGAGCTATCTGGCCCTCAATCTCGTGCTGGCGCTGCTGTGGATGTTCATGTGGGGCGCGTACGATGTGTACACGTTCCTGGCCGGGATGGTGCTGGCCTATCTGCTGCTTGGCCTGGGTGCCCGGATCGCCGGCCACGACTATGGCCGGCGGGTCATGCAGCTTTTCTCGTTCGCCGGCTACTTCCTGAAGATCCTCTTCCAGGCCAACTGGCAGGTGGCCAAGATCGTGCTCAATCCCGCCCTGCCGCTAGCGCCCCGCATCATGCGCTATGATGTGAACGGCATGACGCCGGTGCAGATCGCTACGCTGGTCAACAGCATCACCCTCACGCCCGGCACGCTGGTGGTGGACATCGACATCGATGGTAAGCGACTCTACATCCACGCCCTCAACGCCCCGGACCGTGAGGCGGCCGAGCGCGAAATCGACGAGCTGCGCACCCGTCTGCTGAAGGAGGTGTTTGCCGAATGATCCCTCTGCTGGCCCACCTCTCCACCGAAGCAGCCGAGGACACACCCGGACTGCCGCTGTTTGACCAGGTCACCGCGCTGACCATCGAACTGGCGATCGTGGTTGTCATGGCAGGGCTGCTGCTGTGCGTCATCCGGCTGATCAGGGGCCCGCACCTGGCTGACCGGGCGCTGGCGGCGGATACGATCTCGGTTCACCTGGTGGCGCTGGTGGCACTGTTCACCATGCACTTCGACACCCTGGCCTTCTTCGATGGCGCGCTGGTCATCAGCCTGCTGGGCTTCGCCACCAGCATCGCGATGGCCCAGTTCATCATCCGCCGGCATCTGCGCCGCCTGGGCCTGCATGAAGAGCCGGCCAGCCCGCCGCATGAAACCACCCCCAGCCAGGAGGCCAGCCGATGATGCTCATCGTGTATGACATCCTGACCATCGCCTTCCTGCTGTTCGGGCTGTTTTTCTTCTTTGTCGGGGCACTGGGGGTATACCGCATGCCGGATGTGTACGGCCGGATGCATGCCGCCAGCAAATGTGTGACCCTGGGTATCTGCGGCATCCTGCTGGCGGTCATCTTCCACCTGGCCGGGCGCGAGGATGCCCCGCTGTTTGAGGTGGCGACCAAGGTGCTGCTGGTGGTCATCTTCCAGTTTGTGGCCAATCCGATCGGCGCCCACATCCTCTCCCACGCGGCCCACCTCGAGCACGCGGCGATGTATCCCGGCACCCTGGCCGACGAAGAGGCCGAGGACGAAATGGCCGAGGCCCGTGGCGAGGCGCCCCCGTCTGAGCGGGCACTGACCACACGTTCCCCGGAATCACCGGACGATCTATCATGATGGGCATGATCAGCTTTGAATCTCCGGCCGTTGAGTTCCTCTTCTGGTGCATCGCGGCGTTTGTCGCGATCCTGCTGCTGCTGGTCGGGTACAAGATCGGCGCCTGGATCGCCACCGCACGCGCGCAGTCCCTCCTGCAGGCCAAGGAGCAGGACCTGTTCACCGCCCAGAAGGGTTTTAAGCAGTTGTATGAAACCGAGGTTGCGAACCTGAAGGCGCAAAACGCGGAGCTGGCTGAGCGGGCAGCGCACCTGGAGCAGAAGGTGGAGGATTACCGCAAGAAGGCCGCCGGCCTGGGTGGGCTGTTCTCATCCTCCAGCAAGAAATCGGATGCGATGTACGCCCTGCTGCTGGAAAACGAAGCGCTGGAAGAAGCCCTGCACCGCCAGAACGAAAAGCTCAACGCCGAACGCAGCGATGCAGTGCGCGAAAGCCTGCGCAACACCAGCTACCGCCGGGTGCTGATGAGCCAGTTGCTCAATGACAATCGGATCAAGGAGTACGTCGCCGAGATCCTCAACGATGAGCATCGCCTCCCCGCCCCAGGTCAGCACGCCGCCCTGCCGGGGGAAGAGGCGAAGTAACCGCCCTTGCTACAGATGAGGCGTGGTGGATGTGCTCCCGCCTCATGGTCCGTCATCCCGGAACAGGCGCAGGTCCTCCCGGGCTGCGGAACCGCACGCCGCTGGATGCGGTGACTGCACGTGTCATTCTTCCTGCTGGCCCTCACGCGCGAGGTAGCGTTGGCCATCAGGGGCGCGGCTCGGTATCTTTCGCATCACCGGGAGCAGCTCTTTCTCGAATAAATCGAACAGTCGCCGCAGCTCGCGCACGGGATGCGGGTTCTGGTCGACGCGCACATCCCACAATGGGTATTCCTGGTCATCGTAGACCAGCAGTGCTGCCGATTCCTCTCCTTTGCGATCGCCGCCCTGGGCGTCGCCGGCCTCGACGGCCAGCAGCATGCGATGGGCCAGGCCCTCCTTCATGTGGGCCTGGTACGTCTCGATGACCGCATCGAGCACCTCAGGACCCGGCAGGCGATTGCCCTGGGCGCTCACCGCCTCGCCAGTGCGATGGCCGGCCCATGGCGCGATCTCCATCCCGCTGTGGACGGCGACCGTTCCATACCGATCGAGCACCGCCACCTGTCGCAGGTGTGGCTGGGGATCACGCGCCAGCACGCGCTGCAGCGCTTCGCGGGGAGAGGTGCC
This sequence comes from uncultured Tepidisphaeraceae bacterium, assembly GCA_964398315.1. Classification (GTDB taxonomy): domain Bacteria; phylum Planctomycetota; class Phycisphaerae; order Tepidisphaerales; family Tepidisphaeraceae; genus JADLCB01. The sequence continues at coordinate 22,584 of CAYNMV010000007.1, read as the reverse complement.
TTGTGAAAGCAGCTTGAGGGCGTCGATTCCCAGGTAGGGATTCACGAACGCCTGCGTGGCCACGGCCCCAACGCCGGCGCAGGCATAGCTGACCAGTTTCCCCACTGCCATCGCCCCGGTGGCCGCCGCCACCCCTATCTGGCCGGTGCGCGGGCAACGTGCTATCAGCGAAAATGTCATAGGCGGGAGAATACGCCGCGTCCCGCCCAGCCGTCTGCGCTGCTTCCCGGCCTCAGCCGTAGCCGAGCTTCTCCAGGTCATCCTCATCCATGCCGAAGTGATGGCCGATCTCGTGGAGGACGGTAATACGGATCTGGCGGGCCAGTTCATCCTCGCTGTCACAGGCCAGTTCGTGATCTTCCTGGAAGATGTAGATGACATCCGGCATCACGCCGCTGTGCTCGACGCTGCGCTGGGTGCGCGGATGCCCGACATAGAGGCCGAACAGCAAGTCATCCTCCGCCAGCCCCGCCCTGGCCAGTTGCTCAGGGGTTGGACGGGTGCGGATTTCGATGGGCACCTCCTCCAGGAACGAGGCGAATGGCTCGGGCAGCTCGGCGAGGGCTGACTCCACAAGCTGTCCAAACCGCTCTCGTGAGACTTTGCAGGGCATGGGGATAGTCGGGTGCTGGGGGTTGCGGTTGGGAGGGGTAAGCCGCGCTTTCACGCGCACCTCACAACCGGCAATTTCACCCTACCACAGCAGATCCGTCGATGCGAAGACCGGGCCATCGGTGCAGGCCAGGCGATAGCACCAGGCCTGGCCTTCCATCGGCGGCTGGGCTGGGTCGGGCTTTTTGACGCGGATGACACACGACTGGCAGGTGCCCATGCCGCAGGCCATGGCCCGCTCGACCGCCACCTGGCAGGCGATCTCCCGCGCGTGCGCGATCTCGGCCACGCGTTTCATCATCGGTTCGGGGCCGCAGGTGTAGATGATGGCCCGCCGGCGGGCCTCGGGGCGGGTGAAATAGCGATCAAGATAGCGCTCCAGCGCCTGCGTGATGAAACCCCGGAAGCCATAGCTACCATCATCGGTGCTGATGACCGCCGGCACACCGAAAGCGGCGAAGTCCTCAACATTGTAGAGCGGCTCGAAGCTTTCCGGCCCCGGGGGTGGGGCGGCATTGGTGATCGTCAGCGGCAGCAGATCGCGCGTCAGCGCCCCGCTGAATGCCACCGCCTTGCGCCCGGCCAGCGCGGCAGCGAGGTAGATCATTGGCGGGATACCCACACCACCGCCGATGAGAATCGCCACCCCCTCATCCCCGTGCAGTTCATGGGGCAGGATGAAGCGGTTGCCCAGCGGGCCGATGAGATTGACCCGATCACCGCGTTTCAGGCGGGCGAGCCAGTCAGTGCCGATGCCGACCACGCGATGAATCAGGTCCAGTTCAACCCCCTGCGGCGTGTCTCGCCGGCCAGCCAGTGAGAATGGCCGCCGCAGCAGCGCCAGGCGGTCTCCCAGTTCGGCATGAGCCACCTGCGGCGGCCGATCGGCGGACCAGTCACGCTCATATTCCTGGGCATAGTTGGCCGTCATATCCCGGCAGGCCACCTGCACAAACTGCCCGGGCCTGGTTTCAGGAAATTGCTCCAGACGCAGCACCAGCCGAAAATGCTCCCGGCACAACGGCACCGACTCGGCCACTTCCGCCTCAAATTGATCGCGCACCAATGACATGCGCACAATTGTAGGGATAGAACGGACGACGTTAAACGCGATGTGATGAACGAGCCACGAATGGGGTGAAGACAGCCCGGAGATAAGCCAGCGCCGCAGGCCACGAAGTGCCGCTGGCGACCGATCAGGAATGACATAGATGGAAAGCGGAAGCGATGCGTGCACGCCCGATCATGTTCGACGCGGCGGCATGGCACATCTTTGCTTCATCGCCGTCTGATTTGTCTCTTCTTTGCTTATCCCCTGCCGCTTGCATTCACCGTTCGGCCAGCGCAAAAAAACTTCCGGAGGGGTGGCTCCGATCCACCTCCGGAAGTGCGCCACGGCTAAGAAGCCGCTGAACTCGAAATTTGGGTGTCGCCAATAGCGATGCGACGATTGTGACTATACCGCTGCCTTTCGGCGGTGTCAATGAAGACTCGGGAAGGAAGGAAGATTTCGACGCCCCACATAAACCCTTTCTCTGAAAAGACTTATACCTGGAACCATTTTTGCATCTGGCGAGGGGGCGGCTGGCGCGGGCTTTTTCGTTTGGTAAATGTTCACACGTGGAATTGAGCACTTTCACTATAGTCCATAGACTTCCCGACCATGCAGCCGCCTCCGGTCCCCAAGTCGATCCAGGTCGCCATCGCCATCATCGCGCACAACCAGCGCATCCTGATCTGCCGCCGGCCCGATGACACCGTACTCGGCGGGCTGTGGGAGTTTCCCGGCGGGAAGGTGGAGACGGGCGAATCGGTTGAGCACTGTCTGCTGCGCGAGGTGCGCGAAGAACTGGGCATCGACGTGGCCATCGATCATCCCCTGCCGACGATCGATCATCGCTATCCGCATGCCCACGTCCGCCTGCATCCGTTCCTCTGTCACCTGTCCGCCGGCGAGGCCCGGCCCCTCGGATGCGCCAAGCTGAAGTGGATTGACCCTGAAGAACTCGCCGCCCACCCGTTTCCCCCCGCCAACGCCCCCCTGCTGCATCAGCTGGCCAGCCTGTTCCACGCCCCTGCCCCCCCTGAGCCCGATAGCAACACGCGGCTCTGATCGCTCAATCCTGATTGCCCAATGAAGAGTAAACCCATCGATAATCGGGAATACATCATCGGGCATACCCCCATCCATAGTGGGATAGGCTGGCGTTTCGCAGCCTATCCTGTGGCTATCCGCCGGCCATGAGCCACCCTATAATGAGCGGTTTCGCGGAGGCAAACGACGCTTGAACGATCGTTTTTACCAGCATACGTTCGACAACGGCCTGGTCCTGCTGGCCGAGCGGATGCCCGGGGTGCAGTCGGCGGCCATGAACCTGCTGCTGCCAGCCGGGTCCGCCACCGATCCGGTGGATCACTCCGGCTCGGCTACTGTGCTGTCCGATCTGGTCTTTCGCGGCGCGGGAGCCCGCAGCAGCCGGGCGCTGACCGATCACCTGGACCGCCTCGGCCTGCAGCGCAGCAGTTCAGTCGGCGTGCACCATACCCGCCTGGCCGCCCGCGGGCTGGGCGCGAACCTGCTGACCGCCCTGGCGGCATATGGCGACATCGTCCAGCGGGCGCATCTCGAGGCCGCCGATTTTGAGCCCACCCGTGATCTGGCGATTCAGGCGATCGAAGGGCTGGAGGATGACCCGCGCCAGAAGCTCATGATCAAGCTCAGCGAGTGGCACCTGCCCATGCCGTACGGTCGATCGAGCATGGGCAATATCGACCATCTGCGCAAGCTGACCGCCGAGTTGTGCCGCATGGACTACCATCGCCGCTACCAGGCCGACAGCGCCATCCTTGCCGTTGCCGGGGCGATCGAGTTTGATGCCCTGCATGATGCGGTAGCACGGCATTTCGGCACCTGGAGCCGCGGCACGCCGCAGGAAATCCGCCTGCTGCCGCCGCCCGGCCGCTTCTACCATGAAGACCAGGATTCCGAGCAGACCCACATCGGCATCGCCTGGACCACGCTGCCCGAGACCCACCCGGATTACTACACCATGCGCATCGCGGTGGAAATCCTCAGCGGCGGCATGAGCGGGCGGCTGTTCACCGAGATCCGGGAGAAGCGTGGACTGGTCTACAACGTCTGGGCCGGCTACTCGGGCCTCAAGGGGTACGGCGCCATCTTTGGCTACGCCGGCACCAGCAATGACCGCGCCCAGGCAACCCTCGACACCTACCTGGCCGAGTTGGAGCGTTTCAGCCACGGCGTCGAGGCCGATGAACTGGAGCGGGCCAAGGTGGGGCTGAAAAGCGCCACGCTCATGCAGGGTGAATCGAGCAGTGCCCGCGCTGGGGCCATCGCCCACGACTGGTTCATGCGCGGCCGCTTCCGCACGCTCGATGAGATCAAGGCGGAGATCGATGCCATCACCCTCGACCGCCTCAATGCCTGGCTTGCCGCCAACCCGGCCGGGCCGTTCACAATCGTCACTGTCGGGCCCAGGCCATTGACGGTGCCCGGATGAGGTCCTGCTGACGGGATCTGCCCTGACGGACGACCGAAGAATTGAGTTCGACTGACATCGCTTGTGGATGGGTGCCCGATGCATGCCGCCGTATGCGGTTATGCCGATCGCAGCCATCACCCTTGCCAGTATCGCCATGCCGCTGAAATTCGATTATCACCAGCTTTCCAACGGCCTCGACATAGTCGCCGAGCACAATCCCGATGCGCACACCTTCGCGGCCGGACTGTACGTGAAGACCGGCTCGCGCGATGAGGAACCGCACCTGTGCGGGGTGTCTCACTTTCTTGAGCACATGATGTTCAAGGGGTCGGAGACACGCGGCTGGGAGGCGATGAACCGGATCTTCGACGAGCTGGGGGCGCGCTACAACGCCTTTACCACGCAGGAGATGACCGCCTACTACGCGAACGTGCTGCCGGAGTACACCGAACGTACCCTCGAGCACCTGGGGCATCTGCTGCGCCCGGCACTGCGGCCGGAGGATTTCGAAACCGAGAAGCAGGTCATCCTCGAAGAGATCGCGATGTACCAGGATGAGCCGGGCCAGCGGCTGTATGAGAAGGTGATGGCCGAGCATTTTGGCCAACACCCGCTGGCCCTGAGCGTGCTGGGCACGCGGGAGACGATCACCCGTCTCCAGCGCGAGGAAATGGTGCGCTACTTCGCCGAGCATTACGGCCCGGGCTGCATGGTGCTGGCGGTGGCGGGGCGCTTCGACTTCGACCAGATCATCCGCCTGGCTGATCGGCACTATGGCCACTGGCCGCGCGTCAGTGCCACACGCCGGCACGTCGATCCGGTCTACCACCCCCACCGCGTCGATCTGACTGATCCCAGGCTCAACCGCCACTACACCATGGCGATGACCCCCGGCCCCAGCGCCCAGGATGAGCGGCGTTTTGCGGCCCGTGTGCTGGCGGATGTGATCGGCGATGCCGAGGGGTCGCGCTTCTACTGGGCGTTAATCGACAACGCCGTGGCGGATGAGGCGGACTTCAACTTCTACCCCCACGACGGCTGCGGCAGCTTCTACTACTCCCTGGTGACCGATCCCGAGCGCGCTGAGCAGGCCCTCGACATCGCCGGGCGCGAGCTGGAGCGTGTGAAGCACGATCTGACCGATGATGAGGTCGATCGGGCCAAGAACAAGATCGCCACCAGCATCGTCCTCGGTGGTGAGCTTCCGCTGGGACGGATCAACGCGCTCGGCAGCCAGTGGCTTTACAACGGCGACTACCGCTCACTGGAGCAGGATCTGCAAACGCTCCTGTCGATCACGCCCGATGACCTGCGTGCCTTGATGGCCGATTTCCCCTTCGCCCCCACCACCCTCGTCACTTTGGGACCAGGCGAGCAAGAGGTAACGCGGTAAAACCTGAAGGCTGAAGACTGAAAAGCGGCGTTGAACGCGCTTTCAGTCTTCAGCCTTCATCAGACTTCACTTGAACTCAGTCTTACTCCGCCTGCTGGGTGCGTTTCTGCTCGATGAGGGCGAGCTGACGCATCAGGTCAGCGTAGGGGTTGTGGTCCTGCGTGACCAGCTTGACCTCGGCGGTGCGGATGACCTGTGGCTCAACCGGCCGGTCACCGTTGCCGCGCTGGGCCTGGGCTATTTTCTTCACCGCCTCCATCCCGGCACTGACCTGCCCGAAAGCGGTGTAGCGGCGGTCGAGATTGCGGGTCTTCTCGTAGTCCAGGCAGATGAAGAACTGGCTGCCGGCCGAATCGGCAAACTCGCGCCGGGGCATCGCCCCGGCCCGCTCATTGGGATCTCCCTGGCGGGCCATCGACAGCACCCCTTCGAGGTGCGGCCGTTCGCTGAACTCGGCTGGGATGGTGTACCCTGGCCCCCCGCTGCCATCGCCGCGTGGATCCCCGCCCTGAATGACGAACCCGGGGACGATGCGGTGGAAGGTCAGCTCATCATAAAAGCCCTCTTCAGCCAGCTTCAAAAAATTGCTGACCGTATGCGGGGCAACATCATAATAAAACGCCAGCTCAATCGGACCGGCATCGGTCTGCAGCGTCACGTAGCGCAGCGGCGAGACCTTGATCACCAATGGCCCCTCGGGCGCCCCCTCGCGGCGATCCTGCCGGACCTCAATCACCAGCGGCGTGCCGATGAACCGGCTCGTATCCACCGCATCAGGCGGCGTTACCCACAGCACATAGGTGCCCGGCCGGGAAAACGCCCCGTCGAACACCTGGCGCACATCCACCGATTTCCTGCCCTCGATCGCCGCGATTTCGGGGGTTTCCGGCTCAATCACCCGGCCGGTGAAGTCGGTCAGCATCAGTTTGGCCGGCGCTTCGGCATCCACATTCACCAGCACCGGCGCATCGGGCGCATACCACTGCCTGGCCGGAGCCAGCACCGAAACGATCGCAAAAAACAACGGAACCAGAACCTGCATGAAAAAACTCCAAAGACTGTTGACCCAGTATATTACAGCCGAATCCGCCCGCTGTTGCACGTCCTCTGCCAGGGAAGATCGCCCGCGGGCTGGGAATGACCCTGTGCCAGCGGCAACCATGCGAAAAAGGCGATGGAGGCTGTTTGGCCGAGCGGCACGGCTGCGGGTACGCTTGAGGCCGTATGGCGGCAGCATCCTGCCAGCGCACAGAGACGGCATCCCGTGCCCGCGCACGGGAGTGGGCCTGTGCGCTGCTGGTGGCGCTGCTGTTCTACAGCGTCACCGCAGCCCGCACGATCCAGTGGCAGGACTACGGCCATTTCGTGCAGCGGGTGGTGGATGGCGAGCTGGTCACGTACCTGGGCCTGGCGCTGGCCCATCCGCTGCATTACTGGTTGAGCCGGGGCGCAGTCGTGCTGCTGCCGCTTGAGCCGCCGCACTCGGTGGCGTTGATCAGCGCACTGTTTGGCGCGCTAGCCGTGGCTAATATCTTTGGGATCGTGCGTGAGATAACAGGCAGGGGCCATGGGCAAGAAGAGCCGGTTCCCGCCTCTCATTCACCGCGCGCCACTGCCCGATCATCGGCGGCGGCCCGGCTCATTCCCGCCGCCCTGGCCGCCGGCGGGCTGGCGCTGGGACACACCTGGTGGCGCATGAGCACCATGCCCGAGTGCTACACCGTAACGGTTGCCCTGCTGACGGCCGAGGTGTGGGCACTGGTGCGTTGGGACCACACCCGCAGGCCACACTGGCTGGTGGCGATGTTCCTGGCCAACGGCCTGGGGCTGGCCAACCACAATCTTGCCCTGCTCACGCTGCCGGTGATCGGCAGTGTGCTGCTGATCGCCTGGCGACACACCATCACCTGGCGCACGGTGATTGGCTGCGCGCTGGCGTGGCTCGCAGGGGCGAGCCTTTACCTGGGCCTGGTGTTGGCTCAGGTGATCGAGACCGGACAGTTCGCAGCGACCATCCACTCGGCCCTGTTCGGCACGGGTTTTCGCCAGAACGTGGCCGCCGTGCGGGTGCCGGTGCGCCATCTGGCCGTGAGCCTGGCGTTCACGGTCCTGAGCTTTCCCAACCTCACCCTCCCGCTGGCGCTGCTCGGCCTGACCCGACGCCGCCCGGGCGGCCTGACGACACTATCCTTCCGGGCACTGTTGGCAGCACTGGTGATCCACCTGCTGTTCGTGCTGCGCTACGATGTGATCGATCAATACACGTTCCTGCTGCCGGCCTACGCCCTGCTGGCGATCTTTGCCGGTGTCGGGATCCACGCGGCCCAGGAGCGCTGGCCTGCCCATCAGCGCGGCCTGCTGCTGTTGATTGCCATACCGCTGATCCTTACGCCAGCGCTGTATCTGGCTGCCGCCCCCCTTGCCCGGCGGTTGGATGCCCTGGGCACGGCCGTTCGCAACAAGCCGTATCGCGATGATTACCACTACCTGCTTACACCCTGGGGCATTTCCCACACATCGGCCCAGCGCATGAGCCAGCAGGCCATCGATCTGGCTAGTCCGGCGGGTGTGATTATCGTTGAGGATGGCATGGCGCTGTTCGCCATCCAGTACCAGTTGACCCGCCACAGTCTGACTGATGTGGACGTGCTTCGTTCCACCCAGCCACAGACACAGGATGCACAGTCACTGGAAGCGGCGGTGGCCGCAGGTCGGCGCGTGGTGCTGGTGCCTGCCCGCGTCGATACCACGCCAGCGTTGCCCTCGCCGGGACTGAGCGGATATTTCTGGCAGCGTGAAGGCGACCTCTACGTCCTCATGCCGTCGCCATCCAACCCCCGCTGAGCCGCCTGTACTGCGGTCAGAGCCCATCCACATGTAGACAATCAGGAAGCCGCCGCTGGCTCGGTTGGTGCGGCCGGGGAAAGCTCATCCGCCGCCCGCGCAGTGGCCGGCCGCGGGCCCGGATGGTCAGCCCGATCAGTCACCGTGCCATCGTCCAGTACGTTGCGCGGCTGTGTTCTCAGCCTGTGCAGCAGTCGTCGCAGATCGCGCACGCCGCCAATGGTGAACCAGATGGTGGTAATAAAGCCGATCACGATCGGCAGGGCGATGTTGTTCAGCAGCACCCAGCGCCACCAGGCACGATCGCTCCAGGGGCTGATCAGGTTGATCGCGGTGATGATGACAAACGCGGCAAAGAAGGTCATCGTCCAGGTGAACAGCGCAGCCGAGAGGAAGCGGTCGCCACGGGTAAAGTTCTGGTCATATCCCAGCAGCAGACGTTTCCAGTTGGCCAGGGGGCGGTCCTCCAGCGGGCGCTGGGTGCGGTCCTCAGCCACGGCATACGGGCCGCGATGCAGCATCCGCTGCATGTTAAAGGGCTGCCGGGTCGTGGTCAGCGATACCAGTACGAAGACGACAATCGCCGCCACCATCGCGATGAACATCATCACTGTCCCGTTGAGTGGCCAGGCCGGGATGAAGATCGGCAGGAGGATGCCGGTAACCGCCAGCGTCGATCCCACGATCATCGCCGACCAGGCCCCGGCGGTGGTGGCGCGGCTCCAGTACAGGCCGCCGATGATGACTGCGCCTGAACCGCCCAGGAAAATCGCGCCGGTGATGTTGAAGAACATGAAGACGTAATCGGTCTGCGGAAAGACCAGGCCAAAGCCGAAGGCAAACACCGCCACCCCCACCGCCGCCAGCCGCAACAGGCGCAGGTGCTGCTGTGGCTCCAGCGGCTTTTTGCGCAGCGGCAGGACCACATCCTGCACGAAGATGCTGCCCCACGAATGCAGGTAGGTGGTATCGGTCGAGATCATGAGGAACAGCATCATCAGGGCGAAGCATCCCTTGATGCCGGCCGGGAGGAATTCGCCGATTGCCACTGGCACGGCCATCTGCCGTACGATCTGCTCTCCCTCGGCCGCCCCGATGCCCGCCAGCTTCGCCTGGGTGCTTGCGGCCGGCGCGGCAAAATCGGGATGAGTCATGAAGGTGATGGCCGCCAGCCCCAGCAGCGTGAACATCAGTCCCTGGGAGAAAGTGCGCCAGCCGCCGATGATCTTGCCCATCTTGGCCTCATGGGCATTGAGGGCCGAGGCGTTGTAGGCCTGGTTACCCTGCCAGCTCATGTAGGTATAGACGCTGGAAAAGATGCTGATCAGCACGTACCAGATATTGAAATCGGCCACCTTGTGGGTATCGAACGGATTGATCAGTGAGTGGCCCGGTTCGCGTCCTGAAACCGCTTCAAACATCTGATCAAACCGGAACACGTAGAGCACCGCTGCCGCCACCACCAGGAACAGCACGCCGCAGATCAGCCCCTGCAGAAAGTCGCTGATCATCACCTGGAGCTGTCCGCCGGCAAGAACGAAATAGAGGGCAATGGCAAGAAACAGCGCCATCAGCACCGGCATGGTGGGGAGGGTTATCGCGCCCAGGGCAAGGCTGGCCGGCAGGTTGCAGAAATGGACGAAGAACCGTGCCCCCACGATGGGGAAGATGCCGTAGTTCACGATGCCGGCGATAAAGGCAAGCATCCCCATAAAGATGCGCAGCCGGCGGGAGTAGCGCACCTCGAAAAACTGCGCCATCGTCAGGGCGCGGGTTTCACGGAAGCGATAGATGACAAAGCCGAACAGCGCAATCAGCAGCCCAACCGGCGCTGCGAGCTGGCTCCACCAGTGGATAGCTGTGCCTGCCTGGTAAAACATCTCGAAGGCGCCGATCGCGGTAATCAACCCCATCGCCGCCATCCCATCGGCCACGCTCACGAGGTAGCGCCCGGCGCTGCGCCCGGCGGCGAGAAAATCCGCCACCCCGCCCATGTACTTGCGCACACGTACCGCCACGATGAAAATGAACACCAGCGGCACGAGGAGGATGATCCAGTCGAGAGTGGACATGCGGACGGCTGGGAGAAGAAGGACAGGGGCGGCACACCCGCGCACCGCCCCTGTAAATCAGGCAGGTACGACCGAGCCTCTCATGCGCGGTCCCGGCGGCGCAGCAACAGCAGCGTTCCCAGCCCCAGTCCGGCGAGCGCGGTTGGCTCTGGAACAGCAAAGACATAGCTGATGGCGCCCGAGGTATCGCTGACAGTCGCCCCATCGACCCAGAACATGAGCGTGAACGATTCCCCGAATACCGTCGCCCCATCGTTCACATAGGTGATGTTCCGTGCGATGGCGTACTCCTGGCTGGTGGTAACGGTAAAGTAAGGCGAGATCGCCGCGCCAGCGCTGATGCCACCCACATTGAAACCGGTGCGCTGATCGAAGGGAAAATCGTTGGAGAAGCCGGCATCAGACCCGACGACGCCAAGGCCAAAGATATCAAACCCGGTTGCTGCATTGTTGTCGGTATCAAATGCGAGCATCATGCTCGGCCAGGCATTGGGGTTGACTGCGGTGTGATAGGTCAGGCGCAGGTAAAGATGCGTATCATCGTTGGCAATCTGCACAGTGGCGACATCGATCGGATCCCCATCGCCCGAGGGATCGGTCCACACCACCGGCACATCGTCCCAGTCGCTGAAATCGTTGTCGAGGACCGAGATCGTCTTGAAGGTGCCCCCGAAAGCCGCACCGGCCGTTGCCGACAGCGCTGCACTGAGGCACATGGCGTACCACATCGAGCTTTTCATGGATTCCTCCAGTAAGAGTTGGCTGTCTTGAAATGAACCTGAATCTAGCGCTCCACGAGCGTGGGCTTAAGCTGGATCTGCGAATGGAATGGTGTTGCGCCTGCGCGGATCGGCTGGGTGGCGTAGAGGGCCGCCTGGCGGCCAAGTTCCTCAAAGGGCATCGCCACCGCCGGCAGTGGCTTGGTGGTGCGGTCGGCCAGCGTGTTGTCGATGCTCACGAACGCCACCTGCTCAGGCACCGCCCGCCCGGCCTCTTCGGCCGCCGCCATGGCGCCGATCGCCTTGGAATCACTGGCCCCCACCACGCCGTCGAACTCGACACCCGATGCCAGCAGTTGCCGCATCATCGCGCGCCCCGCCTCGCTGTCGACCACGTGCGCACCTTCCAGTGCCAGCGACTTGTCGAAGTCGATCTCTGCTTCGGCCAGGGCACGCTTGTAGCCGTTGAGCCGCGCCTCGAATCCCCAGTAGGCGCTGAGCGGGCCGTTGATCAGCGCGATGCGCCGGCGGCCGTGCTCCAGCAGATAGCGGGTGGCCAGGTAACCGGCGTGCTCCTGATCGATGTACACGCAGTTGCCATCGGCGATCGGCTCATTGATCGACCAGACCCGCCATCCCAGCCGCCCCAACTCCGCGCGCAGGTCCGGGTTGAAAGACGGCTCAATCATGAGCGCTGCCCCCGGCTCCGTGGTATCAAGGAAGCGGCGGGTGGAAGCATCAATCTGGCCGATGTCCGCACTGCGCAACACCAGGTCCATCCCGACTGAGGCAAGGGCAGACTGAATACCCCGCATCATCCGCAGCAGGACTTCGCGGGCATCGCCGCTGAGTGAAGCGGTGTGGCTGGAGACAAACACCGGCACCGAGCGGGCGGTTGCGGGTTCACCTGCCTGCGGGCTGACCGATCGGCACACCGGCCGTTCTGCAACGAACGTGCCCTTGCCCTGACGGCGGTAGACGTACCCATCACGTACCAGGTCCTGCAGGGAACGAACCAGCGTCGGCCGCGACACATTAAAGCGCTGCAGCAGTTCAGCTTCGGACGGCACCAGGCTCCCTGCCGCCCAGCGACCCTGCTCAATCTCCTCGATCAGCCGGCGCTTGATCTGCTCGTATTTCGGCAACGACGCAACCGTCATACAGATTACCTTACCCCATCAACTTGTATTGTCAACCATATTTTATTTTCGTGATACGAAGCCCTATTCCTCGCCACAATCGCCGTCTCAGGCAAATAAATCACAAAATTTGTATTGACAAGTTTGTTAGCATTGCACAAGCTGTTGAACGAAATCGGTCTTTCCCCTCGCATCTCGGAGGCCCCATGTCCAAGCGCATTTCCCGGGCATTTACGCTGGTCGAGTTGCTCGTCGTCATCGGCATCATCGCCCTTCTGATCAGCCTGCTGCTGCCAGCCCTCAACGCGGCCCGGCGCTCCGCCGCCAGCGTTAAGTGCGCCTCCAATCTGCGCCAGATCGGCCTGGCGATGCAGCAGTACGCCCTGGACCACGGCGACCGCAATCCGGCCTCCTACTACTATCCCCAGTCGTATGATGTGAACCGCGATGGGGTCATGGTGCACAACCTGATCGTCTACTGGTATCAGCGCCTGCTCATTGATGGATATGTGCCCGGATACAAGGAACCACAGGCCAGCGTGTTCCTCTGCCCCGCTGATGAAGAGCCGTATCGCCCCTTCACCCTTCCCGGCGAGGAAGATCTGTTCAACACCAGCTACGCGATCAACAATTTCCTGACCATCTACGATGGCGCTCCCTGGTCAGGCAACGCCATCGGGGTGGATGACATCAGCGGCCACCTGTGGCCCCGGCGCAGCAAGGTGCGCAATCCCGCGGAAAAAATCCTGGTCAGTGAGATCCACACCGGCGTCATTCTCACCCCCTGGTCACCCAACACCTACAACCCCCTGGAGGGAGATCAGTGGGACTGGTTCCGGCACGGCCAGGGTAACAATCGCGGCAAGGCCAATGTCCTCTTTGCCGATGGGCACGTCGCCACCGTACACCAGGGAAATGATCTTCCCGGTGAGTTGGGCAACGACGTCTCCGGCCTCGGTTTCACCCTCGGCGCAGAAGTGGTCGCCAAGGCCGAGCGGCAATGGAAGCCCGAGCATTGATACTCCCAACCGACGACCCTGTTCATCTGGAGCTTCGCATGCGATTTGCCTTTGCTTTTGCGCTGTTGGCGATGGCCATCCCAGCCGCCCTGGCCGCCACCGACCCGAAGGATGATGTCACCGATCCAGCGCGAGACATCATCAGCTACTCCGTAACGGCTGCCGGCGATGCGGCGGTGGTAGAATTGACTGTTGCCGCCGACTGGAACTTCAACGCCGTGCAGGTGTTCTTCGACACCGAGGCAGGCAAGGGATTCAACATCGCCGGTATGGGGGCCGATCTGATGGTTGAAGGCGCCACCATCTACCGATACGGCGGTACGGGAGAGGATTGGACCTGGCAGCGCATCGGTGAGGCCCGACGGCAGGTCGCCGCACGCAAGCTGGTCCTCCGCGCAGGCCGCGACCTGATCCGGGCTGAGCGCGCACGAATCATCATGCGCACGCTCAGCGATGACTGGCAGACCGTCCTGGACACCGCGCCCGACAACTCGACTGTCTCATTCAGCTTCACCGATTCACCTGCCGGCGTGGAGGCAGCCCAAGCAGACAAAGTGCAAACGCCGCCTGGCGCGGGCAACGACGATGCCGATCCGGCCGGCGATGCCGACGACCCGACCCTTGACATCACCGCCTTCGAGGCCGCCCAGGACGGAGCCGACCTGGTGATCCAACTGAAGGCGAAACAGGCCGGCGACTTTGGCACCTGGCTGCTGCTGATCGACACCGACCGGAGTGCGGATACCGGCTTCCAACCGCCGGCCGACCCCCGGTTCGGCTTCGAATTGCTCATCAGCGGCGATCAGCTCCTCAAGCACACCGGCGCTACCCGCGATGCCTGGCAATGGGAGCGCATCGGCGCTGCCAGGCGCACGCTCACCGGCAACGCACTCACGCTGCGCATCGAAGCCGGCCTGCTCCGGTCGCAACAGATTGACATTGCCGCCTGGGCCATGAGCAAGGATTGGCAAACACTTGTGGACCGCGCTCCCGACCAGGGGCTCAAGCGGGTGAAGATCGACCCCGCCGCCGCTGGAACGGCCGCTCCGCGCCCACAGGCGCAGATGGCTCCGCCCAAGGCCAATCGCCATCTTCCCGCCCGCCAGCGCGTGCGCCAGGCTCAGAATTTTTACTGCTACTACGGCTCGGGCCGGGTGGCCGAGTTGTCGCACTATGACCTGGTGATCCTCCACACCCCGCAGATGAGCAGCGAGGATGTCAAAGCCCTGCGCGAGCTGGGTGTGGTGACGATCGGCTACATCACCGTTGGCGAGGATGATCCCGCCCAGGCTCGAAAGGGCGATGGCACCGGCCCCGGCGGATTCGCCAGCTGGTATTTCGATGATGACAACGATGGCCAGCCCGATCGCAACCCGATCTGGCGCAGCTTTTATGTCAACGCCAACGATCCCGCCTGGCGTGCTGACTGTGTAGCCGAGGCCCGCCGGCTGGTTCACGAGTACGGCTTTGACGGCATCTTTCTGGACACCCTGGACACCGCCACCGCCCGTCCGCACACCAGGCCGGGCATGATCCAGCTTGTGGCCGACCTGCGGGCCGCCTTGCCCGATGCCCCGATCATCCTCAACCAGGGCTTCAGCATGCTGCCTGAACTGGCGCCCCTGGCTGATGGGCTGATGCTCGAGAGTTTCACCGCCACCTACGACTTCGACAGCAAGTCCTACATGATGAATTATCCCCAGTCGATCGATTACCACCTCATGCGGGTGCAGAAGGACATTCAGCCGGTCCTTGAAAAACATCCGCTGACGGTGCTGGTCCTCGACTACGCGCCCGCAGATGAAATTGAGCGCATCCAGGAGGCGGCCAACCGCGCTGCCACCTTCGGATTTCTCTTCGCCGCCGCCCCCATCTATCTGGATGATGTGTATGAGCAAAAGATCGTCGGCCGGCCCGATCCCAAGTGGCTGAACAAGATGACCACGCCTGAACTGCTGTCATTGAAACTCGACCACCCGGCCAACGGCTTCCCGGCAGGCACCGTCCTCACACCTTCCAGCGCGTTCGCCGGCTACACCGTGGCCCCACTGGTTGATGGCATCGCCGATCGCGCCAACCTGCACTGGTCAAAGGCAGCGTGGGCCTCGGCTGAGGATGGGGAAGCGCCCTGGATCGAGCTGCGCCTGCCCGCACCACACCGTGGCGGCCAGCTGCGCATCGATTTCGAGCCTTCCCATCCCTCGCGGCATCTCACCGTTCTGGTGCGCACGACGCCTGAAGCCCCCTGGACGCCTGCCAGGCAATTCACGGCCAACACCGACCGCTCAGTAACCATTCCCCTGCCGGCCGGGGGCTATCAGGCCATCCGCATCGAGCAGCCCGCCGACGGCGGCAGCTCCGCCCGGCCCAACCTGCTGTGGATTGCACAGCTTTCTCTTACCACTCCGTAGCCTGTCCTGATATCCTGCTGGCATCTTTCCTCTGACCACGGTCCGCCATGATTCGACTAGCCGCTATCGGTCTGGGAGTTCGAGCCGCCTCGGTGATCGCATCGCTGCGCCGGGAAGATCCATCCGTCACGCTGGTGGCTGTTGCCGATCCGACACCACAGCAGGCGATGGCGCGCCTGGACCGCGAAAACGTGCCGCACGACCGCACGGTGTTCCATCCTGACACCGACCGCCTGCTGGAGCACGCCGATTCCTATGATGGCATCCTCATCGGCACCCGCTGCGACCTGCACGCGCCGCTGGCGGTCAAGGTGGCCCCGACGCGCCTGCCGCTGTTCCTGGAAAAGCCGGTGGGCATCTCCACTGCCCAGCTTCAGGCATTGCACGCGGCTTTCCTCGGCCGGGAGGCCAGCGTTGTCGTGTCATTCCCGCTGCGGGTGACGCCACTGGTGCAGCGCGTCATGGAGATTATTGCCTCCGGTCGGCTGGGCATCATCAACCAGGTGCAGGCATTCAACTACGTGCCTTACGGCGGGGGCTACTTCGGACAATGGTATCGCGATTACAACACCACCGGCGGGTTGTGGCTGCAGAAGGCCACCCATGACTTCGACTACATCAACCGGCTCGTTGGCAGCCGCCCGCTGACCATCGCCGCCACGGGCACGCGCAAGATTTATGGCGGATCGATGCCGGCCGACTTGCGCTGCTCGGCCTGCGATCGCGTGGACAGCTGCCCCGAGAGTCCGCGCAACATCGCCCTGCGCGGAGATGATGGCGGCATGGGCCACGGTGATCACGCCTGCGCATTCAGTGAGTCGATCCGCCACCACGATGCCGGCAGTGCGCTGATCCTGTACGCCGACGGCACGCATGCCTCCTATGCGCAGAACTTCGTCTCGCGCCGTTCTGCCGCCCGCCGCGGCGCCCGCATCACCGGCTACGAAGCCACGCTGGAATTCGACTGGTACACCGAATCCATCCAGGTCATCGAGCATCACGGCACCGCCGTTGATACCATCAAGGTGGAGATCCCGCAGGGCCACCACGGCGGCGACAGCGTGCTCGCCCGCAACTTTATTGACATCATCCGTGGCCAGGATGTCTCCCATGCCACCCTGGCAGATGGCATCCTCAGCGCCACCATGTGTATCGCTGCCCGCACGAGCGAAGCCAATCAGACCTTCGAACCAGTCGTACTCCCCGCCGCGATGATGCAGCATCCTGCCTCCGCCACATCCCCGCAGGCCGTGCAGCCATCGTGCGAAGGTCTTTGAACCAGCCACGCCAGCGGTCAACCCAGTGGGGCGCAACCGCGGTCTGCGAAGTAAGGGCTTTGTGCCGTGCGCATCGGGCTGGCCTCCCCGCCAACCTGAGTCTCGCGGCAAGCGGATCCGTCGCAGTCACCACACCGTCTGTGTGTGCAGGAAGATCGGGCACGCCTGGCTGGTAACGGCATTTCAGCGAGCACTGTTTGGCATGTATGGGGGTAGTGCCTATGGCGACTTCGGCTGGGCGTCCGTTCTGGAAGCATGGTAAGCACCGCCCGATTGGATCATTCACCTGCTTATTTCCTCGCATCTCCGGCAAGTTAATGACAAATTCCCGATCACCGCACCGCAGGCATGTCGCGCTTGGGAAGTCGAGCGCCACGGGCATGAACGTATTTCGTATTGTTGCATTCCATTCACGCGGCACCCCTCTGCACAGCCTCGCCCGCGCGGATTGTAACTCCTTGTCTGGCAATGACGATCGCTTTGGTGCCAGCCACCATGGAGGCAGACGTACAGCCATGCGCAG
Source organism: uncultured Tepidisphaeraceae bacterium (assembly GCA_964398315.1). Lineage (GTDB taxonomy): Bacteria > Planctomycetota > Phycisphaerae > Tepidisphaerales > Tepidisphaeraceae > JADLCB01. Next base: position 5,072 of record CAYNMV010000007.1, on the reverse strand, counting down.
CAGGAGATGAAGGGATCAACATGTCCAATTCAGAGCGCGGGAAATTGAAGGGGATTGGAATGAGGACCGATAAAAAATCAGTCTGAAGCGAACAAATAAGGTTGACACCGCTTCGCCAGTGGCGAACCTAGTGCCCGCCTTCCCGGGGGGGAAAGGCATGGGCTATGTCGGTCGGCGCGGGCCGACCCGCGATCAACACACGAAACTGCCGGCGTCCTGGCCGGCCTCGGCCAACAGGCAAGACAACCGGACCCCGCCCGTGACCCGCCTCGCGCGGCGAACAGGTGCGTCAATCCGCCGCTCTCGGCTGGATTCTCTATCAACACCTTGCTCGACACCAATGAAGGGAAGTCTATCCATGCGATCTGATCGCCAGCACTCTCGGACCATCCGTACCATTGAGACCCTGGAACGCCGCCTGCTGATGGCCACCATCAACGTTGCCGATTTTGGCGCTGTACCTGATGACGGCCACGATGACACCGCCGCCATTCGCGCTGCCATCCGCGCCAGCAGTGATGGGGATACCATCGTCTTCTCCGGCGGCGTCTTCGATATCGGTTCAGAAATCGCCCTTTACCCCAATCGCACCTACACCGGCGGCGCTATTCTCCGCAAGGACAATGGCTATGTCTTCACCGTCCACCAGCGTGGTGAGAACATCACCATCGACGGGCTGATCTTCGACGGGGCCGGTATCACCAACGGATCGGTGCGGGCCGACAACGTCACCATTCGAAACTCGATCTTCCGTAACATCAACGGTGGCGGCGAGGAGAAAAACGGCATCTTCTGGGGCGCCGGGGCGCGCAACAGCCAGATCCTCAACAACCGCTTCATCAACATCCAGGGCCACAACGGCGTTTACGGCTTCGGTACCTGGGACAACACCACCATCTCGGGCAATTATTTTGAAAACGTGATGGAGGGAATCCATCTGGCCTACAAGGGCGAGAACCTGCTCGTGGCCAACAACACCGGCCGGCTCGTCAAGCGCATGGCGATTGAGCTGCAGGGCTACGATGCGGTCAACACCATCGTTGAAAACAACCACTTCGTCGAGTGGCACGATCAGCGCTATCACGGCTCGTTCGCCTATTCGATCATGAACTGGGGCACCGGCACGATCGTGCGCAACAATTACGCTTCCAGCGGTGAAGCCGGCAAATTCGACCCGCGGCGCAACGAGGCGATGGTGGGCATCGAGTTCAGCGGCAACAACGGCCTGGTCGAAGGCAATGTCATCGACGGCTTCAAGGAGGGGCTGCACATTGTACAGGCCGACAACGCGGTGGTGCGCAACAATACCTTCCGCTGGCAAAGCGAGGTCGCCATCTGGATCACGGGAGTGGCTTCGGCCCGGGATGTGCGCATCCACGACAACCTGATTATCGACGCCTACCGCGGCTTCATGAGCCACTCCGGCGCGGGTGCGGTCGTGGAGAACAACACGTTTCTTTCCACCAATCCCGGCCGCTCAGGACGCGGCGCGGTGGCGAACGTGCCGAACATCACCTACCGCAACAACCGCTTCCAGAACCTCAAGAGCATCTTCGAGGAACGCGACGGCCTGTTCCGCGCGGATGGGAACATCGCCTACAACAGCGGCTATGCCACCGGCGGTTTCCTGGCCCGCCGCGGCGATGGCACACCGCTGACCATCGGCGATATCGCCCTGCCCGGCCCGGTTGTGCCCGGCACGCCGCCGCTGGAGCAGGCCCCCGCAGGCGAAGCCGCCGGCACCGGTTTGCTCGGTCAGTACTTCGTGGGCCGCGATTTCGCGAAACTGGGCTTTGCCCGCATTGATCGCCACGTGAACTTCGACTGGGGTACCGGCACGCCCGCCGCCGGCCTGGGCGCAGATGACTTCTCGATCCGCTGGAGCGGCCAGGTGGAGGCGCCGATCAGCGGTGAATATGCCTTCCATGTCACTGCGGATGATGGTGTACGGCTGTGGGTCAATGGCGAGCTGATCATCGACCGCTGGCACGATCAGGCGGCCGCTGAACATACCGGCCGGATTACGCTGGAAGCGGGACAGAAGTACAACATCAAAATGGAGTATTACGAAGCCGGCGGTGAATCCACCGCGCGCCTGCGCTGGAGTGCCCCGGGCATCGCCAAGCAGCCGATCCCCGTGAGCCGGCTCTACGCCCCGCAGGCTGCGGCCCCCGCCAAGCCTGCCCCCGCGCCGGTCCGGCCACCGATCGCTCCGGCCCCGCAGCCCCCGGCGACACCGCCCTTCGCCGATGCCGCCCCGATCGCCCCCATCTCCGAACCGGCGCCGGCGGAAAGCGGTCCGGCGTCCAGGGAGAGCCGCGTAAACATTCCCAGCGGCGCCCATGCCCATGCGCTCACCCGCGCTATCGGCGCCTTGCTGCTGCGGGGCTCTTAGAGCAGATGGCAGGTTAATGCGCACATGTGGCGCGGGTTTGCAACCCCCTGGGAGCGTGCCGCCAGCACGCGTTGCAAACCCGCGCCACGCAATGCGGTGTGCACAGGCTCATCAACCGCTTCAGCTCCGATGCATGGGGCGCAGGCTGCCTGCCAGACGCCATGCATCCCCACATCCTGACGGCAGAGCCCGACACAGCGCGCCGCACGTGCAGGCCCACGCTCGACATCATCACAGCCATCGGGCGATGCCGTCGGCGCAGTTGGCTGTGGACCGATTACGGGAACACCTCGGATGCGAGCGCCTTGATGCGGATATCATCCACCCAGGCTGTTCCGGCTCCTTCAACGAGGATGTTCAGCCGGCACGCGTGTGCGGCGGTCGGCAGGGTGACCGGGCGGCTTGTCGTCCACTTTCCCTTGTCGGCCCGGTGGAACTCGCCGAGGATGATCCAGTCGATCTGCTTGTTGTCCTGGTCGAAAACCTGAATCGCCAGTTGGGCCTTGCTGACACCTTCAGCCTTTCCCCAGAAGTTGACGGTGAAGGTCGTGCGGGTCGGCTGGAACTCCTGGTATGCGGTCGCGCGGGTTTCTTCACTTGTGGATCGAACGGCAATCGAGGCCTTCCCGATGCGATAGGTCTCGGTATCGCGCACCAGCTCGGCCTGGCCGGCGCCTGTCCACAGCCGCCAGCCGTCAGGCCGATCCGTGCCTGATTCGCCGCCGGTGTTGGTCAGTTTCGGCGGCTGAGGCGGTGTCTTCCACTCCTGCGGCAAATCGGCACGAACCGCCGGCTTCGCTGTCGGCGTCTGGCGGGCCTCGGGCGTCAGGGCAATCCAGAACGCCCCGCTGCCGTCCGAGCCCACGACCAGCCGATCCCCCGCGAACGCCAGCATGTTCCCGTCCACACGATCGGGCAGGCTCCGATCGAGCTGCGTCCACGTCCCACCGCCGTCCGTGCTGAGGATGATGCCGTTATCCGTCGCAGCCGCCACGCGGTTGGCTACAGCACGATCCGTCATGACATGCGTGACGCTTCCCTTGACCACACGCTTCCACGTCTGGCCGAAGTCCTCGCTGCGATACAAGCCGTCGCCCTTCACGCCCATGAAGAAGCGCCCGGGCGTCAGCACATCGGCCACCACGCAATGTGGCGAACCCGACAGTGACAGTTCTATCTTGCGCCAGGCCGATGCGCCGGCATCCAGGGCGTAGACGTGCCGCGTCTGCTTGCTGATGGCAACCAGCGTGCCATCCGGCGACACCGCAAGCTGCCTCCCCTGAGCCCATTGCATCGGCCAGAAAAACGGCTGGCCTTCGGGCAGGCCATGGCCGATCCACGTCCAGCTCTTGCCGCCATCCGTGCTGCGATAGACGCCCGGGCCGTTCTCCCTGATGTTGCCGGAGACGCACAGGAAGACGGTGTACGGCTCGTCCGGGTGCACCGTGATGCTCGTGCACATGTCGCGCGTCAGCGGCGGCAGGCCGAGCATCGGCGAACGCTCCCACGTATCCCCGCGATCGATACTCACATACACTTGCCCGATCTGCTGGCCGTACATCGTCGCGCCGACGGCATACAACCGCGCAGGCAGTTTGGCGGAGAGATCGATCTCCTTGCACGTGATCGCACCCTGTGGGAACGGATGACGCTTGAAGTTCTCGCCACCGTCTTCCGAGCGGAAATACGCGTTATCCGCCATCCCCAGGTGGACAACACCCGGATCGGTCGGATCCTGCATGACGGTGTGAACCACCGTCACCTCGATGCCGTCGAGTGTGATCGCCCAGGTCTTGCCGGCATCGCGCGTCTGCGAGACACCGAAGAAGTCGGTGAAGAACCAGTGGTTCGGGTCATGCGGGCTGACGACCAGACTGGCCATCGCCCAGCCCCAGCCGCCGCCGTTGCGCAGATGCCCGCCGCGATCGACGAGCTGCCCCTCAACCTTCTGCCACGTATTCTCGCCTGGCGTCAGGCGATACACCGTGCCATTGCACGAGCCCACAATAACGAAATCCGGCCCGGCTGCGATCGCCCGATATGAGAAATCACTGGTCGACCCCTGCTTGGCCGGGTCATACTGCAGGCCGTCGGTAAAATCGGACCAGGTCTGCCCCGCATCGCGGCTGATCAGCACCTGTCCGCGCCGCAGGCCATAGAGCCGATCCGGCTCGACTGGATCCTGCAGAATCTCCGCCGGCGACTCCTCCACCAGCCGCGTCCAGGTGACCCCGCAATCGGTTGAACGATAGAATCCCGCCTCCTGCTCGCGCTGACCGTTAATGTTATAGTCACCCTTGAGCGCACAAAGCCACATGCGATCGGGATTGCTGCGGTCGATCTTCAGATCCGTCGGCTGAAGGTGCTCCAGGCCGACCATCTCCCACGTCTCGCCGTTGTCCTCCGATCGCCACAACCCCGTGCCGATGCTGGCGGCAAACAGGCGATCCAGCTTCGTCGGATGCCGCTGGAGGATCACGCCAGCCGACCGCGGCGGACCATTACCATCAAAGAAGATCCCCTTGGTAACCGAACGCCAGGTCTTGCCAGCGTCGTCGGACACGTAGATCCCGTCCGTCTTGCTCCAGCGACTGCCCGTGGCAATGACCAGCCGGTTGTCATCGCGCGGATCCACCAGCAGGCCGCGCACGGCGTAGTTCCCGCGCACCGGCGGCAG
>CAYNMV010000006.1:38453-103956 GCA_964398315.1 uncultured Tepidisphaeraceae bacterium | reverse complement strand
CTGGCGTCCGCGCTGCACATGGCGATCCGGGAGTTGGCCGCCCGGCATCGGGTGTGATCATCCGGCAGGCCGGCGATCTCTTTCCACAGGTTGGCGGCTTCCAGGTCGCGCGGCACGCCGTTCTTCTCATCGCCTTCGTAGCAGCTCACGTGCAGGCGGGTGGGATCAAGCTTCCAGACCTGGGTGAGCAGTTCCCAAGCCATCTCGATGGCGCCGCGCTTGAAATAGTCGCCGAACGACCAGTTGCCCAGCATCTCGAAGAAGGTGTGATGCCGCCGCGAGCGGCCGACCTCCTCCAGGTCGTTGTGCTTGCCGCCGGCGCGGATGCACTTTTGCGTGTTGGCCGCGCGGGTGTAATCGCGCACCTCCTGCCCGAGGAAGATCGGCTTAAACTGGTTCATGCCCGCGTTGGCGAACAGGAGCGTCGGGTCATCCAGCGGGACGACCGGCGACGAGGGCACGAAGGTGTGGCCGTGCTTCTGCACGAAGAAGTCGAGGAACTGCTGGCGGATCTGCTCGGAAGTCATGGCGGCCATAACCGTTGAAAACAGCGCACGCGTCCGCGCGTGCTCGCGCCCGGGTGAACGCGGAAAGTCCCGCATTATTGATCGCCGGCGCTCGCGCGGCAAGCAGCCGGATGAACGATTAACCCCCGGCCGCCCGCAGGACCTGCCGGCCATGCCCCTGGTCGATCGCCCCCTTTGCATTCGGACACTCCAGCGCATAAATTAGGCACCTGCGCTGCGGCCCCGTGGCGGAATTGGCAGACGCAGTGGATTCAAAATCCACCGCCCGCAAGGGCATATCGGTTCGAGTCCGATCGGGGCCATTTCGATCGCTGCTAGGGCGACTGGTGACCAGAGTGGATGAAGGGCCGGGCGATCGCTCCCACTCCCAAAATGAACTGTCCAGAATGACCATACCGATGGCCGTCCCCGCGCAGGGGCTGTTCACGCAGCCCAGCTACCTGATCCGCCGCAAGGTCTTCAAATTGCTGGGGGCCGCGTTCCACATCTATGATCCGGCCGGCAATGTGGTGGCGTATTCGCAGCTCAAGGCGTTCAAACTCAAGGAAGACATCCGCCTCTACACCGATGAGACGATGAGCACCGAGCTGCTGCGCATCGCCGCCCGGAACATCATCGACTTCTCGGCCGCCTACGACATCATCGACTCGCGCAGTGGCACCCGGCTGGGCGCCCTCAAGCGCAAAGGGTTCTCCTCGCTGATCCGCGACCAGTGGATCATCATGGACAACCTGGATCGCGAGCTCGGCTCGATCAAAGAGGACAGCACCGGCCTGGCGCTGCTGCGGCGGTTCGTCGAGATCACCACCTGGTTCCTCCCGCAGGCCTATCACGCCGAGTGCGTTGGCCGGCCCATCGCGCAGTTCAAGCAGAACGTCAACCCGTTCGTGCACAAGATCGCAATAGCGTTCGATCCCACCATCGATGAACTGCTCGATCGCCGGGTGATGATCGCCGCCGGCCTGCTGCTGCTGGCCATCGAAGGCCGGCAGGATGGATAAGACGACAGCGAGACAAGCCGAAGACCGGTGTCTGCCGGCGTTCTCTTCTCCTTGTGGTCCGTCATCCTATTCGCTGATGTAGATCCGCCAGGTATCCCCCGGCTCGGGAGAGTTCAGCGGCGACTGCGGCGACCACGATCGGCGCTCGGGCAGCCAGTCAAATGGCCAGGGAATTTCCTTCCACCCGGCCTGCTCGATCAGGCGGGTTGTCACCGACAGATTCGCATCCGAGTTGTACAGGCCGTAGACCGGGTCCCAGATGAGAATCGTGCCCGGCGGGCGACGCCGTACCATCTGCTGGCTCCAGTCGCGCGCGCGCTGCGGATCGGACTTGGAGACATCGGCATAGTAGTACAGCGCGATGTGCGAGGTCATCAGGTGCGGATGCGACCGGGCGTATTCGCTGTGCCCATACCACCGGGCGAGCGCTTCGGCGGTCTGCCAGTCGGCCGCATTGCCCAGCGGCAGCACGGTCCAGAACAGGTTGGCCCCCAGCGGCAGGATCGCCGCCACGCCGGCGGCCGTCACCGCGTATTTCCATCTCAGGCGGTCGAAGGTCCATTCCCACCCCATCGCCACCAGCAGCCCCCACATCGGGGCGGCGACGATCAGGTAACGCAGTTCGCCGTTGCTGGCCATCCGTCCCAGCCAGTAGAGCAGGCTGTGAACCGCCAGCACGCCCAGCGGAATCGCGACGATCAGCAGTTGCACGCGGGCGTGATGGCTGCTGAAGCATCGCCCGAGCCCGGTGATCAGTTGCCAGCGGGGTTGCTGGCCTTCACTGGCCACTGGCAACAGGCAACTGGCAATGCCGCGCCAGATCCCCACAAACAGTGCTGGGAACACCAGCGGCCCGATCAGCATCGGCAGCAGGCCAACGAAGTGGAGCAGGTGCCCGGCGGCATACATGCTCTTCTCGCTGTACGGCCAACTGTTGATCAGCCAGCGCGACGCCTCACCTGTGCGGCCGGTGAGGTACCAGCCGGCGTAATTCCAGATCACCAGCGGCAGCACCAGCACCGGCATCCACCACCACCGCCGATGCAGCAGCAGACCCACACCTGCCAGCAGCACGAACCCGAACCCCTCCGGCCGGCCCAGTGGCATCAGGCCGCACAGGATCGCAAGGATCAGCCACTGCCGCCGCTGGTACGCCAGCAGCGCCCCCGCCACCAGCAGCGCAAAGGGCAGCTCGGTCAGCTCCGAGAACGAGTGCAGAAACACCAGCGGCTGGGCGAGGACAAAAATTCCCGCCAGTTCCGGCCGGCGAAATCCCTGCCCCCGCGCCACCAGGGTCGTCAGCAGCGCGATCGCCACCGCGATCAGCCCGCTGGTGATCTGTACCCCGATCCGCCCGAACAGCCACGCCGGCAACGCATACAGCCCCGTACACAGCGGCCGGCCCCAGACACTGACAAAATAGTGCGGCTCATTGATCGACCAGCGGGCAAACAGGTAATGCGTGCAGGCATCCCCTTCCAGAAAACCCTCGCTGCGCACCCCAAAATAGATGGACAGCGCCAGGAAAATCACCACCCCCAGCCCCAGCGCCCCCCAGTCAATGCGCACCGCACCCGGCGGTGTCTCGGTGATGGCCTGCTCCGCCCCAAATGTCTGATGCATCGGCGGCATTATGAGTACTCGACCACGAATTGCCATACGCCCGGCACGCCGCGGGCCTGCTGCCTCATCCATCCGGCATATCAGCAGGAAACTGCGAATTGCAGCGGGCAAATGCAGGCCCGCAGCGCGTTTGTCCGATAATATGGAACAAGGAGATCGCATGGATACGCTGGTCATCGGTGCGGGTGGGCATGGCAAGGTGGTGGTGGAAATTCTCCGCGCGGGCGGCCGCTACAACCCGGCGGGCTTCATCGATGCCAACCCATCCCTGGCCGGGACCGAGGTCGCGGGCGTGCCGGTGCTGGGACACCTGAACATGCTGCCGCGCATCCGCCAGCGCAAGCTGCGGCATGCGATCGTCGCCATCGGCGATAACGCCGCCCGCGAGAGCTACTGCCGCCTGATGGCCGAGCACGGCTTCGAGCTGGTCAACGCCATCCATCCCTCTGCCGTCATCAGCCCCACCGCCACGATCGCCGGCAACGTGGTCATCGCCGCCGGGGCGGTCATCGGCACCGAGGCGAAACTGGCCGAGGGAGTCATCGTCAACACGGCAGCCGTGGTGGATCACGAGTGCGAAATCGGCCCGTTTACCCACGTTTGTCCCGGCGCCCTGCTGGCCGGGCGCGTGCGGATCGGCGCGGGCGCGTTCATCGGCCTGGGGGCCAAGGTGATCCAGTGCCTGAGCATCGGCCCCGGCGCCACCATCGGCGCGGGCGCGGTGGTCATCCGCGATATCCCGCCAGCCATCACGGTTGTCGGCGTTCCAGCCCGCCCCCTGCCCGGCACCGGGCGCGAAGTGGGGTAGCCGGCACGTCAATTGGCTTCGTTTCGTTCATCACGATTCCCTTTCTCTTATTCATAACCCTGCGATCGCCACGAATTGACTTCGTTCCGTCCTGGTGCGGGATGAAATTGGGTTCGTTCCGCTCATGGCCACATGAAATTGGGTTCGTTCCGTCCATCACCACTGCCGGAGGGCTCAATCACCCGCGATGTGAACGGTGGACAATCGCCCCCTTTAGCAAGATTTCGCATTTTGATGGCACGCGATTGCGCTGTGCGACACAATTGGGTTCGTTTCATCACAACAGGACAGGGCGCTGGCGGGTGAGGGGGTGAGGGTAAGGATGAGGCCGGTTCACCCGGGGAGGGGGCGACTCCCAGCGCGCATCCTTTCCCCGGATAGGATCGATGTCCATCATACCCCATCCGCACCACTGTGTCAAGTAAATGTTAGGATATTTTACAGCCGTTACCTCTCCACTTCCGCCCCACCGCCTCGCACCACTTCGCCCTCCGTCTGGCCTGGCGACTTGAGATATGCCGAGCGACGACCGTTGGCGAAACGAATCCAGGCAGCAGGACGATCCTCGGAAACCGCATAGCGACAACTCCCCGGTGTGGCAAAAAATGGCGGGTTAACAGTTGAGTCCGCCTTGAGCAAGAGAATGACATTGCGGTTCGCATGTTGTAAAGTATGGATGGTGTGGGGAAGTCCGCAGAACAGGAGTGAGTCAAGACAGGAGAGAGACATGAGGCAGGCACTGATCGTAGCGGTGATTGTTGCCCTCGCCGGTGGCGTGATTGTGGCCCAGCAGCAGGTGTCCCCGCGTTCGCCGGCGGCGCGTAAGGCGCTGGAGCGGCGTGATTACGCGGTGCGCAAGGCCGAGCAGGAATACCGCCGGGCGCTGGCCGAAGCGCATCGGACGCTCATTGCCGACCTGGAAACGGCCAAGGCGGCGGCGATGAAGGCCAACCAGCTTGACGAAGCCAACGCGATTCAGGCAGCCATCGACGCCGCCCAGGCGGACCTGGATGCGGCGATGGGTAAGGCGCAAACGCGGACATTTGAGATCGACGCGGCCAGGAATTGGCAACCGACAGTCGAGGTTCGGGCTGGCCAGCGAGTCGAGATTGTATCGCGCGGCCGGTGGACCGCAGCAAAAAGCAATCCGGCGTTTATGTCGGGGCCGGAAGGCATCCCGCACCCCCGCACCAAGGTACACTCTTATTACCTCGAAGGCCGGATCGGCAGCAAGCAGTTCCCGATCGGTGCGCGGACCTCATTCGTTGTCGAAGAGGACGGCGTTCTCGACATGCGGCAGAACGAAACCGGCAGCCGCGACGACAATGAGGGTTCAGTCTCCGTCACAGTCCGTATAAGTGGCTGACAGATACGCCGAGAATCGTTCAAACGGCGGCCGGCTTTTGTCCGTTGAGGCGTTGTAGATTTCGCCTGCGCTCGCCTGTTCGGCTATCTTCCCTCTCCATGAGTCTTCGCATCGACGTCATCAGCATCGGCACCCTCTCGCGTAACCGCCTCTGGAACGAGACCGAGGCCGTTCGCACCGCCCATGCCACCACCACCCTGGTGCGTGCCGGCAAGCAGATCATCCTGATCGACCCCGGCCTGCCCGGGCAGATCCTGGCCGCCCGGCTCCACGAGCGCACCGGCGTGCGCCCGGAACAGGTCACGGCCGTGTTCCTCACCGATTTCCGCCCCGCCCACCGCGCGGGGATATCGATCTTCACCAAGGCCAGGCGGCTGATCCACGAAACCGAGCAGCAGTCCGCCCACCAGCACCTGTCGCGCCTGATTGACCAGGCCCCCGAGCAGGATATCGACCGCGGCCTGCTCCAGCAGGAGTTGGCCCTGCTTGAATCCTTCAAGCCGGCCGCTGACAGCCTCGCCCGCGGGGTCGATCTGTTCCCGCTGCCCGGCTACACCCCTGGCACCTGCGGCCTGCTGGTCGCCATGCCGGCCATTACCGCGCTCATCACCGGCGATGCGGTCCCCACCCAGGACCATTTCCTCGCCGGCCAGGTCCTCCCCGATGCCTGGGACATCAAGCAGGCCCAGGCCTCGCTGGCCGAGGTTTACGAAATCGCTGACCTGATCATCCCCGGCCATGACAACCTCTTCCTCAACCCCCGCAGCCAGGGTATCTAACCGACGTGAGCGATCGGGAAGGCGCCACGCCGGATGATGGACGATGCCTGAAGCGCCCAGCGCATGGGCCGCGGGGACGGCCTGCGGAGGATGGCGGTCTTTCCACCGCCCCGGCTCATCAACGGCCAGCCTCGCCATGGCGGGTTGTCCATCATCGCATCACCCGCTTGGCCGATCCTCTATTCCTGTCGCATCTGCCACCCCGTGCGATCCCGACGGGCCGCAGGTATCATCAGCGGCATGAGCGAGTTGCCCCAAGAGGTGAAGCCGACACTGGTGCCGCAGGATTTGCGCGTGGAGTATGCCAAGGGGTCGCTGGATGAATCGGAAGCTGCCCAGGACCCGATGCTTCAGTTTGCCCGCTGGTTCGAGGCGGCCCGCGAGGCGCAGGTGCCGGAGGTCAACGCGATGACGCTGGCCACCGCCACCGCCTCGGGCGTGCCCTCGGCCCGCATCGTGCTGCTCAAGGAGTACGACCCCCGCGGCCTGGTCTTTTTCACCAGCTACGAAAGCCGCAAGGCGCATGAGCTGGGCGCCAATCCGCGGGCGGCGGTGGTGTTTTACTGGCAGCCGCTGGAGCGACAGGTGCGGGTGGAAGGCACCATCGAGCGCATCAGCCGGGCCGAGAGCGAGGAGTACTTCCGCACCCGCCCGCGCGAGGCCCAGATCGGCGCCTGGGCCAGCCGCCAGAGCAGCGTCCTGCGCTCACGCGAGGAGCTTGCCCGACGGCAGGCCGAGGTGGAAAAGCGCTTCGCCGGCCGTGATGTCCCCCTGCCCGACACCTGGGGCGGCTACCGCCTGCTCCCCACCGTCTTTGAGTTCTGGCAGGGTCGCCCCGGCCGGCTTCATGACCGCCTGCGCTACGTCCGCACCCCCGGCGGCTGGTGGCGTATCGAGCGCCTCTCACCGTGAAGCGCAGCGGTGGAACCACACAAGCGCGGGCGAGAAAGATGCGCCGCCGAGAGTGCGCTGATGCGCACCGTGCAAGACCGGGCCGACGGGATCAGCGCGCACGGTGTGCTGCATCGCATGGCGCGGGCATCCCGCGCGCGTCCTGTTCCCTGGAGCAGGCCGCGCGGCAGCCAGCGCGACCGCTCACCTGCCTTCGCCACACGCGCTGCCCTTCCCCCTTGAGCATTGTCGCCCTCTCTGGCACAACAGCGGCATGGACCAGGCATTTGCTGATCGCGTGGCGCTGGTGACAGGCGCGAGTTCGGGAATCGGGGCGGCCATCGCCCGGGGGCTGAGCGCGCGGGGGGCGCGGGTGATCCTGGTGGCCCGCGGGGCACCGGCCCTGTCGGCCCTGGCCGGGGAACTGGGCGAGCGGGCGACGGTTCAGACGGCGGATATCGGCGATGAAACCAGCGTGCGCAACCTGGCCCGGCGGGTAATCAGCACCTTCGGCGGGGTCGATCTGCTGATTCACAACGCCGGCGCCTATGTCGCCGCCCCACTGGCCACCGCCGCGCTGGCCGATCTCGATTACCAGTGGAACGTCAACCTGCGCGGCCCCTACCTGCTGACCCAACTGCTGCTGCCGGGCCTGACCGAGCGGCGGGGGCAGGTGCTGTTCATGAACTCCAGCGCCGGCGCCCGCAGCCACGCCAACGTGAGCCAGTACGCGGCCAGCAAGTTCGCGCTAAAGGCGGTCGCCGACGCCCTGAGAGAGGAAGTCAACCCGGCCGGCGTGCGGGTGATCACCGTCTTCCCCGGCCGCACGGCCACACCCATGCAGCAGGAGATCATAGCCCGTGAAGGCCGCCCCTGGATGCCCGACAAACTTCTGCAACCGGAAGATGTGGCCGCGGTGACGATCCACAGCCTCGCCCTGCCGCGCACCGCCGAGGTGACCGATGTGCATGTGCGCCCGATGGGTCACCACCCGTAACGACCACCACCCGTAACGACCAGCACCCGTAAGGGCAAACACCTGCAAAGACGCTAAGCAGGGCACAGGCGTGTTGAGTCCTGCCACAGTTCGGCTGAGCGCTGCCCTCATACCACCTGGGAGACCAGGTCGGCATAGGACTGGGAGACGAAATCGGCCGGCGGGATCTGCAAGTGATCGCAGAGCGTTTCCAGGCGCTGGCGGCCGACGGATTCGGCTTCGCCGGGGTGGAGAACCGCCTCGAACTCGATAAAGCGGCCGGCATGCTCAACCCGGTCCAACTGCACGCGGACGTTTTCCCACAGGTACAGTTCCCGATCCTTGCGGACCTCGATCTGCACGCCGAGGCTGCGCTGCAGGGCTTCCTTAACCGATGCCGGCTCGGGGATGGGCGTCACCAGGTAATCGCTGGCGCGAATCTCGGCCTGGTCGGAACGCTGGTACCAGATGAGCTGGGATTCGGTTTCCCGCGAATTGTGGTACGAAATCTCCCGCAGCTTCAGCCGTCCATGCGCGGAGCGGAAATAGGTGTCGAGCTGAAGGAGTGTGTCGACGTAATCCCCTCCCATCGACTCCACGATGCGCGCCGCCCGCTCCAGGTCGGCATATCGCACCTTCAGCTCCATATTTCTTCGGAGAATCGCACGCGCCACGCTTCCGGTTGTATACGAAGAGTGCCCCGGTTGCCAGTCGAGCGGGGAATGGAGGAGTGGCCAGGTGCCCAGGACAAAGGCCGCAAGCGCCGCCTGCGTCCGCCGCCGCCCTCAACCGTGAGCCCACACAGAAAGGTGATGCAGATCAACTTCGCTGACCGGCCTGGCCGGCAGCGTCAATCGCTCTGTGTATTCCCGATACGCAGCTGGCATGGCCGGCTACCGACTGCCGACTGATTGAATCGGCAATCGCCAGCCGTGCCCCCCTTTTCGGTTCAGTGCGGGGCGATTCAGGCGCTGTCAAACATCTTGAGCTGATCACGCTCGAAGCTGAACTTGGACTGCTGGACATCGATCGGCACCTTGTACTGACCGCTCCAGCAGGCGGTGCAGTAGCGGGTGGCCGGGCCCTGCACACAGGAGAGCATCCCCTCGAGTGACAGGTAGTGGATGCTGTCGACCTCGAGGTAGTCGCGGATCTGCTCAACCGTGCGGTTGTGGGCGATCAGCTCCTGGCTGGTGGGGAAGTCGATGCCGTAGAAGCAGGGATGGCGGATGGGCGGGCAGCTCACGCGCAGGTGGATTTCCTTTGCCCCGGCCCGGCGCAGGGCGCGCATCTTCGAGCGCGTGGTGGTGCCGCGCACGACCGAGTCCTCAACAATGATGATGCGCTTGTCCTTCACCACATCGTCGATGATGTTCAGCTTGAGGGCCACCGCCCGGTCGCGCTGCATCTGGTTGGGCAGGATAAACGTGCGGCCGACGAAACGGTTGGGGACGATGCCCTCTTCGAAAGGGATGCCCGATTCCCTGGCGTATCCCAGCGCGGCCGAGCGCCCCGAGTCGGGCATCGGCATGACGAAATCGGCCGGCACCCCCGCCTCGCGCGCCAGTTGCGCCCCCATCTTCCTGCGCACCACATGCACGGTCTGCTCAAATACCCTGCTGGCGGGGTTGGCGAAATAGACGTGCTCGAAGATGCACTGAGCCAGTTCGGTCGCCGGCGTGTCGTAGCGGCGGCTGCTCAGGCCGTGATCGTCGATGCGCACGATCTCACCCGGCTCAACGTCGCGGATGTACTGGGCGTCGATGGCGTCAAACGCGCAGGTTTCCGAGGCCACGCACCAGTGCCCATCGTGCGTCTTGCCCAGCGCCAGCGGGCGGATGCCCCACGGATCGCGGCAGGCCTCAATGCGATCGGGGAACAGGAACAGCAGGCTGAACGCCCCCTGCAGGTGCTTGAGCACGTGCGGAAGCGGATCCTGCTTTTCCACGTGGCTGGGCTTGGCCAGCAGGTGCACGATGATCTCGGTGTCGGTGGTGCTCTGAAAAATGTGGCCGTGTTCCTCATACAGCCGCCGAAGCAGTGCGGCGTTGATCAGGTTGCCGTTGTGGGCCACGGCCACCGGCCCCAGGCGATACTGGCGCAGCAGCGGCTGGGCATTGCAGAGCTTGGAGGAGCCGGTCGTGCTGTAGCGCACATGTCCGATGGCAGCATGGCCCGCCAGGTTCTCGGCCAGCGTGCGCTGATTGAAGACCTGCGACACCAGCCCCATACCGGTGTGGCCATGCAGGTCCTGGCCATCGGAGACGACAATCCCGGCCGATTCCTGCCCGCGGTGTTGCTGGGCGAACAGACCCTGGTAGCAGATTTGGGATGCCTGCGGCGTGCCCCAGATGCCAAACACGCCACACTTCTCCTTCTTTTCGTATTCGTCGAGGATTTCGAGGGTAACGCCCAAGGATGACTCCGTCTCACGCCCAGACACCCCGCTGGTGATACGCCAACGTCACCGCCAGTGTTTGGATCAGGTGAGGAAAGCGAAAGCTTAGTACGGGGAAAGGGATGGGTCAATTTCACCATGCCCGCCGCACGGCGAATCATCACCGCAGCGGTCCACCTCGCAGCAAGAAGCGGTATTTCACCCAGAGGCTTTCCCGAATCGTCCGGCAGCACCCTGGCAGGCATCGGGTGTGTTCCATGGGATGCAAAGGACAGGCCGCTGCACGGCCCGGTCCGCATCGCAGCGCGGCCGGCAAGCATTGGATGCAGGGGCGGAGTCATTCCGGCTTCTGCTTGTCCTGGATCTTCTGCTGTGCCCGGCGCTTGGCGGCCATCAGGCCGCCGAGGGTATCCACATCGCCCTGCATACCCTTGGGCGGCTCTTTCTGCTGCTTGGGCGGGGGCGGGACCGGCTTATCGGTGGCGCCGCCCACGACACTGGTGAGGTCGCCCTCGACCGGCGGCGCCGCCGTACCGGCATCGAACTTGGCGCGGGGATCGGGGCGGGCGGTTTCGCCGGCTGGCGGCGTGGCGGCGGGGGCTGCGGCGCTGCCTTCAGCGCGCACCTTTTTCAGTGCATCCAGTGACTGGCGTGTCTCTACCTTGCGGGTGGTGGTGTAGGCGCGGACCGCGCCGGTGGCGGTGGCATAGGCGCGCTTCAGCGATGCCCAGTCCCACGCGATGCGCCGGGTTGCCACATCAAGCAGGAACAGCCCCAGCAGGATCGGGATCAGCCGGTCCCACACCGGCAGGGGCGAGGCGGTCTGCTTCACGCCCTCGCGGCTGAACAGATCCGCCTGGGCCGGGTTCCATGAATCCAGCACGCGCCCGCCGGTGCGCTGGGCGATGCGCTCGATCATCGCATCGTTGCTGCGCAGGTCACGCAGTTCCGGCGAAGTGTTGACCGCCAGGCCGGCCGGGAACCAGCCGCTTTGCCCGTTGGGGCCGGTGTAGTTCAGCACGACCACGTAGTTGCCCGGCTCGTGGGTCTGGATCTCCCCCTCGTACGTGCCCGGCCCGGTCTGCACCAGACGCACATCCAGCGGTTTCATGTCCGGGCCCACCACCTGCCCGCGCACGTTCAGGAAATTGATGTAGCCACCCTCCCGATTGGATGCCTCCACGATCACTCGTGCCCGCTCGCCATCGGGCACGAGTTGCACATCCAGGTCGCTGCTCATCGGCGGCCGGGCCAGCGCCCGCACCGCCTGCGCCCAGAACTTGTCGTACAGATCCGAGTTGACCCACTGCGCTGCCCAGCGGGCGTGGGCATCGCTGGTGAAGACCGCCGAGCGCCCCAGCCCGGTCTGCCAATGGGCCAGGATCGGGTCGGGATTGCTGCGGGGCGCGGTCTTGCCGGTGCCCTCGGCCCCGGCGACCTGTCGGCCGGCCACCAGCGGCACCTTCACCTCGGGATTGGGCTTGCGGCTGGTCAGCACCATGCCATAGAGCTGCGGGAAGGTGTCGATCCCCGCCACGATATCGCTGTCCCCCGCCGCCGGCGTGCGCAGGGGCGTGATGAGCGGCTCGGGCGGCTTGGGCTCAAACAGCAGGCTGCGGCGGACGACCGTTGCCTCCTTGATGAAGATCTGGGGGAGCTGGTTGAAGTTCTGGTTGATCGGCCCGTAGTTCTTCCCGCCGGTGGCATCGGCGATGTCCTTCATGATCTTGGGGATGAAGTTGCCGTGGGGGAAGACCGTCACCGTGCTGATGGTGATGTTGTTTCGCTTGCACAGATCAATCAGGTTCTGTGACGGCGGGGCCGGGTCGCCATCGGAGATGATGATGATGTGCTTCTGGCGTGCGTTAGATTGCAGCAGGCCGCTGTTGCCTTTTCCATCCCCGTTGAGGGCAAGGTTGAGCGAGTCATCAAAGCTGGGCATGTCACCCAGTTGCATGTTCTTGGCCGCGGCGATGGCCTTGGACCCATCGCCCTTCTCCTGCAGGGGGAAATCCCAGACGCTTCCCCCCCCGGCCGGCCCACCCCAGCCGTAGGAGATGATGCCCACCTCATCGCGCTCGCTGACGGCCTCAATCGCCTTGATGGCGCACTGCTCGCCCCAGTAGTTGCCGTTATCGAACTCGCACGAGTGCATGATCAGCACCAGCGCGCCCTTGGAGATCTGCCGCTGGGCGGGGATGTCCATGTCCACCGGGAGGATTTTCTCCAGGTTGGACCCCTGCCAGCCGCCAGCGCCGAAGGCATCGGGCCCGCCGATCATCAGCAGGCCGCCGCCCATGTCATGCACATAGCTGGTGAGCAGGTCAGCCTGCTGGTCACTCAGGCCGCCCGCGCCGCGGGGGACATTATTGAGGATGACGGCATCGTAGTTCTGCAGGGCAACCAGGCCGGTGGGAAACTGGTCGACGCTGCGGCGCTCGAGATCGAGGTTCACCCCCTCGCGCGCCAGGGCCTCGGCCAGCAGGTTCCCCTGGCCATCAGCGCTGTTATCGATGTAAAGGACCTTGCCCTTACCGCGCACGAAGGTGAAGGCGGTGGCGGTGTTGTTCTGCAGGAGGGTGTCGCCGGGCCGGCCCTGCACATTTGGGCCGGTGAGGCGCTCGCCGGCCAGGCCGATCTCGACATTCGGGGCCTTGAACTCCGCACGGAACTGATGCACCCCCGCCTGCGACTGAGCCGGCACCTGCACACGCTCGACGTGCGTGCCCGGCTTGAGGGTCACCCGCCGGGTTGCCTGCAGCCCCTCGGTGTAGGGATCGAGGTCCATCGGCAGGTTCTGATGATAGACCGTCAGCTCGCCGGTCACGGGCTGCGTATTGGTGCTGCGCAGGACCACTTCCAGGCTGAACGCGGCCTGCTCGCTCATCCAGGTGGGCGCGACAAAGCGATCGATCATCACCTCGCTCTGCACCGCATAGCGCAGCGGCAGCACGTCGATCGGCACCTGCGCTGAGGCGGCGGCGCCCAGGGCGGTTTCGAGATCGCCGCCGGTCATGTTGCCGTCCCAGATCAGCAGCAGCCGGTGCATCGCATCCTGGCTCAGCGAGGCAAGAGCGAGTTGGATGGCGCTGGCGACATCGGTGCCGCTGCCCGGTTCACGGCGGGCCTTGGCCTCCAGCAGTAACTGCTCATTGGGCAGGGCATCGATGAGGGCATCGGAGTGAAAGCTGATGATGCCGACGCGATCGCCCGGCTTGACCTTGTACGCAGGGTCGGCCGCATCGGTGAGGAACCGGTCCAGGGCTGCCTGCAATGCCTGGCCGGCCGCCGCGCCGGGGTAATCGCGCACATTGAGCGTGGACTGGCTGATGTCCTTGAGGACCATCACTTCCAGCACCTCGTGCTGGCGCTGCCAGCGCACGCCGCCCAGGATCATCACGATCAGCCCGATCACCGCCAGGCGGGCACCGATGGCAACCCACTTGCGCAGCGGCCCCAGGCCGCTCAGCGAGCGCAGTCCCAGCAGCACGAACGGGATCGAGACCGCGACGAACAGACCCAACGCGGTCCATCCGCTGAAATACTCCAGCCGAATCGGCCACGTGAGGGCGAGGAATTGGATCGCGGCGTTCTGGGCCATGCTCCTTCCGCGGGGATGATACCGCCCCCCACCGGTGCGGGGCGAGTCCATCGGCCGGCAATTCCCTTACGATGAACGGCCCCTATCATAGCCATCATGGCACAAGTGGCACGTCCCAACATACTGTTCATCCTGATTGATGACCTGGGCTGGCGCGACCTGGGATGTTACGGCAGCAGTTTCTATGAGACGCCCTGCCTGGATCGCCTGGCGCAACAGGGGATGCGTTTCACCCGTGCGTATGCCTCCGCTCCGGTGTGCTCTCCCACCCGCGCCAGCATCCTGACGGGCAAGTACCCGGCCCGTGTCGGCATCACCCAGTGGATCGGCGGCCAGATTCACGGGCGGCTGCGCGATGTGCCCTATCTCCACTACCTGCCCCTGGAAGAAACCAGCCTCGCCGCCGCTCTGCGCGAAGGCGGCTACCAGACCTGGCATATCGGCAAGTGGCACCTGGGCGATGGGCCGTTCTATCCCGAGCACCACGGTTTTGACATCAACCTCGGCGGATGCGAGATGGGCCGGCCCCACACCTATTTCGCGCCGTACGCCATCCCGACCCTGCCGGAAGGGCCGGAAGGCGAATACCTTACCGACCGCCTGACTGATGAAGCGATCCGGCTGATCGGCCAGCGCGATCCACAACGCCCGTTTTTCCTCAACCTGTGGCACTACGCGGTCCATACCCCCGTGGAAGCGCCGCCCCATTTGATCGAGAAGTATCAGCGCAAGGCCCAGCGCCTGGGGCTGGACCGCATCGAGCCAATCGTTGAGGGAGAGATCATGGGCAGGCTTCCCCCACCCGGACAGACCTTGCGGGTGCAGCGGCGGATCATCCAGTCGGATGTGGCTTATGCCGCCATGCTGGAGAACCTGGACCACAACATCGGGCGCCTACTGGATGCCCTGCGGCAACACGGTCTGGACGACAATACGCTGGTACTGTTCACCAGCGACAACGGCGGGCTGTCCACTTCCGAAGGCTCACCCACCTGCAATCACCCGCTGGCCGAGGGCAAGGGCTGGAGCGAGGAAGGGGGAACGCGCATCTGCCAGATCGTGCGCTGGCCGGGGCAGATCCGCCGCGGCGCGGTGTGTGATGTCCCGGTGACGAGCACCGATTTCTATCCCACCCTGCTGGAGGCTGCCGGCCTGCCTCCACGTCCCGATCAGCACGTTGACGGCGTCAGCCTGCTGTCGCTGCTGCGGGAAACCGGCACCCTCGACCGCGAGGCGATATTCTGGCACTACCCGCACTACTCCAACCAGGGCGGCACGCCGGCGGCGGCGGTTGTCTCCGGGCCGTGGAAGCTGATCCAATGGTTCGAAACCGGCCGGACGGCATTGTTCAACCTGGAACAGGACATCAGTGAAACCACTGACCTGTCGCGCATCCATCCGGCCATCCACGACCGCCTGCTGGCCCTCCTGAAGCGCTGGCAGCGCGAGGTAGAAGCCAACATACCCGCGCCCAACCCGGAGTACACCGAGCATCGCATCCTGCCCAGGGTGCCCAACAACGCCCATGAATAGGATCCGCACCGGGTGGTGATGCGGCTACTGCGGATCGGATGCCGGCGGCGGGGGAAACGCCGGCCACAGCGGCGGCTTGGGCGTGGTGGTGCCTGTCTCCACGGCCCCCATATCCGGCGCCGCCCCGACAAAATCATCGTTGAAGTTGGGGATGCGCACGCCCGCATCATGGCCGGGTGTGCCGGGCCGCAGCCACAGCCGGCCATCGGGCGCCCGATCATAGGTCGGTGTGCCCTCGATCGCGTTGGCCAGGGCGCCGTCGGGAGCGGTGTACTGGCCGTTGAACAGGTCGTAATCGAAATCGACGTTCCCGAATTTGCGCGCGTTGCGGTACGCAATGCTCGAATCGTGACGAAGGTGAATGATGTTGTTGCGCGTCACGACGTTCTGCGTGTACTTGGTCATGCTGGTATCCACCACGCCGGACTGGGCGCCGCTGGTGGCATCAGGGCCCTCGGGGAAGCCCGGCGGCTGGAGCACGGTGTTGTGGAAGATATAGCAGCGGCCGCGGGCCCACTGGATCCTGTCGCTGCCCAGCTTCACCAGGTAGTGCCCGCGCAGGTCGTTGGGCGATGTGCCCTCGTGCTTGCGCGAAGTGGCGTAGACATTCCGCCAGAAATAGCTGGGGCCAAGCGAGGTGGATGCGGCCCCGATCGCGCCGTAGGTCAGGTCGATGTAGTTGTTCCAGACGCGCA
This sequence comes from uncultured Tepidisphaeraceae bacterium, assembly GCA_964398315.1. Lineage (GTDB taxonomy): Bacteria > Planctomycetota > Phycisphaerae > Tepidisphaerales > Tepidisphaeraceae > JADLCB01. The sequence goes on along the minus strand of CAYNMV010000006.1, from coordinate 87,758 downwards.
CATTCATGTTCGCGCCTTCGATTTCCAGCCCATCATCCCAGCAGTGGGAGATGAAGTTGTCGTGGATGTCGCTGTCTCGATTGGGGAAGCCGCCATAGCTGAAGTTCCGGGTCTCGCCCATGGCGTCATTGAACATGTGCTCCAGATCCGAATGGATGCGATTGAAGCGAATCACAAATTGCCCCTTGCCCTGGCGGAAGGTGATGCCCTGCGGGCCGACGGGGTGCTTGCTCTTGCTGCCATCGCTGCGGGTTCGCTCCTGCTGCCAACTGTTGGAGTCGCTGCGCGGGTGGTGCAGGTTGCAGCGCTGGATGACGATCCGCTCCAGTTGTCTTGACTCACTGTAAATGGCCGAGTCAAGGTTGTATCCGAAGCCATCGGGGCTGATCCGGCCCCAGCCACTGATATCGCAGTCCTCGATGATGACGTTCTGGACGTTGCCCAGCTCAATGCCGTGGCGGGCCGCGTTCTTGAGCGTCAGGCCGCGCACGATGACATACGAAGCATCAATGCGCAACTGAACATCGGCATTGCCCTGGGCATCCCAGACCAGCGGCGGGCCGGCCGGGGGACTGTACAGGACATACCCCTCCTCCTCGCTGCCGCCCTCGGTGATAGTGTAGGTTCCCTGCTGATTTGCAGGCAGCTCGACGGTGCGGGCGATGCGCGGCGTGTCGCTCCAGGTGGTCACTTCGATCGTGCGGGTCTGGTCCGTCCCCTCCAGCTTGAGCAGGATTTCATAGGTGGTGCCGGGGTCGAGATGGACAATGCTGCCGCGGTATTCAAACGTATGTTGGGCGGCCTCTCCGGCATGGTCGTTGGCATCGAACCACAGCGGCATGGCTTCGCGCCAGTCCGCGGCACCCTTGGGGCGATAGGAAACGCTTGCCTGGCGGTCGGGGCTGCCCCCGGCGGGCTTCCAGTACAGGCCAATGCTGTTGAAGGTGGGGATCGCCTGGGGCTCGCGGGCATCCTCAGGTTTGACCTGAATGCTGCCCTCCTGGAGGACCAGATTCGCAAACCAGACCGACTTGCCGACATGCTCCTTGTTCTGCCGCCAGCGTAGAATGACCATCACCTCATCGGCCTCGCCGCTATCGAACGTACGGGTGAGCGTCTGCCATTGTGTCGTGCTCCAGGGCGTTGTGATGCGCTCGATCTCCTTGCCCTCGCGCAGGCGTTTCACCTGCAGGACGGCCATCTCCTTCACCTCGCCGCGCGCCTCACCGCTCAGGGTATAGCGGGTATTGGGTTTGAGTTTCAGCCGCTGATAGATTTCGCCCAGCCGGCCTTCCTGGGCACTGGTGACCTCAATGCGCAGGCTCTGCGGGACATTCTCCGGGTGCTCCTGCCGGTCAATGGTCACCGGGTGCTTCGTACGGCTGGTATCCCAGCCGGCCACCCCTGAGCCCCCCTCGCCCGCCACGGAAAAATCGCCGTTGGCCAGCAGCGACACCGACTCATCGGCCCAGGCCATCGGCGTCACGATCAGCATCATCAGGCAGACGGCAATCCAACGCGGCATAGGGTGGTCCTCCGGTGGGCAAAGTAGCGCAAATACCTGCGGCGCCATGGTTTCAGGGTTAGGGCGCCGGTGGCGACAGGTGGCTTACGCCCTAGAGTGCGAGCTCGACGGCCGCCAACGCTCAGATTTCTCTTGCTTTGGCATATTCATGCAGTATATTCCTACGTAGGAATCATGTCCAGACTTGTTACACAGCAAGATATTGCCAACCGCCTGGGCATCGACCAGAAGACGGTCTCGCTGGCCTTGGGTGCCCCCCACCGCATCCGGCCGGAAACGCGCGATCGTGTGCTGGCGGCGGCCAAGGCGATGGGCTACCGGCCCAACCGGCTCGCGGCTGGCCTGCGTGGTGGCCGCACGCGTTCGGTCGGGCTGATCTGGACATTGATCGATCCATGGACCGGCGACTCCATGATCGCCAAGGAACTGCTGGAGCGCATGCAGCAGCGCGGTTACGCTACCTACCAGGCGCAGCACAGCCAGCACGTTGAGGTCACCTGCCAGCAACTGGATGATTTCATCGCCCGCCGTGCCGATGGCATCATCCTGCAGGAGATCCCGTCCGTCCTGATGGCCCCGGAGATCGTGCAGCGGCTGGAGCACTTCGAACTGGTGCTGGGCGTATCGCGTGAGCCGATCCCCGGCTTCCCCGGCGATCTGCTGATTCACGATCGCAATCACGCGATCCGGCAGGTGGTGGACCATTTCGCCCGCACGGGTCGTCGCCGGCCGGCGTTTGTCACCTCCATGGGCGAGGAATCCAATCCGCCGAAATTCAGTGTTTTCCGCGAGCAGTGTCGCGTGCGGGGGATCAAAGATCACCCCAATCTGCTGATCAACCTGGATGTGCCCCAGACCGGGGAGGAGCACGGCCGGCTGCACCTGGAAGGCTTCTGCCGGCAGTTTCCCAAGACCGTCGATGTCGATGCGATCTTCTGCTTCAACGACATCGGCGCCATGTACATCATTCGCGAGTTGCAGCGCCGTGGACTGCGTGTGCCGCAGGACGTGGCGGTGGTGGGATTCAACGACCTGGAAGCCGGACGTCTGTGGCAGCCCGCGCTGGCCAGCGGCGATCGCCGCTGCCCGCAGGTGGCCGATGCGATGGACCAGATGCTGGAACAGCGCCTGGCCGATCCAGATCGCCCCTGGCAGCAGAGAACCGTTCACATGGAATTCATCTGGCGCGAGTCAGCCGGCTAGGTATGGCTTGCATCCCATCTTATCGTAAAGGAGGTTCACTCATGTCACTGTTCAACCGAACCCTGTCGTTCGCAGCCGCTGGCGTACTGACTACCCTGCTCACCGCTCCCGCCGTTACCCAATCCGCCACGATTGCCCACTGGCGGTTTGAAGGAGCCAGCACGATCACTGATGGGGCACCCAATGACTGGCGCGACGACTACGCCGGCAATCACCATCTCACGGGCCAGTATTCCACCGTTCCGGGGCAATATGCGCTTCCAGCATCGGGCAACGGATCCGGGTTCCATAATCCCATTCCAAACACCCAGGCGGAGAATAAGTATGCCGCCCAGTTCAGCGGCAATGGCTCGCTCTATGCGCCGGACAGTGATGAATTCACGCAGCAGCAATTCACGCTGGAGGCATATTTCAACCTGACCGCCGATGTGACGGGTGCGTTTGCCGTCATTGCGGGTAACTGGAGTTCCAATGGCGATAACCGGGGTTACATGATCTCGATCGATGCCGATGAGCAGGTTGAACTGCATATCAGTTCGGATGGGAGCTCCGGGAACAACGAGCGAATCAAGACCGGCCTGACAGTGTCCCTGAACACGGATTACTACGTCGCCTTTGCCGTTGACGTCACAGATCTCTCTTCGTCAGGCATCACCTTCTATTATCAGCAGCTCAGTGGTCCCGGGGCGGGTGAACTGAGTGAAGGCATCGGCCTGACGCACACGAAGAGTGCGGTCGCCAACAAGAACAGTCCGTTTACCATTGGTGCCCAGGGCAACACGACCGCGCACTACTTCACCGGTCTGATTGATGAGGTTCGTCTCTCCTCCGGCGTGCTTCAGCGCCACGAGCTGCTCGCGGCCGTGCCCGAGCCGGCTTCGCTGGGCGTGTTCTCGGCCGCTGGTCTGGGCCTGCTGGCCCGCCGCCGCAGGCATTAAGACGCTCGGCATATCGGGTCAAGCCGGCCCAAACAGCCGGCCTGCCCCTTGGCCGGCCTTCATGGCTTGGCGCAAGTTCACCCGTCTGGAGGTTATCATGCGCAACAGACGAGCATTCACGCTGGTGGAACTGCTGGTCGTCATCAGCATTGTGGCACTTCTGGTGGCCATGCTCCTGCCTGCACTGAACAAGGCACGGGAAGCCGCCAATCAGGTGACGTGCATGAGCAACCTGCGGCAGATCGGCATGGCGTTCGGCATCTACGCCAACGAGTACGACAACTACGTCCTGCCCTACAGCACGAACGACACCAGCCTGATCGGCGGGAACACCTTCTGGTGGCGAAACCCGGCCTTCCGTCGTGCCTTCGGACTTCAGTCGGACATCGTGCAGGTCGGTGGCGCCTGGGAGTTTGTCGGTGGCAACTGGCCGCCCAGCCGCAACTGTCCCTCCGCACTGGAGGGTGGTGTGCGCTATGGCGTCAACCATGAGCACAGCCGCCTGATGTGGACCGCCTCCGGCCAGCCCGGCCCCTATTACCCCTACGGGACCACCTACTTCAAATTCAGCGCTGTGCGCCGGCCGTCCATCAAGATCCTGGCTACGGATGCGCGGACCTACGAGATTTCGATGGACGGGCGCGACATGTACCTGAACGAGTCGTACCCCACGAACGCATATGGCGGCCCGGCCTATCGCCACGGCCAGAGGCCGGGCATGACCAAGGAGTACGACAAGTCGTTCGCCAACGTCCTGTTCATGGACCTGCACGTGGAAAGCTGGTCCAGGCGCAAGATCGTTGCCGGTAACCTCGCCGGCAACACCAACTGGGGTGAAAGCACCGAAGCGAATCCCCAGGTTTTCTGGTGCTACTGGAAATAAGCCGGATCCGGCCCGCCACCCCTGAGGGCGCAGCAGTCGTCTCATTCATGATGCGTCATCACGCCGCTGCGGTACTGGGGGCCGGGGCGGCATGCGCCTCGGGGATCAGCCCCTCTGTGCAGACACCGTCTATCTCGGCGACGCGCAGGTGCCGGGCGTCGCGCAAATCGATGCTGTCGCCCTGCAGCACCTGGCCATCCTCGGCCAGCCGGCGGACCGTCGGGTAGAACGGGTCGGTGTGTGAGAAGTTTGTCACCACCGCGATCGTGTCATCGCTGAGCTTCACTTTCATGCCCGGGGGGAACGGCGGAATGACCGAGGGCAGCACCTTGTTGATTTCCGGGTCGATCATGCCGGCGTAGGTGGTGCGCATCTCGTGGAGAATCTGGAGGTTTGGCCGCCGCTTGCCATTGGGGCCGGGGCACAGGCGGTCGAACAGGTCGGCCGCCGCGATAATGCGTGCAAAAATGTGGATCTTGGTGTCTGAGATGGGGGCATGGCTTCCATCCCCATGCGTGACCTTGGGAAACCCGCTGCCATCGAAGCGTTGGTGATGGTGCAGCACCGCGACAGCGGCCGATGGCTCGATGCCGCTGCGAACCATGTCATAGCCAAGCTGCACGTGCGACTCATGCGCTTCGCGCTCCTCGGCGTTCTGCGGCTCGTTGATCACGTGGAACCGGCGCATCTCTCTGGGGAGCTTGGCCTTGCCGATATCGTGCAGCATCCCGCCCACCCCAAGGTTGACCACCTCGCGGGCATGGGCCGGGGACAGGCGCTTGCGCTGGTTGATCAGATATTGCTCCAGCTTGATGCCGAGCATCAGTGACAGGTGGGCCACCGCGGTGGCGTGTGCCACCTCATCGTTGCCGAGGTTGGCGCTCATCAGGTCCATGTAGACCGGATGGGCGCCGTTCTGCATGAGCGTCAGGACCAGCTCGCGCGTGACGGCATAATAGTCGGGAAAGGTGACGGTTGGCTGGGCGGTGCGCTCGACGGCGGTGATCGTCTTGCGGATCTGCTGGTACATCTGTTGCCGCGCTGGCGACAGTGCCGGCATGAGCAATTTATCGACATCCTCCAACCCGGGATAGTCGACATAGAGGAACGGCACTCCCAATTCGCGCAGGCGCTCAAGCACCCGCTCATCCATCGTATAGCCGGCCTTCAGCAGTTGCTGGCCCGGCTGCTGCGGGTGCATCACCGGCATCCCAAGCTTGATGCCCGGCGTGGCTTCCTCGATCGGCAGTATCAGCACACGGACTCCTTCAAACAGCGGTCCCGCCTCTTGCTTCGGCGAACCGGGCCCGGTGGGTGTGCAAGAATCCACCAGTACGTACCTGTTATCGGCCGAACTGGGTGGCAACTCAGTTAACTTCTGCCGGATACACGAAATATCGCGCAAATTAACATGAATGTGACACCGCGCCGGTGCTTCGCCACCACTCCGGGCGCTAGGATCCATCCGATGCTCCAGGCAGCCCTGCATCTCGACCTCCACCATCATGTGGGCCCGATAGATCGGCGGCTCTTTGGCGGGCTTATTGAACATCTGGGCCGTGGCATCTATGGCGGCATATATGACCCCGCCAGCCCCCACGCCGATGAGAAGGGCCTGCGGCGCGATGTTCTTGAGGCCCTGCGATCGCTGAACTTGTCCCTGGTGCGCTATCCCGGCGGCAATTTTGCCAGCAACTATGACTGGCGAGATGGCATTGCCCCCCCGGAAAGCCGACCAATCCGGCCGGATTTGGCGTGGAAGAGCCTGGAATCCAACCGCTTCGGCACCGATGAGTTCCTGCACTGGTGCCGGCAGCTTGGGGGCGATCCGTACATCACGGTGAACCTGGGCAATGGCACCCCGCAGCTTGCCGCCGAGTGGGTTGAGTATTGCAACGCCTCCACCGGCCCATGGGCCGATCAGCGCCGCGCCAACGGGCAGGCTGTCCCCTATCGTGTGCGTCTCTGGGGGCTGGGCAATGAGATGGACGGCCCCTGGCAGACTGGCCACTGCACCGCCGATGAGTATGCCCGCCGTGCCCTGGCCGCCGCCCGGCTGATGCGGCAGGTCGATCCGTCCATCCAGACCATCGCCGCCGGCTCTTCCGGCCCCTTCATGCCCACCTACCTCGCATGGGATCGCACGGTGCTGGAACACTGCTGGGACGTGATCGACTATCTCGCCGTCCACCATTACAGCGGCAACCGGCAGCACAACACCGCCTGGTACCTGGCCGAAGGCACGATCATTGACCGTATCCTGGCCGACTACCGCGGCGTCATCAGCTACGTCCGCGGTGTGAAGCAGAGCAGCAAGCAGGTCTTCCTCGCCTTCGATGAATGGAACGTCTGGTATCGCGCCCGCGGCGGGGAATATGAAGATGGTAAGTGGCAGCACGCCCCGCCGCTGCTGGAAGAGCATTACAATCTCGAAGATGCCCTGGTTTGCGCCCAGTATCTCGCCAGTTTCATCCGCAATGCCGATCTGGTGAAGATCGCCTGCCTGGCCCAGTTGGTGAATGTCATCGCTCCGATCCTCACGCGGCCCGATGGCCTGCTCATCCAGCCGATCTACTGGCCGCTGGCCCTCTTTTCACGCTACGCGCGGGGCCTTTCACTGGTGCCGGTGGTCGATGCCCCCACCTGCGATGCCGGCGAGCGTGGCACGGTTCCGCGGCTGGATGCCGCCGCCAGCTATGATGTCGCGGCCGGCACACTCAGCGTTTTCCTGATTAACCGCGGCGTTGATGAGGAATTGTCGGTTCGACTGCATATCGCCGATGCCAGCGCTGCCCCGGCCGGCCCGGTAAATCTCCTCAGCGGCCTTGAGCCCACAGCCACAAATACCTGGGCACAACCTGATGTGGTGCGCGTGCGCACCGCCCCGGCCGAGCGATACGGCGATGGCACGGTGCGCGTTGGCGTCCCCGCCCCGGGGCTGGCGGTGATGCGCCTGCAACTGCATCCGCTTCGACATACCGCGTAAAGCGGGGAGGCCCGCCGTCTAACTGCTGAGTCTGCCATTGACGGCCATCGCCCAGCCATCTGTCGAGCGGCCACAACCTGTCTTTTTGGCAGGAAACGGGCGAGCACCCGCCCTGTCGTCGGTTTGTTACTTTTTTTCCGCGGCTCAATCCTCATAATGGTTCCCTTGCCGCTTCCGATGGCGGGAGGGGCACAGCACTTTGACAATTGATCCGTGAGGTTTTGCGATGGGTCCGACCAACATCGCCTTGGTGCAGTTGTACCAGGCTGATCAGGCGCTTCGCGCCGCTCAACAACGTCTCGACGCCGCCACCAGGGATGTCCGTATCCAGGAACGCCGCACCAACGATGTGAAGGCCCGCCTGGATGAGGCCAACCAGAAACTGAAGGAGGTCCAGGCCCGTGCCGGCACGCTGGAACTGGACCTTAAGGCACGTGACGCCCACATCGAGAAGCTGCGCAGCCAGCAGCAGAACACCCGCAACAACCGGGAATATCAGGCCCTGCTCATCGAGATCAACACCCAGAAGATCGACCGCAACAAGACGGAAGAAGCCGCGATGCAGGCGCTGGAGGAAGTCGAGCGCACGCAGGGGCACATCCAGGAACTGACCACCCAACTGGAAAACGAGACCAACCGCCTGGCGCAGATGAGAAGCCAGATCGGCGAGCGCGTCGCCAGCCTGCAGGCCGAGATCGATGCCCTGGTCCCCGCCCGCGAGCAGGCGGCGGCGGCGGTAACCCCCAAGGCGCGCCAGGCCTTCGATCGCCTGGCCGAACGGCTCGATGGCGAGGCGATGGCGCCCCTGGCCCGCCCCAATCCGAAGCGCGAGGAATACATCTGCACCGCCTGCAACCTCGATGTCGTCACCGATATCTACAACCGCCTGCACACCCGCGACGAACTGGTCTTCTGCCCCAGTTGCGGCCGGATCCTCTACATCCCTGAAGACCTGACCCCCGAACAGGCCGTGAATCGCAAGAAGGAGCCGCGCGAGCGCCGTACCCGCAAGAAGACCACAGCCGCGGCGGCCGTCAATCGCCAGACCAGCGCGGTCGATGTGCTCAACAGCATGCGGCCCGAGGAAAATGATGAGACCACCAATGGCTCGGCCGACACACCGGAAGCCGGGCCGGACAACACCCAGGTCAACATCGCCTCCGAGCCCACAGCCTCGGCCCAGGAGTCGCAGGATGCCGCAACCCATCCTCCGGACAACCCGATGTGAGCCGTGGCGGCCCGCCCGCCTGTCTGATTCATCTGCAAACCACCCGACACCGCCGCACTCCGGCGGTGTCGTTTTATTTGTTGATGGAGCGCAAGCAGCGGGTTCCTGTTTCCTCCCCACTCAATCGAAGGCTATGGTGTTAGCCAGGGTACCGTTGCATGGGCATGGCGCCCCCCTCCCGGCCTGGTGATGTGATCACGCTGGCCATGCCGAGGAGGGATTGGGCGTTGCCAACTGCGAATTGCGGTGCCTGGCTTGATAGCGCACCGGCCGTACAGCGGGATCGTACGGCCGCGCGATTTGCGCCTGCTCGCAACCTGGGTATTGCCCAGGCTGCGGGCATGTGGGCTGGTCATGAATCGCATCCTCATCGGCATCTTCTGGATTGTGCTGTACATCCTGCTCGCAGCGGGGGCGGCACTGATCATGATGGCCATCCAACCACTCCCGCCGCGGCGGGATTTCTGGACGGAACTGTCGGTGGCGCTGGGGTTCATGGGGATGGCACAGGTGCTGATCCAGTTCCTGCTCGTCGCCCGCTTCAAATCGATCACAGCGCCCTACGGCATCGACATCATCCTCTACTATCATCGCCAGATTGGCGCGATCGCACTGCTGGCGATCCTGGCCCATCCGGCCATCCTCATCATCCGTAATCCGGCGTTGGCAGAGCTCCTGAACCCCTTCGGTGGGACCACGGCCAGCCGATGGGGGTTGCTGGCGGCCGGTATGCTCATTCCGGTGGTGGCGTTGTCGTGGTTCAGAAGGAAGCTGAGGCTGGGGTACGAGGTCTGGCGGATCGGGCATCTGGCACTGTCGCTGCTGGCGGTTGCTGCCGCCCTGACGCACATCGGCGCTGTGGGCCACTATGTGAACACGCCGGCGAAAATGCTGGGATGGGTGATCTTCGCCGGCCTGCTGATCGCGCCGCTGGCCCAGCAGCGACTGCTCAAGCCCCTCTGGATGTTGCGCCGGCCGTGGCGGGTCGTGGATGTCAGGCCCGAGGGTGGCCACACCTGGTCCCTTGCCCTCGAACCGGTCGGCCATGAAGGCCTGGTATTCGAGCCGGGGCAGTTCGTCTGGGTGACGCTTCGCAGCCCGTTCAGCATTGATGAGCATCCGTTCTCCCTCTCTTCCAGCGCAGAACAGCCCCGGCGGATTGCGCTGGGCATCAAGGAAGTCGGTGACTTCACCCGCGCTGTTGCACAGGTGCAGCCCGGCACGCTGGCCTACCTCGATGGCCCCCACGGGGCGTTCTCGATCGACCGGATTCCATCGGCAGGCTATGTGTTCATCGCCGGCGGCGTGGGGATCGTGCCGTTCATGAGCATGATTCGCACGATGCACGAGCGTTGTGATCGCCGGTCGATCCTGCTGATCTATGCCTGCCGCACCGCCGACGACCTGGTCTGGCGGGAGGAACTGGATCGACTGGCGCGCGAGAACAAGCACCTGTTGCTGCAAGTGGTATACGTGCTGGAGGAACCGCCGCCGCAGTGGACCGGGGAAACCGGCCGCGTTGACCTGGCATTGCTGCGCCGGGTGCTGCCTGATGAGCGGATCGCCCGCGATTACCTGATATGCGGCCCGGATGCGATGATCGTGAAGGTGGAGCGGGCGCTGTTGTCCCTGGGCATCCCTGCGCACCGGCTGCACACCGAGCGCTTCGACCTGGTTTGAACCTGATGCGACACGTCTACACCAACCGGGTGGTTGTCCTGATTGCCGCGATGCTGATGGCGATGGCGGTTCTCTTCGCCTGGCTGCGCAGCCGCCCCGAGCCCGTACACCCGGACTGGCCGGAAATCAGTGTAGACACATCGGATGCACCGCCTGCGACAGCGCCTGTGATACCGGATTGGCTGGAGGTCGGCCAGCGCACCTACACGGCCAGTTGCAGTTCGTGTCACACTGCGGAGACGCCGGATCAGTTCGTGTCCACCACCCTGCACACGCGCACCCGGGCAATGGCGGTAACGGAGGAGGGCCGGGCCTACCTGATCAAATTCATGCTGTATGGGGCTCGCGGGCAGATCATGGTCGATGGCGCGCCCCGCCGTCTGCGTCACCGGCCCTATGGTCAGCTCAGCGATGAAGAAGTGGCGGCGGTGCTGAATCTCATGCTTGCCGACAGTAGCGCTGGGGCCCTCCCTGATCACCTGTTCCAGCCAGATGAAATCACCGCCTGGCGGGCCCATGAGCTGACGGCCGAACAGGTTGCGGCAAGCCGCCCGGACCCGGCATCACAAGCACAGCCCTGAAGTACTGTCCGCATCATCCGGCTTGCCTTCCCCCCTGTCCTGCCCCCGACAAATTGCTAAGGTAAGGGCATGAGCGCAAGCCAAACCTTCCCGGATCGGATCCCCGTGGCTGTCATCGGATGCGGACGGATGGGCCGACTGCACGCGCGTGTCTACTCACAGATGCCGGGCGTGAGGCTCGTGGGTGTCTACGATGCCAATGCTGAAGCGGCCGAGCAGACCGCCCAGCAGTACCAGACCGCCTTCGTCCGCACGCTGGATGAGCTCTTGCCGCAGGTGCAGGCGGTGACGATCGCCGTGCCCACGCGTTTCCACCTGGCGACCGCCGAGCCGTTTTTGCGCCGGGGGATCGCCTGCCTGATTGAAAAGCCCCTGGCGCCCGATTCAACCGAAGGCCAGCGCATCGCGCAGCTTGCCCGCGAGCACGATGCGGTTGTACAGGTGGGCCACATCGAGCGCTTCAACCCGGCCGTGCGCGCCATGGAACGGCTGGGCATTCAACCGCGCTTCATGGAGGTCGTGCGCATTTCGCCGCTGACCTTCCGCAGCATCGATGTGGGCGTGGTGCTGGACATGATGATCCACGACATCGACATCGTTCTGAAGCTGGCCGGCAGCGAAGTGGCCGGTGTGGAGGCTGTGGGTGTGAGCGTTTTGGGCGGGGCCGAGGATATCTGCAACGCCCGCCTGAGCTTCGCCAACGGCTGCGTGGCCAACATCACGGCGTCACGACTGGCACTCAAGACGGAGCGACGCTTGCGTGTCTTCTCGCGCGACGCCTACGTGTCCCTGGATTACCAGAAGAAATATGGCATGGTCGTCCACCGCAGCGGAAATCTTGACGCCATCCGTGACACGGTAGCCAGGATCCGGTCCGGCGAGATCGATGATCTGTCCCAGGTGGATTACCAGAAGCTCGTGAGCGTCGAAGAACTGGAAATCGACGATGTGGAACCGCTGCGGGCCGAGCTGGAAGACTTCATCCGGGCAGTCAAGCGCGAGATCGTGCCGGTGGTCAGCGTGGACGATGGCCTTGCCGCCGTCGCCACCGCTGAGCGCATCATCGCCGCGATCGAGCCGCAGGAGTTGTGAGGCGATCGCCGATTGTCGATTTGTGATTGACCGCCGGGCTGGGAGGAAGCGCTGGCGGATCGGCAGAAGCCCACACTTGCGTACGAATCGCCGCCCCGTCGGCCGGCTGTGCCCCGCTACCGCATTGTCCTGAGCGCATGCCTACTGGCGATCGGCATCGCCCTTGCCGTGCTGGGGCTGTTTGCACAGTCCGGCGCCGCCCGCGTGAACACCTGGACGGCGGCCGGCGCTTGCATCGTGTGGGCCCTCATCGTGCGCTTCCAGCACGTGCGTTTCTGATTCCCCAGCCTCGTCACCCCCTCACCCCCTCATCCTCCCCGCTCGCCACCGATGCGATCCGCGCCAGCTCCTCCCGCGCCAGTTCGGTTCCGCTGCCGCCGTGCAGTTTGTCGATGGCGATGCGGAGGTGATGGGCAGCGCGCTCGTACTGCTGGAGGTAGCGGGCATAGATCAGGCCGAGCATCAGGTGGACCTGGGCCGCATCTGACACGTTGGGATATTCCCTCAGCAGCGACTCGTAGGCTTCGGCCGCCTGGGCATGGCGCTGCTCATGGGCCAGCCAGGTGGCCAGGTCGAGCTGATTGCGCATGGGCATCACCTGGGAGGCATCGGTTGCCTTCAACTCGGCATAGAGCTGGGCCGCCTGGTCCATGCGCTGCTCGTTCATCGCCTCGAAGATCGCCGCCCGCAGGTCCATCACGCGCTGCATCTCCGGCGGAATCGGCTCCATCTGCGGCCGTCCGACTCGCGGCGGCGGCTGGCCAGCGCCGACGTATCCGAAGGGGTTGTACCCCTTTGCCACCCCCGCCCGATACACCCGCCGGCGGTTCCAGCGGTCCAGCACCCCCAGCACATCGAACAGATCACGCGGCAGCAGGTGGACCGCCAGCAGCCCCATGCAGACGGCAAAGCCGAAGATCGTGCCCGCCGCGTGGGCCATGTGCGCCACCTGTGTATTGCCGACAAAGTTGAGCACCACATCCTTGATGAAGAAGAAGAGGATGAGGTACATGCTCGAAATCTCGAACGCGCCGATGAAGTAGAAGAAGTAGACGATCGTCGCCCGCGAGTAGGGAAACAGCGCCAGGAACGCCCCCGTCACCGCCGAGACCGATCCGCTGGCCCCCAGCACCGGCGCATCGCTGGTCAGCAGGTGCCCGATCCCCGCCATCACCCCGCCGGCCAGGTAGAAGCAGAGATAGCCGAAATGCCCCAGCCGGTCGTTCACGTTGTTCCCGAAGATATACAGGAACAGCATGTTCCCGATCAGGTGCATGAGGTCGCCGTGCAGGAACTGGTAGGTGAAGAAGCTGGCAAGCGACAGGTCATCCGGCACCAGGTGCAGGTCCAGCGCATACGGCCCCACCAGGAACTTCTGCTGCGCCAGGAAGGCCACCACATTGGCGGCGATCAGCGCGTAGTTCATCCACGGCGTGTGGCGGATCGGGGCATCGGTACGAATCGGGAAGAACATTCGGCGTCGAAGTGTAGGCGGTCAGGAGCGGAAGCGGAAGCCGTACAGCCGGGGCCACGAGGGCAAACAGGCAAAAGACCAAAGAAAAAAAGGAAGGCGTGCCTTCCCCTCCCCCGCCCCTTCTGTTCGGTGGCCCGTTGCATGGGCCGCGTGCCCTTACGACTTGCGGGGCACCGCATCGGGCTCATTCTGCTTGACCATGCGAATGCGACGGCCACCCTTGGAGAACTCGACCGTGTTCATGTAGGCCTCCATCAGGAGGATGCCACGACCGGAACATTTACAGATGTTTTCCTCGAGGGTGGGATCGGGCACCGCGCTGCGGTCAAAACCGGGGCCTTCATCCTCAATAATGACCTCAACGCGATCGGGCCGGACCAGGTAGTCCACATGGACCTGCTTTTTCATGTCCAGCTTGTTGCCATGCTTGATGGCGTTGATCATCGCCTCTTCGAGGGCGAGCTTGATGGCAAAGACGTTCTGTTCGTTGTAGCCGCAGCGCGTGACTTCCTGGATGATGCGGTGCTGCAACTCCCGGCTGGCGGCGAAATCGGAGGGAATGCTGACTGACACGTGCTGCCCCTCACCCGACCCGCCGGTCCCGGGCGTGCGAGGCCCGTCCCCGCCAGTGGTGCGGGAGGCCCTGCGGGGATCGCGACCGTTGGGACCGTTACTCACCATCCAGGCTCGTCCCGAAAAACCTACGTGAAGCTCTCCTGCGCCTCTTGCCGGCTGGGGAGGATGCGGAACAGCTTGTTCAGCTTCGTGATCACGAAGACCTCGAAGATCTGAGGCTTGATATTGGCCAGGCGAAGCTGGCCGTTCTTCTGGCGGATGCGGCTGTTGGCATTGATCAGCATCCCCAGGGCCGCCGATGACAGATGATCGACATTGGCAAAATCCAGCAACAGCTTGGGATGTTCGCGCTGGTCGATCAGCCCGTTCAGGGTGTTGCCAATCTCGGCAATGTTGGCCTCGTCCAGGATCTTACTCTGCGTGAACTCGACGAGGTCGATATCCTTCACGCGATTGACTGTGACTGGGGCGGTTGCTTCGGACATGCGTATGGTCCAGTGTCAACGGGAAGCGGCAAACCGGGATAAAACGCGGCGTGACTCTCACCACTCAGCGTTCCACCGTCGGGTGCGGCTCCGCTCATCCACGCCGAATGAACAGAACACCCAGCAGACAGTAAAGCGAGGTCCGCAGGCTGTCAAGCCAACGGCAGGACCAGCGGACCCCGTGGCAACGCGATTGCAGGGCCATTTTCAGCGGCTGAATCGCGGCTTGCACGTGCATCTCCGGCGAGAGCGGCTCGTGCAGGCCACTCTGCTGCTCACGATTTTCCGATCGCCGCGCGGCTGGGGGGCATATTGCCGCTCACGGCGCGGGTCCGGTTGCCCGCTGGTGGGCCGGGCCGGCAGCAAACACCGATTGACGCGCAGCGTGATCCGGCCAATTATGCGGTTTGTCGCTTGAGAGAAAGGCCCGTCATGGCAACATTCAGCATTGTGCTCCTGACCGCCGCCCCGCAGGGACAGGCCGCCGAGGCCGGTGGCGCGTTCGTGAAGATCGATGGCCGCGAAGCGCTGCTGCGCAGCATTGAGCTGTTTCTCAACCGGGATGCGGTCAAGCAGATTCAGCTTGTCCTGCCGGATGACACAGCCGATGAAATCAAGCGGCGGCATGGAGCGCACTTCAGCTTCAGCGGGGTGAAAGTGGTTCAGGGCGGCCCGCGCTGGATCGACCAGATCGTGGCCGCGGCCCAGACCGTTCAACCGGATGTGTCGCACGTGATCCTGCACGATGCGGCCCGTCCCGCCGTACCCTATACCGATCTCGAGGCAATCCTGGAAGAAGCGAACAAAAGCGAGGCCGCCGCCCTGGTGGCGGCCGTACGCACGGGGCTGCTGGAACTGGATGAAAGCCAGAACGCGGTGGCGTTTCATCGCCCTGAGCGGTTCATGCACCTGCTGACCCCACAGGTCTTCAGCCTGGCACGATTCCAGCGCATGGCGCAGGAAAAGCAGGAGGTGCACGCTTCGGAGCTGCGCCTGATCAAGGGCTCGCCCCTGAACCTCCGGCTCTCCGGCCCGGGTGATGCCAGCCTGATCAAGGCGATGCTCAACATGCTGCCCAAGCCCCGGAAAGGCCCGCTTGGCGCGTTTGAAGAAGCGCAGTGGTGAACGGATGCGCCATCACGCGGGTGAACCGCCATCTGCGCGGTCGCATTGCATGCTGTAGACCGCACGATGCACCGGCCCGCTCGGCGATGGAAAACGAGCGCCTCAGCGGTTTCTACGGCTTCTTTTTCCCTTTTTTCGAGCCCTTGACGTACCCGACCAGCCGGCCGAACTTGTCGCCATCGTAGATATAGGTGCCGGTAAGCCGGGCTTCGGAATCCTCATCCGGTGGCTCGATCTTGCCCATCAGGATGATTGGCTTGCCGCCGACGGTGTAGGTGCCGGAAAACGTGCCAATCACCACCCCGCCCACTTCGCGGAAGCGACCGGTGACCTTGGGCAGGTTGATGTTGGTCTTGCCATCGACTGAGCGCACCTGGGCCTGGATATGGATGGTGTCATCATCCTTGACCTGTGCCTTGCCCTCCCCTTCAAAGTAGCCGGAGACGATCAGATCATACTGTTCCCTGGGCTTGCCGCTGCCCCCGCCACCGCTGTCATCCTCATCCTCATGTGCCCAGGCCGGTCCAGCCAGCACAGTGTGCACCACCAGCAAGGCCATCAGCAGCTTCAGCAGACGACCTCCGGTGGCAAGGAAATTGGGCGCGGGCGCCATCATGACCAAGCTGATGATACGTTACACACGATGAGAGTAGAATGAACCATGACGGGATTTCGTGCGCTCCTATAACTCATGATGCCGACATGGCTTGCGCATCTCCGGGAGCCAGTGCAAGGTCCGCCGCCGCCAGAATCACCTCGAACCGCGCTCCGTGGCCGGGCTGGGACTGCACTTGGCAGTGCCCCCCCATCGCCTGGGCGTGCGACGCCACGAGGAACAACCCCAGGCCATGATGCTCCCGCTGTTCGCCGCCGGGTGCCATCTGCGCTGGTTGAGCGGGCGCTGCGCGGTAGAACGGCTCAAACAGGTGCGGCAGATGCTCAGCGGCGATGCCCGGCCCATCATCGCTGACCACCAGCCGCAATCGCCGCCCTTCCGGTGTATCCACCCATCCCGCCTCCAGTTGCACCCGCCCACCGCTGCGCGTGTATGTCACCGCGTTGCTCAGCAGGTTCAGCACGATGCTCCGCAGGCGGACCAGCGATACCCCGGCGGCCAGCCCCTGCGGCCATGTTCCTTCCACACTGATCTGCCGCCCCCGCGCCAGCCCGCGGGCGATGCCCACGCACTCATCGAGCAGCTTTGCGACATCCACCCGTTCAACCTGCTCTGTGCGTTCGAGTGCCAGCTGGCCGCGGGCGTGCTCCAGCAGTGCCTCGGCCAGTTGTCGCATCGAGTGCGTGCTGTCCAGCGCATCCTGCAGCATCTCGCGCAGCTCGGTCGGGTCGTGGTCATGCCGCAGCGCCACCTCCAGTGTCGTCATCAGTGCCGCGATGGGTGTGCGCAGCTCGTGGGCGGCATCGGCCAGGAAGCGCCGGCGCTGCTGAGCACTGGCATCAAGCCGCGCCAGCATTTCTCGCAGGCGCTGGGCAATGCCGCGCAGCTCCACCGGCATGTTGGCCGGATCCACGGCCGCCCCGGCCTCGCTGCTGCTGCGGCCAAGCGTTGACTCATCGATCGTCGCCAGTGCCTCGGCCGCCCGGTTCACCGGCCCCAATGCCCGCCGGGCAACCGACCGGGCCACGATCCCCGCCCCGATCGCACTGCACACCCCCACCGCCACGAACACGATCAGCAGCCGGTTGAGCATCGCATCCAGTTCGCGGGTGGGCGTGGAGTAAACGATCGTCGCCGTCTGGAGTTGGCCCTGGGCATCGGCCACTTCCACTTCAACGCTCACGCTGCGCAGACGGGTGCCATCGGCCAGGCGCACGGTCTGGCGGTCAATCACACGCGGCGGCTGGGCGGTCTCGGTGGCCGCCGAACGGGCGATGGTCTGCCCCAGTGCCGTCTTAATGACATACCGGTCTCCCGGCGGTAGCGGCACCGGCTCGCGGCGTTCCCCCCGCACCTCGTCCCGCGCCTCTCCACGCTCCACCCCCACCAGCCGCGGCAACGCTGCCGCACGCGCGGCCAGGGCATTGTCCACCGCAGCGGTCAGCGTGCGGTAGATCCCCACATAAGCAAACCCGCCCCCGAGGAGCAGCATCGCCCACGTCACCCCAACAATCGCCCATGCTACGCGCGAGGTCATCGGCGGGCATCATAACCGCGGACGGCGTGGGAACGCAGGGTTGCAGTGAGTTCAGGACTCAGCAAGCTGTGGGTTGTGAGATGCGGGCTGAGGGTGAGGACACAGCCGGCGCACGACATCGTGCCGGTCGTGGTATGCTCCGGCCATGATGCCGTCGGAGCGGATCAGGATCGCAACTGACAGGGCGATCAGCTTTGCCGAAGTATGCGAGATGGGGCACAAGATGCTGCGGCGTGAACGGGGAATTGTGAACTCCGGCCGCTACATGCAGTCATTCGCGAACAGCCGGGGAGATGACGCTGCTGCGCGGGGTCAATGGCTCGACAGCGCACGCCCGATGACATCCGCCGCTCATCCGCACCGCGCAGACAAATCTGAGGGACCCGCATGGCTGATGATCTCAACAAGCAGCGGAAGAAGGCGATGCTCCAGCAGTGGCGATCGCAGCAACGGGCCGCCGCGCGGGCGAAGCTGCGGCTGGCGGATGAGCAGATGCAGGCGCTGTTCGACATGCTCAACGCCGCCCTCTTTGCGCAAGCCTGCGACCATACGCTGCGGCTGGTCCAGCAGTGGGCGGATGAGCACGCGGTCGATTTTGAGGCGCTCGCCGCATGGTGCCGCGATAACGGCGGCTACTGCGACTGCGAAGTATTGTTCAACTGCGAGGAGCGGTGGCAGGATGCGATCAGCCACTGAACCCATACGATCGACGCGATCCCGCTACAGATGCACCCGCCGGGTGTAGACCCACCACTCGATCAGCAGCAGCGGCAGCGCAGCGCAGGCGATGATCCACCACCACAGGTCGACCCGTTTCTTGCCCGCCATCGACTCGATCGTCTCACCGAAGTTGCCCGGCGGGTGATCGGAGGGGATGAGATTGCTCTCGTTGGGATCGAGCAGGTTCACGGCCAGCTGCTCATACTGCGGCACCGGCGGATCGAGCGTATACACCCCCACGCGCGCCAGGGCAGGCAGGGCAAAATCACCGGTGGCGGGGATGGTGATATCCTGGCTGCCGTCGGGACCATGCAGGCGGATCGTCGGGCGCGTGTCCGACAGCACGCGCTGCAACGCGCTGCGCGGGATGACAGGCGTGGCGCCGGGTGAGTAGCTCTGGCGGGCGCTCATCTCCGAGCCAAGTGCCAGGAACTGCATCGCGTTCTGCATGAAAATGGGGAAGCTCACCCGCAGCGGCCAGTTGCTTTGCAGCAGGTCGAACGGCGCAACCAGGTGCGTCTGCCGGCCTTCACGGTGCAGCACCAGCAACGGCCCTTGCAGGCCCTCAATGAGGGTTTCAGTTTCCGGGGCCGGCTGGAGCTTCATCGCCCGGGCGACATACAGCCGGCCGAGTTGCAGCGAGCGCAGCATGGGGTGATCGCGCTGCCAGTCGAGCACCCCGATATCCTCCACCATTACCGGCCGGCCATCTGATTCAACGGTCTTGAGATTCATCCCGCCGGGCAACGCGCCGAACCAGAGGTAGTTACCCGCCTCCGGCAGCAGTGGCTTTTGTGTCTGGGCCAGTATGGGCGGGGTGTAGCGGTCGAAGATAATTACGTCGAACTCGCCGGCCGTGCCATCGGCCATGCGGGTCTCGTACTGCGCTGGCAGCATCGTGACCGGGTCCTTGAGGTTCAGCGCCCCCACCGCCTTCTCAAGGAAATAGTTGCCGTCCGTCACCAGCGCCACCCGCAGCGCCCGCGGCGGTGGAATGACCACCTGGGCCACATCATCAGCGGCCAGGGCATCCCCTTCCTTGCGCAACTGCTCCACCCGGATGACGGCGGCGGCGGTCAACTCGATGGTGAACTCCACGCTGTCCCGCGCTGGCTTGCCCGCTTTTTCGCTGGCCTCGCGCTGCTGTTGTGTCCAGCGCTCAGGCAGGAGGGTGGTGCTGGCCAGGCGGGTCTTGGCGAACGAGAGATTGCCCGGTTCGGCCGGATCGATCACCGCCACGCTGAGCTGCACATCCGGCTCGACGATCTCGGTGCCGTAATTGGCCAGGCGCGCAAAGATCTGCACCTCGGTGGGGCGCTCATAGTTACGGCGGGCGCTGAGGGCGACGATGCCGATGTTGGGCGTGTCGGCCTGCCCGATGGGTTCGAAGCGCACATCGCCGGTCAGGCGCAGCTCCTGGTCATCCAGCACCTTTCCATCCGACAGAACCCACACCTCCGGCCGGACGTTGGGCCGCAGCTGCGCCTCGTTGAAGGTTCCCTGTGCCTCGGCCAGTTGGTACGCCAGCTTCAAGCGCGAGGGACGGTCGGTCGGCTCGATCGAGTCGATGGCCCGACGCAGCGCGGCGGCATCGGTGCTGAACGGGTGAATGATCTCCGCACGGTCATCGAAGGCGATCACCGCGGCCGAGCCGTCGCGGCCGAGGGTGCCAACCAGTTCCTTCGCCCGCGCCTTGGCGGCCTCCAGGCGCGATCGACTATCCACATCCCGCGCCTGCATCGACGCCGAACGGTCGATCAGCAGCACGGTGACCTTCCCCGCCCCCGGCGTCATGTTGATCACCGGCCGGGCCAGTGCCAGCAGCAGCAGCACCAGCACCAGCATCTGGAGCAGCAGCAGCAGGTTGCGGCGGAGCTTCTGGAACGGCGCATTGACCTGCAAATCCTGGATCGCCTTCTTCCAGAGCAGCGTGGAGGAAATCGCCACCTCGCGCCGCCGCAGCTTCAGGAAGTAAAGCACCAGCAGCGCTGGAATCGCCATCGCCGCGGCGATCAGCGCGGTCTGGTAGTTGAGGAAGGTGGGAAACCAGGTCATGCCGCAGGGCCCCGTTTTTTCACCCGATTCCGGGCAATTGCTCCATCCTATCAGGCTATTGCTCTTCGACTAGAGGCAGCGCGTGAAAAGCGGTCGCTTCACCATCTCATGGTACCTGTTCGAAAGGTGCCTGTTCGAATTGCTGTAGCCCCGGATCATCGGCCTTGTAAAACAAGCCAGCGCCTCTACCCCAGCAGCCCGCGTTCGCGGAGGTAATTGAGGACCAGGGTATCGAAGGGAACCGCGGTGCTGGTGAACAGGTAGGTACCGCCGCGTCGGGTGATGTAGTCCTTGAGCGCCAGGCAATACGCGTTGAGGTTCGCCTTGTATTTTTTCAGCAGCGGCTGCGTGATGCTCACCTCGGCCATGTCATCATCTTCCATGTCCCGCAGTTTGAGGTCGCCCTGGATATCGGGATCGATCTCCTGGGGGCTGAGGCACTGGATGCAGAACAGATCATACTTGCCGCCGGCGATGTACTTCAGCCCCGCCTCGAAGCCCTCCTTAATGAAGAAGTCAGACAGCACGATCAGCACCCCGCGCTGGCGGTTCATCAGGGCGAAACGCTTGCACGATTCAGCGAAGTGGCTGGCGCCCGTCGGCTGCAACTTTTCGACAAAGTCGATCATGCGGGCGACGTTGCGCCGGCCGCGCATGGCGCCAGTTTCGGCAACGATCCCCTCACTCATGGCGGCGACCGTCACGCGGTTATAGTTCACCAACCCGATGTACCCCAGCGCCGCCGCCACCTGCTTGATGTAGTGGGCCTTGTTCGGATCGCCATAGTCCACGCTGCGACTGACATCTGCCAGCACGTAGACGGCCAGATCCTCCTCCTCGAGAAAAAGCCGCAGGAACAGTCGCTCCAGGCGGGCATAGATGTTCCAGTCGATGAAGCGCAAGTCATCGCCGACGACATAGTTACGGTAATCGGCGAACTCCACGCTCTGCCCCCGCCGCTTGCTTCGGCGTTCCCCTTTCATCTTGCCGGCCAGCAACTTGCGCGAAATGACATCCAACTGGTCCAGCCGGGCCATGAATTCCGTGGACAGAAGCGTGGGCTGGGTGTCGGTGGCGGAGGTCATTTGGCGTTCCATGATAGCCGGGCGAACGCGGCCGGGACAGAACAAAGCGTACCGGCTGGGTCTCAAGCCATGGGGCGAGGCACAAAAAAAAGGATTGACAAACCGATATCAGATTGATTTCATATCGATATGCTTCGACAGCTCCCCTTTCTCGTCGTCGCCATCCTGCCCGCCCTCCTGCAGGCACAGCCGGTTGATCTGCAAAAGCTGATTGATGAAGCCATTACGTCTGGGGCACCCAAGGTGGTCGTTCCCCAGGGCGTGCATCGCGTGGAGCCATCGGGCAGGCACGCGGCATTCCATCTGTACTTCAAGAACATCCGCAACTTCGAGATCGACGGCACCGACGCCACTCTGATCTTCACCGATCCGGCTCTGAACGGTATGACCTTCGATGATGTGGATGGCCTGACGATCCGCGGCCTGACGATCGACTACGATCCTCTGCCCTACACCCAGGGCACCATCACCGCCATCGGCACCGATCCGGTCACTTACGATGTAAAGCTGGATGCCGGCTACCCCGCCGATGAAGCCTATTTCACATCCCGCATCGCTGCATACCTCTATGAGCCCACCGGCAGCAAGCTGAAAGATGGGGCGTTTGATCACTATGTCAGCCGAATCACCCAGCCGGAGCCGGGGGTATTCCGCCTGGAATTTTCCAACCCCTCGGCCGCCCAGCGCAGTGGGACGGTGGTTGGTGATCGCATCATCATCAGCCGCCGGGCCGCAACCGCCGTGCGCTTCCTCCGCAGTCGCGGCGTCAATGTCGACGGCATGACCGTCCTGGCCGCCCCGGGCATGGCCTTCCATGAGGCCCACGGCGAAGGGGGTAATCGCTACCGCTTTACCGTTACCTATGGCCCCAAGCCCGCCGGCGCCACCGCCGAGCGGTTGCACACGGCGAACGCCGATGGCTTCCACAGCTCATACATGCACATCGGCCCCACTGTCGAAAACTGCCATATCGAAGGCCAGGGCGATGACGCCATCGCCATCCACGACAACTACTGTCTGGTGACCAGCGAAGGCGAATCTGAGTCGATTGTCCTGGCGCCGAAGTACGAGCTGCCGCTGGAAGTGGGCGATGAGCTGCGTGTTCTGGATCAGTCCACCTATGGCCTGAAACACAAGGCGAAGGTGATGGCCATTGAGAAAATGCCCGCGCCCACGGGCGAGGCGGCGGAAAAGCTCGAGGCGATGTGGAAGTTGTACAGCTCGGATGTCGCCGGCAAGACCTTTTATCGCATCACGCTCGATCGACCCATCGATGTGGCCATCGGCGACCTGGCCAGCAGCTTTGACCGCACCGGCGCCCGTTTCACCGTTCGAAACAACTATATCGGCCCCCACCGTGCCCGCGGCATCCTGATCAAGGCCCCCTTCGGCACCGTCGAGAGCAATGTGATCGAGGGGAGCAGTTTTGGCGGCATCCTCATGGGGCCGGAATTGACCACCTGGCTCGGCGGGGATTACGCCGCGGGCGTTACCGTGCGCAATAACACCATCCGCCGGACCGGCTATGCCGGCAATGTCACCCAGAACCCCATCACCGCCCTGGCCGGCGCGATCACTGTGCAGGCCAGGACGATCCACAACACCCTGGCCGCCAACTACGAAAACGCGGGCATCACCATCGAGAACAACCGCATCGAGGAACCGGCGGCCGCGGGCATCTTCGTCAGCTCGGCAAAGGATGTCATCATTCGTAATAACACGATCATCGCCCCCTGGTCCGCGAAAGGTGCCACCACCGCCAGCCGCTACGGTGTGCCGGCGGGCTCGGCTATCTACGTCGATCAGGTGAAGGACGTGCAGATCCAGGGCAACAGCGTTTCACCGCCAGCGGACGGGATTCCAGTGCAAGGCAAGTCGGCTACTGGGGTTACGATCGAACCCGGCACCTGAGGTCTCAATGGATGCGAATTGCAGATTTTCTGTTTGCCGGGAAATCCATATCGATGTAATTTATGTCGATATAGATTCCATTCCATTTCGCTACTCGGAGGAAAGATGAAGCTCGCAGGTTCAATTCTTGCTGTGGCTGCCCTGGCGGCCCCTGCCGCCGGCGCCCGGGTTGTCTTCGAAGAGACGTTCACCGATGCAGTGCGGAACACCGGTTCCGGCGCTGATGTCTATACCATCGTCGGCAACTATAACTGGTACACGTATTCCCCCGCGGACAGCGCAGTCGAACCGGGCTCAGGCGCATCGGCCGGCACCATTGTCTTCACTGATACCGGCGGCGGGGCCGGGCGCCTGGAGCAAAACATGGGGACATTTGGCAATTTCGACACCAGCCTGCCTGCCGACAGCATCATCACTTTCAGCATCGACATGAAAGTCGAGTCGTATTCATCCGGCAACGGCCTGAGCCACCCGCGCTTCGTCATGAAGGATGGCGGGCGGACCAACCCCTACTTCTCGGTCGGCTTCAGCCGCGGCACGGGCAGTGACTCCGGGCGGCTGTTCCTGTTCGCCGGCGACACCGAGGGGACCAACAACTACTTCGGTCCGACCCTTGCCAATGCCATCGGCTACGACAGCACAACCGGCACCTGGGCGGATGGCTTTGATTTCGGCACCTACAGCCTGACAACCGATGACAACGATACCAACGATGAGTTCTACCGCCTGGCGGTGACCTTTAATCCGTTCGATGGGAGCACCCAGATCATCGATGTCACTGCCACCCAACTGAGCACCGGCAAGACCGCCAGCCTCGCCATCACGGTTACGACGCCCTATCACTTTTCCAGGACCGCTTTGAATGGCATCGCCGTCAATGCCGGGGGCAGTGCCCAGGGTGTCATGCAGGTTGACAACATCAAGGTCACTGTCGTTCCTGAGCCGGCGGCGCTGTCGCTGCTGGGGCTGGGCGCACTGGGACTTGGGCGTCGTCGCCGGGTGTATAGCTGAATGGTGTGGCACCGGGCCGGCCGTGAACCGTCGGAGCCGGCCCAGTGCCCGCCGAATTGTCCTGAAAGACAGGAGTAACTGACAGTCAAATGGCCCGTTCCCTTCCATCCACGAAGCACTTCACCCTGGCCCGCACGCTGAGGAAAGAGTTCGCGCTCATGCGCCCCGGCGAGCCGGTCTACACGGTGGAGCAGATCAAGAACCGCTTTGGGGTATCGCAGGCGACCGTCACCCGGGCGCTGGAGCGCCTGCGTCGCGAAGGGATCATCTACCGCCCCACCGGCCGGGCACGCCTGTTCATCAGCGAAGTAGCGCCCAAGTCGCTGCATCGCATTGCCATCATCCGCCCCACCTGGCCCAGCCCCGACTACGATGCGATGGTGCGGGGCCTGATCGAGGTCGGGGAGGACCGCGGCTGGGGCTTCGAGATCATCGCCGCCGCCTCGTCGCTGGCGGAGGTAGACCTGGAGCGGGCCATCGGCGGCAACGATGGAGCGATCCTGCTGTTCAGCGCCAACCGCCTGCCCGATCACATCACCGCCGCGTTGCGCAAACCGCGCAAGCCGGTGGTGCTGATGCGCGAGCTGCCACTGGACCTGCCTGTCACGGGTGTCAGCCTGGATGATGTCGAGGTTGGACGCCTGGCGGTAGAGCACCTGGCCGCCCTCGGGCACAAGCGCATACTCGCGGTCGTGTCCGAGCCGATGATGCGGTCGGTCCATGAGCGCGTGATCGGCTGGCGCCAGGGGATGCGGACAATTGGCATGGAGGCGTGCGATCACCTGCTGCTGGACTGCGGCGTACCGCAGGGCCAGGACAGCATCCGCCACACGTACGAGATCGTGCGGCGGTGGATCAGCGGCGATCACCCCGACTTTACCGCCATCTTCTGTGTCCACTGGACCGGTGCACTGGCGGTCGGCCGGGCACTGCGCGAGCAGGGTGGCCGGACGGTTCCCGATGACATCAGCATGATCACCTTCGCCGGTGAATCGCTCCTGCTGCCCTATCTGAACCCGCCGCTGACTGCGGTGGAGTTCGACATGCGCAAATACGCCGAGGCGGCGATCGACCTGCTGCAACGGCACTTTGACGATCCTGATGCCGAGCCGAAGCAGACGCGCATCACCCCCTACCTGGTGGAGCGCGGCAGCACGCGCGCCCTGGCCTAGGACGGGCCGCATCCGGGACAGGCAGTACAGGGTAGCGGGCTGGCGCGGGCCAAGTTGGAGAAAGACGATGCTCAAACAAGCGACCTTTTTCATCGCCCTCCTGGCCATCCACGCGTTCATCGCAGCGCAGGATGCTGCGCCGCAGGATGCTGCGCCCGCTTCCGAAAACCTGATCACCAACCCCTCGTTCGAGGAGAAGGCCGGCGATGCACCACGCGGCTGGCACGTGCGGGCGACCGATCCGGCGTACATCACCGATGGCGTTGCCGGCGATACCACGCACACCGGCACTGCCGCCGTGCGCCTGAGCAATCCGAAGGACTGGCACCAGCGCTGGGCCGCCAACAACGACCAGCGCATCAGGGTTGAGGGTGGCCAGACGCTGCGCTTCAGCGCCTGGGTCAAGGTCAGCGGAATGGATGGACGACAGTTCGTCCAGCTCCGCCTCGAACAGTTTGACGCCGAGGGCAAGATCCTGAAAGACAACATGGCCGTGCAGGGCGAGCGCCATCGCCCCGCAGCGGGCGAATGGGTGCAGATCAGCGATGAGCTGACGGTGCACGCCGATGCCCGGCTGGTGCGCCCGCTGCTGGTCCTGGCCAGCAGCAATCCCGAGTCGACCGCCACAGCCACGTTCGATGATGTCGAGCTGGTTCGCCGGCCCTGAAAACCGCCGGCTCCTCGGCGACGTAGTGAAACAGCGGACAGCAGCAACACGGCCTCCAGCCGGAAGGCCTTCATCAAGAGGTATCACGCCATGCAACCACATCGCCGACACGCCTTCACACTCGTCGAGCTTCTCGTCGTCATCGGCATCATTGCCTTGCTGATTTCGGTGCTTCTGCCGGCCCTCAACAAGGCCCGCCAGAGTGCCAATGATGTCAAGTGCATCAGCAACCTGCGCCAGATCGGTGTGGCGGTACAGATGTATGCCCAGGCCCACAAGGGCACGATGCCGGTGCATCTGGAGTGGACGGGCGGTTCCGCCCCCTACTTTGCCAACTGGGACCGGCTGATCGCTCCCTACCTGGGCGTGGAAGGGGTCAGCATGACCGCCAACCAGAACAATCCGCCTCCGCAGCAGTCCGGTGTCCTGGTCTGCCCCCGTGACAACACCATCGAACCGCCCCCCGGCTTCTTCAAGCGGTCTTACACCATGAATGGCGTGCGCGATTTCGGCACATCCCGTCCGCAGGATGGGGTTGTCCTGCGCCGCAACCCGTGGCTCAACGGGGTCCCCGCGCCCAAGATCACCCAGGTGCGCAGGCCCACCGAAACCATCATGACCTTCGAGGCGTACGGCAATAACGCTGATGGCGAGAACTATGCCACGCACAATCTCCAGTGGTTCTACAACCATGGCGCGGGCGTCGGCTTTATTGGCATCCCCACCCACGCCAATGCCCCATCGGTCGTGTTCCCCAACGGTGACTACGCCTTCCACGGCAAGCGCATGGCTGTCCTGTTCGTCGATGGCCATGCCAGCCTGGAGGACCCCAAGACCTTCCACGACCACACCACGACACCCCACAACTCGATGTGGGATCGCGACTAGACCGGATGTGCCGACCTGAGACCCAGAGCATGATGAACAACCTGACTTTCATCCTCATCGCAGCTTTGTCGCTGCTGATGCCCGGGCTGCTGCGTGCCGTGGATCTCCAGCAGCAGATCGATGATGCGATTGCCGCCGGCCAGCGCGAATTGACGATCGCGCCCGGCACCTATCGCCTGCCGGCCCGGCCAAGGCAGCCGCAACTGCTCATCAGGAATGCAAAGGATCTGACGATCATCGCCGATGACGTCACGATCATCGCCACCAGCCTCGACCAGGCCGTTGTGCTGCAGGACTGCCGCAACGTCGAGATCCGCGGCCTGACGATCGACTACGATCCCCTGCCGTTCACACAGGGTGTGGTTGTCGCCATGGCCGAGGATCACACCTGGTTTGATGTGCGGATCGACGCCGGTTACCCGACCGTCGAGGCCGACCAGGGCCGGCGGGCCATCCTCTACGACCCGCAGACCCGCCTCGTGAAGCCTGGCACCTGGACCCGTTACAGCGTCACCGTCACGCCGCGCGAGGACGGCATCGCCCGTATTTCCTGGGGCCGGCCAATCCGTGACACCGCCGCGGTTGGCGACCTGGTCACGATCACGCGCAGGACGAACACGCCGCATGGCCTGTTCCTGAATCGCAGCCACGACTGCACCCTGCGCAACGTAACCCTGCACACCTCAACCAGTTTCGGCTTCTTTGAGACGCATGGTGGCGGCAACCAGTACCTCGGCTGCACGGTGCGGCCCGGCCCCACTCCGGCGGGCGCAACCGCGCCCCGGCTGCTGTCCTCCCAGGCCGACAGCTTCCACTCCAAGCACACCACGCGCGGTCCCCGCGTTGAGGATTGCACGTTCGACTCGATGGGCGATGACGGTATCGCGATCAACGGCTCGTTTGCCCTCGTGGCGGCCGCCGAAGACAACCGCGTCATCGTCAGCCCGCAACAGAACCTGCCGTTTGAGGTCGGTGACCGCCTGCACGGCGTGAGCAGGACCGGGCTTCCCACGCCGGATGCCAAGGTCGTCTCCATCACGCCCATCCCCACCGACCAGGCGCCGGATGCCAAGGCCATCCAGCTTCGACATTACCCCGACCTGCGCCGGGCGGAGACCGCTTTCCGGCAGTGCTATGAGGTGGTGCTCGACCAGCCGCTGGCCCTGAGCGAGGGTGACCTGGTGGCCAGCCCCGATCGCAACGGCAGCGGTTTTGTCGTCCGCAACAACAAAATCCGCAACACTCGCGCGCGCGGCCTTCTCATCAAGGCATCCTATGGCGTGATCGAGAACAACACGGTTGAGCACATCGCCCTGGCGGGCATCGTGCTCTGCCCGGAAACCCGATTCTGGCACGAGGCCGACTACAGCACCGACGTCATCATCCGCGGCAATACCCTGCGGCAGGTGAACATCGGAGCCATCAACCCCGGCGCGATCCAGGCCGGCGCCATCACCCTCACCGCTGAAGGCGATGGCAAATCTCCCAGCCCCGCCGGCGGACACCGCAATATCCTCATCGAAGGCAACCGGGTGGAGAATTCGGTCGGCTTGAATCTCATGCTGACCTCCGCCAACGATGTGACGGTGCGGAACAACACATTTGTGAACCCACACGCTGTCCCCGGCGGAAATGGCAAGGCGTTCGGGGTGGATCCGCAGGCAATCATCTGGATCTCCCACGCAGCCGACATCACCGTCATGGCCAATACCGTTGAGAATCCCGGCCCGCACGCCGGACAAACTGTTGTCACAACTGACACAGTGGAGAATGTGCACGTGCAGTAACAGCCCGTGCTGAAAACGGGGATACGGAACGCTCGGAACATGAACGGAAGCGACCATGATCCTTTCAGCACGATCCAGACAGGCAACCTTTCGCAGAATCGGAGCATGTAGTCGTATGACAACAGCAGTTGCAGGTTCCAGGCATGATAAATTGCCCCACGGCGGGCACAGGCTGGCCGAACAGGACAAGAAGGGGCACGCCGCCCACATGATGGATATGGAGCACCCCATCGCCCTGCCGGGCAAGGTGCTCCGGCCGATCAAGGTCACGATGCTCGGCGCGGGCAGCGCGTTCACCCCGCGGCTGGTGAGCGATGTGCTGAAGATCGAAACGGCGGAGCGCGGCGAGATTGCGCTGGTGGATATTGACACCGAGCGCCTGAGCACGATGCATCAGATCATCGCGCGGCTGATCGACCAGGAAGGACGCAGCGGCTGGACTGTCAGCGCCCATCCCGACCGCCGCACCGCCCTGCCCGGCAGCCATTACATCGTCAACTGCATCGAGGTCAGCGGGGTTGAGTGCGTGAAGTACGACAACGATATCCCGCTCAAGTACGGCATCGACCAGTGCATCGGCGACACCATCGGCCCCGGTGGGTTGTTCAAGGCACTGCGCACGATTCCCGTCTTCCTCGACATCCTGCGGGATGCGGCCGAGCTGTGCCCCAAGGCGCTGGTGCTCAATTACACCAACCCGATGGGGATGCTGGTGCTGGCCGCGGGCCGGGCGGTGCCGCAGATGCAGGTCGTGGGGCTGTGCCATAGTGTACAGCACACCTCCCGCGTGCTCGCCCAGCGCGCCGGTGTGCCCTATGAGGAGATGACCTGGGAGTGTGCGGGGATCAATCACCTGTCGTGGTTCACGACCCTGGAGCACGCCGGCCAGGACCTGTACCCCAGGCTGATGGAGATGGCCCGCCGCGAGTTGGCCGGCGAACCGGTGCAGGAATTCGAGCGCGATCGCCCGGACCTGGTTCGCAAGGACATGATGCTGCAATTTGGCGCTTTCATCACCGAGAGCAGCGGGCACCTGAGCGAATACCTGCCTTATTATCGCAAGAATAAGCAGGCCCTTGAGCAATACTGCCGGGCCGGTTACTGCGGCGGGTCGCGCTTCTATGCCGACAACTGGCCGACCTGGCGCCAGCAGGCGGACCAGGGCCGCATGAAAATGGTTCGCGGCGAGGCGCCGGTGGGCTGGAACCGGTCGTACGAGTATGCCTCGTGGATCATCGAGGCCCGCGAGAAGGATTGGCCGTACCGCATCCACGGCAATGTCATAAACCACGATGGCACCGGACGCGGACAGTTGATCACCAACCTGCCGGCCGATGGCTGCGTGGAGGTGGCGTGCATGGTGGACCGCAATGGTATCCACCCCACCCGCTATGGAGCGTTGCCGCCCCAGATGGCGGCCGTGTGCGCCAGCAACATGCGGATGATCGACCTGGCCGCAACCGCCTGCATCGAACGGAGCAAGGAGGCGGCGATCCACGCCCTGATGCTGGATCCGCTCAGTGCGGCCGTCTGCACACCCCAGCAGATCCGCGACATGGCCAATGAGCTGTTTGAGGCGGAAAAGGCGTTTCTGCCCGGCTACCGATAGGCATCCAAGTGTGCATCCAGTCCCCCGGTGTCCCGCCCGGATCCGGCCCACGGGCGGGACGCGGCCGCGCACCGGGGAAGCAATTTATCGACATTATTGCATGCCTGCCCGGCCGGCCGCCCGCCGGGCCATGGGAGCCCACGACGGCCCCCGGCATCGGCCAGCCGTCGTCAACCGCGCGATTTCTTGACCATACCTGTTGATGGGCGGTAGATTTACGGCATTAGCGGCGGATGGACTAAAGACACGAGGCCCCGCCATCGAGCGTCCCCACAGCCCTGCACACGTAGAGCTTGCACCCTGAGTCGTCGCAGCACTGGAGGTTCTGCATGCCCCCCGCAAACCAAGGTTCCCGAGGCGCGTTGATTACGGCCGTCGTGATCTTTGCCATCCTGTTCGTCACCACCACGATCTTCGCGATCTACTACGGCACCCGCGCCGCCAAGGCCGAGGAGGCCCTGGAAGACTTCCGTGGCGTATGGATCCCCGATGTGGTCCGTGATGCCAATCCTACCGACAGCAGGCTGGCGGAATTGAAGGCCGTCCGCAGTGCCGGCACGCTGCCGACTGTCAGCACCTCCACACCCCTGCTGGAAGTGGCCATCGCCCAGCGCGATGCCCTGGCGCAGTTGCTGGCCGGTGCCGATGCAACCACGGTTGCCGCCGCCCGCGAGCAGGCCAACGCCGCCCTCGCCGCTGCCCGGGAGACCCAGGTCAGCATCCCCGAGGGGGATGTGGCCGGCGCGCTGTCCGCCCTGACCAGCGCCTTGAATACCACCCGCCAGCAACTGGAGCAGCTCAAGCGTGATCTGGCGGCCGAGCAGGAAGCCCACAAGGCGACCGCTGCGGCCAACCAGGCCCAGCTCGCGGCCAAGGATGAACAGATCGCCCAGGTGCGCGCTGCGGCTGAGAAGGCGATCGCCGAAGCCAGCACCGCCACCAACCAGTCGCGCCAGACCGTCCAGTCGATCGAGCAGGCCCGGGCCGATGAGCGGGCCAAGGTGCAGGCGGCGATGGATCAGCAGACCACCACCATTGCCAGCCTCAATGACCGGGTACGGCAGATGGAAGAGCGCCTGGCCGATCTCCAGAACCGCCTGGCCAAGTACCGCATCGATCCCACCGAGGCCACGATGATGCAGGCCGATGGGGAGATTATCAGCATCCCCGGCAACGGCATGGTTTACATCAACCTCGGCAGCGGGCAGCAGATCGTGCCGGGCATGACCTTCGAAGTCTACGACAAGGCGACGGGCCTGCCGCGCAAGACCGATGTGGATGAACTGGGCGATCCGGTCCTGCCCGTGGGCAAGGCCTCCATCGAGGTTGTGCGCGTTGGCGGGGCCAGCAGCGAAGCCCGCATTATCCGCCAGCAGACCGGTACCATCCTGCAACAGGGCGACCTGATCGCCAACCTGGTCTACGACAAGAACACCCGTTACACCTTCGTGGTGTACGGCCAGTTCGACATCGACCAGAACGGACAGCCCACCAGCGCTGATGCCGAAGTTATCAAGCGGCTGATCACCCAGTGGGGCGGCCGCCTGGCCAACGAGGTGACGGTCAACACCGACTTCGTCGTGCTGGGCGTTGAGCCGGAACTGCCGGAGTTCACCCCCGATGAGCTGCGTGATGTGGTCAACGTCGCCAAGCTGGATGCCGCCCAGCGCGAGCTGGATGCATACCTCGACGTGGTCGACCGCGCCCGCGAGCTGCACGTCCCGGTGCTGAACCAGAACCGCTTCCTGTACTTTGTCGGGTACTATGACCTGGCCCGCCGGTAAGTGCATGTGAGCAAAGGCGGGAATTGAAAAGTCTGAAGCCTGGAAGGCGCTTACCACGCCGCCTTCCAGGCTTCAGACTTTATTTTTGGACGCTTCGCGAACCGCGCTCGCCCTGCTCACTTATCCGCTTTCCCGTGTTGCGACTGCTTCATCGCCTGGGCCATCAGCGAGGGACACAGCATCAGGACCAGCGGGTTGGAGACCTCGACCTGCTCGGCCAGCGGCTTGAGTTTCTTGATCTGGGCGGGCTTGAGGCCGACCTTCTTCGATACCTCGCGCACCAGTTTGCCGGGATGATTCATCACGCGCGTAGCAGCGCTCCTGCGCAGGTGAATCAGCCAGGCAATCAGCAGCAGCGCTGCCAGGGCCATGCCGATCACCGCCAGCAGGCGGGTTGGATCGCCCCCCATCACCGGCGCGGTGCTGCCCCCGCCGCCCAGCCCCTTGAAGAACTCCTCCTGCGAGGCCACCGCCGGCGAGCTGACCGCCAGCAGGCCGCAGGAAATCAGGATGGTCCATGACTGCTTCATGATGTGCTCGTGGAGGTGTCCCAGGCCAGTCGGATTCACCAGGTCGGTGCTGTCCACCGGCTAGCCTGCCTTTCGCTTCTTGAGCTGCGCCACCATCTCGGCGATCCCGCGCAGCAGGGTCACGGCATAGCGGCGGGTCTTGAGATCGGCATCCTGCTTGGCGATGTTCCCGACCTCACCCAGCAGCGCCCAGACACCGATCTGCCGCAGGGCCCACATCGCGCTGATGCGATGCTCGGGACGTTCATCCCGCAGCATGTTAAGCAGCTGGCTCGAGGCGGTGCCCACGTGCATGCGGGCCAACGCCTTGATCGCGTTGGCGCGCTCGCGGTTATGGGACTGCTTGCTGCGGGCCCGGGCGGTGAGCATCGGGATGTATTCCGTCTTCTTGCGCGCTTCCAGCACCTCGATGGCGTTGGCGCGGACGCGGGCATCCTGGTCGCGCAGCACCCGGTCCAGCAGTACCTCGCTGGGCAGTGTCGGCAGCGTCCCGAGCACCTGCACCGCCTTGGAGCGGATGCGCGGGTTGGGATCGGCACACAGGCGCACCAGGTGTGACCGCAGCTCGCCGGCCAGTTCCAGTTCGTGCGTGATCTGCATCGCCTTGATCCGCTGCTGCACCGATCCGCCCAGCAGTCGCTTGGCCAGGCGCTGGGACGCATCCGGCAGCAGCTTGAGCATCGCCTTGCCGGCGTTGCGGCGGGTCGAGCGGTCGAGGCGGTCGAAACGATCCCAGAAGCTCTCGAAGCCCGCATGCCCGATGGAACGGCTGATGACCCGCCGCACCGAATCGGCGGCGCCGGCCATCAGCTTGATGAGCACGTTCTCGTAATCCATCGGCCGGCGACGGGCGATCTCGCGCGCTGCCAGGCGCACGATCCGCTCATCCCGATCGGCCAGCATCTTCTTCAGCAGGTGAACCGATGAATTGCGCGGCCTGCGGGCGGCGATGCGCAGCAGCCGCAGCTTGGCGGCAAAGTCCTCCTGCACGCGCTCATACACCTGTCCCAGCCGCTCATCCTGCATCACATCATGCAGGCCGGACACCCCGATCCACTCGGCCACCCGCGCTGCATCGGCCGGCTCGCGGCGGGCGATGTCCTGGCCCAGCGATTTCTCGTCCCACCAGACACCGCGCGATACCTGATGCATGCACAACTGCAACTGGTGATCCTTGAGCCAGTGGGGCTTGCGCAGCAGCGCATCCAGCACCGGCGCATCTTCGATGCGCGAGAAGGCGACGCCGAAGTGGGTCCGCAGCCCGCCGTGGCTGGCCCCCAGCAGGAAGCTCTCGACATGCTCACTGGCCGGCGGCTGCTGGAGCCGGCGGACCATCGGACTCTGGCCGGCATGCTTGGTGGTGTGCAGAATCGCCAGCGTCTTGCTGCCCGGCCAGTCGCACAGCAGCAGTGCCGCCCGCAGCAGCTCCTGGCCGTGGCGGCCACGGTGCACATCCATCGCCCGGGCGACGGTCTGCTCGATCTCGCCGCGATTGTCCATGATTTCGCGGTAGACGATCTTGCGTTCCTCATCCGGCAGGCGCTGGAGATGGCGCGACTCCTGGGCCACCCACCGCGCCAGGGCCACGATCGCCTCGACGGCCGCCTTGGAGAGCATCTCATCGTTGTGGTGCATGTTCTCCGACAGCACGTAGCTGAGCCGGCCAACCCGCCCCTGGGCAATGAGTTTCATCGCCGCCAGCCGCTGCTTGTAGTCATCGCTCTTGCCCCATTCGCGCAGGGCGGCATGGAAGTAGCGGATATTCCTGAGTACCTCGAGCTTGAGGCTGTCGGGCAGGCTCTGGAACGAATCGATCACCCCGCCCAGCCCGCGCACGCCCTCGCGGCGGATCAGGGCATCGAGGACGGCCGCCTTCTCCGAGGCGTTCCCCCGCCGCAGCGCCTCAACCAGCAGGTCGTCGGCCGCTTCGTTCTCGGAGGCCACCAGCGCTTCGATGATTCGATCGAGCATCTCCTTGGATTATCGGACGTGGAGGGGATGGAAGTTGAATTGTTGGCCGGGGAGTTGCCTGCAGCCGGTGGCGCAGCCTGAGGGCACAACCGTCATCGTGATCGCCGTGCAGGATGATTTTGCCCCCCTGGCCGACGTTGGGGGTATCTTCCTGCCCCTCTCTCAGGCCGGATCGTGGCCGCTGCCGCCCCAGGGGTGGCAGCGGGCGAGGCGCTTGATCGTGCGCCAGGTGCCGCGCCAGGGCCCGTACTTCTGGATGGCATCGATGGCATACTGGCTGCACGTGGGGTGGAAACGACAGTGGCCGCCCATGAGCGGGCCGAGGGTGATGCGGTAGAGATAGACCAGGCCGATCAGCAGGCGGGACATCGTGCGGGCTATCCTATCACGCCGGCGCCTGACCCGGAGCGGTGGGCGCGTGGTTCTGCCATTTCCGGTGCAGGCCGGCGGCGAGATCGCACAGCAATTTTTGATAATCAGCCAGCGACAAAGCCGTGTGCGGGCGAACGACGATCACCCAGTCGTAGGCCCCGGGCAGGTCGTGGCGCGAAAGGCGATAGGCCTCGCGCAACAGGCGTTTGATGCGGTTGCGCTGGGTGGCAGCGCCCACTCGCCGGCCGATGGTGATGCCGATGCGATGATGCCCTTTGTCATTGGGCCGGGCGTACACCATCAGTGGCCCGCGCGCCTGCCGTACCTTCGCCTCAAACACGCGCGCGAACTCCAGCCGGCCTCCGAGGCGGTGTGAGCGGGGAAATGTTGCGCGCTTGGGGCTCATGGGTGAAAACATCGGCCAGCAGGCAGGCGCCCGGCAGAATTGGCCAACTGCCCGATGGCGATGCCTGATTGCTCCACTGGGCCTGCCAGCGCCCGGTTGCGCCAGGGCCTATCCAGCCCCGGTGCCGGGCCTGTTTGCCGTTCCGCCTACCCGCGGACCACGCCTATGGTCAGCAGGATGTTGGCGTAGATGCGCTGCTCGCCGGTAGCGATGGTCAGGCAGACATCGGGGGTGCTGGCAGCCTCGTAGAAGGCGAAACGGCCGACCTTCATCAGCTCGCCACGGCAATCGGTATCCTTGAGCAGCTCGCGAAACTCAGACCAGATTTCCGGATCAGCATTCAGCGCGTATGGGCCGGTGCGGGCGTAGTCCATCACCTCGGCGGCTTCGATGGGGATGGCGGTGGCCAGCACGCGCAGCACCTGCGTTACGGTCGGCTCACCGGGCGCGAGATTGAGATAAACCACCTCGGCATTGGGGCCATGGCGCGTCCAGTGCGGGTAGTTGCCATCCGAGATCAGCACCTTGCTGCTGTGGCCGGCACGGGCAAGAGCGGCGGTGATCTGCGGATGAAGCAGGCGGTGTCGTAACATTGCGGTTCTCCTTGCGGTGCCAGCTTAACCTCGGCGGACACTCCCTCAAGGCGCGGTGATTGCATCGCATCGGCCCTTCGGAAAGGAGTGCCCACGATGGCAACGGAACTGACGGACCCGAACAAACCCGTCGCCTCCTATGAACAGTGGCGCCTGCCGCCACAGTTTCGCGGGAAATCAGGCGCAGATGAGGCGACTGCGCAGCCTCCAGGCGATGAAACCAGGCCAGCACCTGCGATGCCGGCCCAGGCGGATTCCGCTGACCTGAACCGGCTCCAGCAGGGTCAGGAACATCAATCTGCGCCCAGTGGCCGGGAACGCTGAAGAGCCCAACTGTTGGGCAAGCGGTACCTCATCGCCCGGGATTGCAGCAGAGCGGCCGCCCGTGGCAGCAGACAACACAGGCAACGGGCGCGTTGACCCGGAACGATCCCCACGCTGCACATCCTGTGCTGTGCTCATTCTGCGCTGCATGGGGGCCTGGCCGCGTTTTATCACTGCGACCGTGCATCTGCGGGATCGCGTACCGCCGGCGCGCTGCCCACGTTCATCGCACCACACTTTTGCCCAGGAGGATCGCCTCGGCCAGGCGGGCGGTCATCACCTCGTTGCGGTAAACCAGCGGCAGCAGGAATCGCAAGTTCTGCTGCGGACCGCGCAGGTAATCGCCCAGGGTCGTGCGCCAGCGCGCGCGGAAAGCGCCAAGGGCATCCTGCAGGTGGCGTTCCTTCAGGGCTTTTCGCATCACCTCCACCGCGTAGAGCGCACTCCAGCAGTTGGGGTAAATATCCTCACCTGAGGCGCTGAAAAATCCCCCCGCCGGGCCGATCAGGAGCGTGCGATTGGCAACTCCCTCCTGCGACAGGGCCCCGGCCAGGGGCAAATCCAGCGATTCGATCTCATTGAGGCGTATCACGCCCGGATCGGTCAGGATGCCGTGCTGCTCGAGCACCTCCATCCACCGCTGCATCGCCCGCTCCGGCGGGATATCGCGCACGTGCGTGTTGGGAATGATCACGCCCAGTTGCACCTGCGTTGCGTTGAGCAGCATCCAGCCGCTGGCCTGCTGATTGAACAGATCAAGCGAGACCGGCAGAGGCGGCCTGGCCTCAACCTGCACCCCCTTCAGGCTGCGCAGCCTGACCCAGGCATAGCGATGGCCAAGGTCGGGGTTGCGCTCCGATGGCATGGTCAGGAGCCGCCGCTGATCCGCCGGCAGATCGCAGGCAACAATCAATGCCCTGACGCGGGCGCTGTGGCTGCCGAGTTGCACATCCGCGCCCGCCTCATCCACCTGCTGGATCTCCAGCGTGCGGGGGTTGAAACACTGCACGCCCTGCTGCTCGGCCAGCTTGGCCAGGGAGGTGCGCACCTGCTTGTAACTGGTGATGCCGATCACCATGCCGCGACTGCGGTACTCACTGCGGGTCTGGCCATCCTGGCTGAGGAACTGCAGGCCGTACGTGGATGCGAGACGGAGCTTTCGCTTGAGCGGCGCCAGCAGGTCATGCAGCTCAAAGAGTGCGGGGTTGATGCGGACCAGCCGATCGGGCCACCCTTGGCCGGGAACGGTCGAATGGAGAACCGTCAGCTTGCTTTTGTGGCGAAGCAGGGCCGCGGCGAGGTAGGCAGCAGGATGTTCCCCCAGTACCAGCACATCGGCTTGAAGCGCCTGTTTAGCCATGACTTGCCTGCGATGATACCGGCAGATGCCGCTGCGCCCAATGCGGCAATACGTCATTTTGCCGCCTTCGGCGATGCGCACAGCAGACGCACCGGACGGTTTGACGCAGCGGACTCAACTGCCGAACTGGATTTGCCTGTTCCTGCTTAGCGGCACGGCGGTTGCCATGCAAACGGCCGGAGCATTTTCACCCGCTTACGGGAAAGGAGATTTCAGATGTACAAGGTCCTGTTTACAGCCCTGGTGCTTGGCCTGTTCGCGACCGCATTGGTGGGCTGCCGCGTAGAGGGCGAAATCGAGGATATGGCCCACATCGCCCTGCCGCGATAGCCATCCCGGACAGCCATCCCGGATCCGTGTTTAACTTCCCACAGGAGATCGTTATGCGAATTGTGATGACATTGATTGCGCTTGGTCTGTTTGCCACTGCCCTGGTGGGCTGCCGTGCTGAAGGTGAAATCGGCACCCATAACAGCAGCATCCTGGCCCCCCGCTGATTGCCTCCGGCGGGAGCGAGCCGGCCCGGCCTCTGCGGACCGGCTCGCTCCTTGCTTCCTCAGTTGATCACCGCTAGGTTGCCGGCCATGAGACAGTGGCCACGAGCGGTGCTGTTCGACTTTGACGGTGTCATCGTCAACAGTGAACCACTCCACTTCCGCGCCTTCCAGGAGGCATTGGCCCGGGAAGGGATCGATCTGGCGGAACACGAGTATTACCACCATCTGATCGGCCTGGATGACAAGGACTCCGTCGGCCGGCTGTTTGAACTGCGCGGGCGTACCCTGGCGCCGGGCCAGTCCGAGCGCATTCTGGCCGACAAGAGTGAGCGCATGCGCCAGTTCATCCATGCAAGGCGGGTCAGTGCGCTGCCGGGTGTGGAAGCATTTGTACGCGGCGTGCGGCGGCACTATCCCCTGGGGATCTGCTCGGCCGCCCTGCGCCAGGAGATCGAATCCAGTCTCGAAGGGATCGGGCTGCGCGACTGCTTTGGCATCATTACCGCGGCCGAGGATGTCAGCGTGGGCAAACCCGACCCGAGCGGTTACCGCCTGACCATGCAGCGCATCGCCGAGTCCACCGGGCAGACGCTGTCGCCGGCGGATTGCCTGGTCATCGAAGACTCATCCAGCGTCATCCAGCGCGTGAGCGAGGCCGGATTCCGCACGCTGGCCGTCTGCACCACCCATCCGCCCGAGAAGATGATGATGGCCGACTGGCGGGTGGGATCACTGGACCCGGCCGAGGTGCTCAAGCAGATCCCGCAACTTCGTATCACACTGGACTGATGCCATCGCGCGCTGCACGGCCAGCCACATGCCGCCGGCGCTCCGCATGGCGTAGCCAGCCCGTGCGGCGAGATGCGGGCCACGGTCACGTGGAAAGACATTCCGCCCACCCACATTTTGCATTGCCGGCGGTCTCAAGCGATATTGGCGGCATGATCGCGTGGTTAAAGTCGATCTTCCAATCCAACCGGGGCAAGGACCCGCTGGGCGAGCGTGGGGAAAACGTGGCCGCGCGCTATCTGCAGCGGCTGGGGTATAAAATCATCTGCCGCAATTTCCGCACGCCCGTCGGCGAGGTAGACATCATCGCGCGCGACGGCAAGACGCTGGTTTTCTGCGAGGTCAAGACGCGCACAGACGATGAGCCGCGCCCGGAAGACCAGGTCAACCAGGAAAAGCGCCATCAGATTACCAAGGCCGCCAAGTTCTACCTGAGCCGCTTCGGTGGCCCGCGACCCGCGGCCCGTTTCGATGTGATCGCCGTCATCTGGCCCCCGCGCTGTGAGCCGATCGTCCGGCACACGCAAAGTGCCTTTGAGGCGACGTTCTAATGGGCAGCGCTGGCGGTTGCCTGCTGGCAGCGGACAGTCAGCCGGCAGAGGCATCAACCGCCGGCCAGCAGCCACCGGCGATCAACGACCAACCTCTTCTTCCCCATGATCGACACCCACTGCCATCTCACCGATCCGCGCCTGTTTGCACAGCTTGAGCAGGTATTGGCCCGCGCCCGGGCGGCGGGGGTGGAGCGCATGATCACGATCGGCACGAACATCGAGGATGACCAGGCGGCGGTCCGCCTGTGCGCAGGGCGGGATAACCTGCGCTGCGCGGTGGGAATCCACCCGAATGCTGTCACACCCGAGGACCGTGAGCGGGTCCACCTGCTCAGGGGCATCCAGCAGGACCCGGCGGTCGTGGCGTTGGGGGAGATGGGCCTGGATTACCACCATGACCGCACCGCGCGCACCTTACAGCGCGAGCTGTTTGAGGCGCAGCTCGCCATCGCCGCCGATCTCGGCCGCCCGGTTGTGATCCACTGCCGCGAGGCAGTGGATGATACGCTGGCGATCCTGTCGGCCTTCGAGCAGGTGCCGGCGGTCTTTCACTGCTTCACCGGCACAGCCGATGAGGCGAAGCGCATCGCTGACCGGGGCTACCTGATCGGCTTTACCGGGCCGGTGACATTCAGGAAAAACGACGCCCTGCGCGCCATTGCCGCACAGTTGCCGCTGGATCAGATCCTGGTGGAAACGGATGCCCCCTACCTCAGCCCCGAGCCGGTGCGCAAGCAGAAGACCAACGAGCCGGCGTTCGTCATGCACACGGCCGCGGTCGTTGCGCGCGAGCGCGGGATGACGCTGGCCGACTTCGATGCCGCCACTACCACGAGCGCCAAGCGCTTTTTCCGCTGGGCATGATCCTGTCACCCAGGCAAAACGAACCCGCATCGTGTTGACGGTGGCCGGCTTTGCGCGGATTTCCTTAGGACATCACACCAGAATGGTCCCGATGATGACCCGGCGGCGCGGGCGGGTATCGCAGTCGATGAACACCGGCTGCTGGTATTCGCCGATCAGCAGGCGGCCGTTGGCAAAGGGAATGGTCAGGCTCGGCCCGATCAGGGCAGCGCGAATGTGGGAGTGGCCGTTGTCATCATTCCAGGTGGCCTCATGCTCGTAAGGCGCATCATCAGGCACCAGCTTCTGCAATGCGGCTTTCAGGTCATGTTTGACGAGGCCCGGCTCATATTCCAGCGTGGTCAGGGCGGCGGTTGAGCCGATGGCGAACAGGTGGACCACCCCTTCCCCCTGCACCTCACGGACCTGCTCAGCGATGTGGGCCGTCAGGTTCACGATGTCGGTGTTGCCTTCGGTGGATAGCTCGATCTTAAAGCGTTTCATGGCTGCCATTTCGATTAAGGGGCTGTAGCTTGGTCGAACCGCACGCGAATTCAAGTCAGGGCAGGCGTGATGACTGCGACGCAGCAACTTCCGGCAACCGCCCGCCGCACACACCCGCTGCCGCTTCCCCGGTTCGCTCCCTCACCCCACCGACTCGCGCACGCAATGATCGAAGAGCATGCGCCACTCAAGCTGCTGAAGGTTGACCAGTACCGGCGTGCGGGGGTCATCGGGGTCGGCACTGGCGGATTGCACCAGATCGACAAAGTACTCCGGTTGCCAGCCACCGTTGATCAGGCGAACCCACTGCTTGTCCATCGGCAGCGGGTTGAGCAGCGTCGCGGCATGGGCAGCGATAGACGGATAGACCGGATGCTGCCCAACACGGCGATACCAGTACTGGCTGTTGGAAAAATCCCCCTCCCGCCGGTGCATGATCGCATGCCAGAAACTGCCGCTGGGGGTCTCAATGGCCTGGCAGATGCGGTGTGATTCATCCAGCCAGTCATGCCACAGCCACAGCCCCGCCAGCACGCCGGCGGCGGAATCCGCATCCTCGATCGCCGCGCTGAGCAGGTCAGCCGGACGCAGACTTTCGAGAATCTCGCGGGCATCGGCATCGCCGGGACCCTCCACAACCAGCCGGCGGTAGGCCTGCTCGCGGTTAAACTTCAGCAGCCGCCTGCCGATCGCGGACAGGTGATCGGTTTGCGCATCAAATCCTTCCGTAGCACTCATCATCTCTCCTGTGGCTGATGCCGAAGGTGCGGGACAATTCGGCAGGCTCGACCGCACACGGGCGGCAGGCCTGACCGGGAATCTTAGGACTCGGAATCGGCGAATTGGTGAAATTTGTCAACCCCGGCAGCCCCAGCGCCCGCCGGCGCGCATCAGGACCACGCGGATGCCATTAGGCAGCCGGGCGGCAGGACGGCGGTTTATCTTGGCATCCGGCCGATCGATCGAGGATAATCTGCCCCAGGCCTGCGCGGTGGGCCGGGATGGATGGCATGGTCGAGGGGCTTGGGATGCTGGAGCATGCGCTGCCGTGGGAGGTGGTCCTGTTGAGGCTTGGCCTTGCGGCCATGGCCGGGGCGATCGTGGGCTTGGAGCGTGAGAGCCACGGGCGGGCGGCGGGGCTGCGCACGACGATGCTGGTCTGCGTGTCGGCCGCCGTTGCCATGCTGGTGTCGCATGCCCTGTTCGTTGCCAGTACCGGCCCGGGCATCTCCTGGCGCCCCGATCCGGCCCGTCTGGCCGCGGGTATTCTCACCGGGATGGGGTTCCTTGGCGGCGGCGCCATCATCCGTGAGGGGAACATGGTGCGCGGTGTCACCACCGCGGCCGCACTCTGGTTCGTTACCGTCCTGGGGCTGGCTTTCGGCAGCGGCCTGCTTGGCCTGGGGTTGTGCGGGCTGGGGCTGGCCGTGGTCATCCTCCTGATCCTCTCCCGGGCTGAGAATCACCTTCCCCGCGACTGGTATGGCTCGGTCACGCTGGTCCTCTCCCTCGACGGCGCGGCCATCGACGAGATCCGCACCCACCTCGAATCGCGCGGGGTGGTGATCAAGAAGATGGATCTCGACTACGACCTGCAACAGAGCCGCCGGACCATCACCCTGGGCATCAAATACAAGCGGGGCGATATTTTCGCGCTGTCGCGCAGCATTATCGACGACCTGGTTCGCTGTCCTGGCGTGTTGCAGGTCAGGTGGTGCTGAGGCGATTCACCGAACCGCCCCGCCGCAGGTGTAAAAACGCCACGGCGTGCCCATCGTCTGCCAAGGCGCCGCGCCAGGGCTGACACCCATGACAAATGCCAGTGCGCCAAATGGCGCGGGTGCTTCTGGAACACCAGGGTCTTCATCCTGAGCCCAATCGAGAACCATTCCGCCGCATTGTGTGCGGGACACATCACCATGGCTCACTGCGGTTCGCATCCTGTGTCATGCGAGGGCGAAGCGCTGGCGGAAGTTGAAATGGACGCACCCTGGGCGGCCAACCGCAGCGGGCGCAGGGCGGTGGAGGCGATCGGCCGGCGGAAGACGCGCCAGGGCTGAACGAACAGGGCATTGGCGAATTGCGGGAAGAAATCGAGGCAGCAGCCGAGAGCGCCGCGGGTTGTATAGCGCCACTCTTCGTGGTGAGGATCAAGATAGTATCCCCGGCCGCGCTCGATGATGCGCTGGGTGCGCTGGCGATAGATTGTGCGCAGGGCCCCTATGCCATCGCCGGCTGGCAGGCCATGGCTGGCGACCAGTGCCCCGTCCATTCGTTTCAAATGGTACCGCAGCAGTTGCGCCAACGGCACGTTGAGCAGCCGCCGGGTCAGGCAGAGCCCGGACTGATCGCCCTCATCGTTGTTGTCGGTCGTCACCAGGTAGCGGCCATCGGCCAGCGGCGTGTAGAGTATGCTCTGGTACTGCTGAGCGCTGAGCACCGTCCCCGAGCCGCTTATCAGCAGGATGCGGCGATCCGCCGACAGCCAAACACCAGCGATAATCTGGATTCGCGGCGCTTTCTCGTGCACCAGGAAGCCGCAATGCGCGAAGCCCGCCGCTTCTGCCTCGCCTCCCATGGCCAGCACATAGTCGGACGCCTGCGCCGCGACGGGCAGGTGGCGGCCGGCCCGCGAGTCAGTTGTGCCCGCATGTCCGCTGTCTGCCGGAAGAAACGGCCACGTCCTGCGCCGCTCGAAGCGCGCCACGCAGAACAGGAGCACGAAGAACCCAATCGGGATCAGCAGCAACAGCCACGCGAGGTCCGGCATGGATCACCCTCCCATTGCAGGCTGTTGGCCGGGATCGCATCGAAGTGACAAGTCCGCCGCAAGCGAAAACTCAACCGCGGGACAGCGCCACGAGCAGCAGCACGAGGTTAATCAGGACCGACAGCCCCAGGGCCACGGCCATCCCGATGAAAGCGGGCTGGGACCAGACGTTCAGGCGCGGATCGG
The DNA here is from genome assembly GCA_964398315.1 of uncultured Tepidisphaeraceae bacterium. Taxonomy (GTDB): domain Bacteria; phylum Planctomycetota; class Phycisphaerae; order Tepidisphaerales; family Tepidisphaeraceae; genus JADLCB01. Next base: position 43,441 of record CAYNMV010000006.1, on the reverse strand, counting down.
GCTGGATGTCCACCGTTTTGCCGGTGGCTTCGACCTTGGCCAGGGTTTCCAGATCGACCGCCTGGCGGGCATGGATCGGGGGGTGGCCATCGCGCACGGCCCGCAGGTCTTCCAGCAGGTCGGAGGTGCTGGCGTAGCGTTCATCCCGCTTCTTGGCCATGCAGACATCGATGATTTCACCGATGCCGGCCGACAGGGCCGTGTTCACGTGGTCGGCGGGGGTCAGCGGCTGCTTGAGATGCTTGTGCATGACAGCCGACGGCGTATCGCCCTCGAACGGGGGCCGGCCGGTGACCATGTGGTACATGGTCGCCCCCAGCGAGTAAATATCCGCGCGGTAGTCGATATCCACATCGCCGCGAATCTGCTCGGGGCTGATGTAGTAGGGTGTGCCGTAGGCCTTGCCCGCCTCGCTCTCGGCGGCCTCCTTGTCATCAATCGCGCGGGCCAGACCCAGGTCAGTCAGCTTGGCCACCCCGTTGGGCATCAGCAGGATATTCTTGGGCTTGATGTCGCGATGGATCAGGCCGCGCTGGTGGGCATGCACCATCGCATCGGTGATCTGGATCATGATGTCCAGCGCTTCGGCCTCGGAGAAATTCCGCCCCTCGCCCACCGGCGGCGGCTGCATCACATCATAGAGCGTCTTGCCTTCGACATACTCCATCACAAAATAGTGATAGCCATCCGGCGTGCTGCCGACGTCGATCGCCTGCACGATGTTGTTGTGAGACAGCCGGGCGGCGGCCTTTCCTTCCTTGTAGAAGCGATCGACGAACTCGGGGTTCTCGCTCATGCGCTTGGGCAGGACCTTAACGGCCACGATGCGGTCCAGCGAATTCTGGCGCGCCTTGTAGACGGTCGCCATCGCTCCCTTGCCCAGCTTGCTGATGAGCTGATAGCCCGGGATCTGGCCGCTGCGGCGTTCCTCGATCTGCCCGCGGATGCGCTTGGCCTGGTTGACGGTGATGAACTGGTGTTCGATCAGCAGATCGGCGAGGCTGCGCTGGTTGGGATCGGATGATTGCTTCTGCTGCTCACGGCAGAACTCGACCTCGGTGCGCGTTGCCAGTCCGAGATCGACCACGATCCGGCCGATCTCAGTGTCAACATTGGATAGTCCAAGAGCGTTCGTATCAGCTTCTGACATGGACAAAACCTTCGTTGGACGACTGGAACGGCCCATGCAAAATGGTCCAACCCGCAGCGCGGGAGCCGGTTGGCAAGATTCCCATATTCAACCGTATGGTCCGCTTGTCCGCAAGTCAACGGACGAATTGGCGTAACCGCCGGTCATCAAGCTGCTTATCGGCATAATCGCCGCCCCGCTTCGGCGGCTGGGCACACTTGCGCTGGCCCGATATCCATTGAACTGGCATGCCTGATCAGGGTCCCTGGGACGGCAGAGAGTGCTGGGCCGGGCCGGCCGGGGCATCGCGGGTGGCCGCCGCGCCGGGCATGGGCGGGCGGCGGTCGCGCGGGGTGGGGATGTGCCGCTGAAGCACCCAGGGAAATTGCTCATGGTGCCGCCGGTAGAGCATACCAAGCTGCCAGCACAGCCAGTGACCGAAGTAAACCGCCAGCAACATGCCGCAATAAGTGATGGCCGGATGATCCAGGTGGCGCAGCCAGGGGTTGGCGCGGTAGGTGGCATCGGAAACCAGGAAGAGTCCGAACAGAGTCCACAGGTAGAGCGGACAGGCCAGGAAGCTGCCGATCACCGCGGCGATGTATCCCCCGCGGCAAGCGCGCATCACCCCCAGCACGCGATCCGGCCGCAGGTTCAGGATCGTGCCAGATGTCAGCGTGGTGATCAGCAGGGCCGGCAGCACGATTATCCCCGCCACGCCCAGGGTCCACATCGCCGGCAGGCGCATCCCCTCGGGCGCCCACTGGCCGAGATAGACCGCCAGCACCGGCCCGAACGCCAGCCCCAGCCCCAGCACCATTCGCCCGAACGGCGCCCACAGGTCCTCCCACAGATTTACGTTGCGCAGCGGGCGGGGCAGCTCATCGCGGCCATCGGGACCGATGTCCTCCACCACATTGCCGTAATGCGAGAGGATGAAAACAATCAGCGGCACGGCTGCGCACATCAGCAGGAATGCCACCGGCAGGATCACCCCGGCAGCAATGGAAGCCAGCGCCTGGATCATGACGTGCGCCACATACACAAAGGTCATCACCAGGGCATTGACCGGCATGAGCAGTTCAAGCAGGATCCGTCCGGGCGAAAGCCGGTGCATCACGCGATCGGTCGAATAGGTCAGCGCCGCCTTGGCCACGGGGATCGGCCCGGCGGCCTGGGTCGGATCCTGTTTCACTTCCAGCGGGCGGATGAGCTGGCCGGTTTCGGGATCGTAGCGCGGGGCCACGCGCACGGCCTGCTCGGCAGTCTCAGCGCCGGCGCGGGCGATCTCCTCGGGGGTGGGGCGCAGGTCGATCTCTTCGCCCCGCTCATCATGCTTGGGGCCGTAATAGCGGACAAAGCGGGCGAGTTGGCCCGGGTCCGGCGGGGCCGGCTCCTCATCGACCAGTTCCAGCGTGCCATCATCCGCCAGGTGGGACAGGTCATCCAGCGTGGGCACATCGTTGAGCTTGCCGCAGTCGGGACACTGGATCAGCCCCCCCGCCAGTTCCTCGGGCACCTCCAGTGACTTTCCACAATGACACGGAAACGTGATCATGTGCGATTGATCCTGGTCCGCCGGTCCACTCAACCTGGGCAGGCGGCAGCGCAGGCACGCTTCGGCCGGCCCGGGGAGAACGCGTCGCCTGTATTATAGCGGCTATCCGGCTGGCGCGGCTGCTTTGGCGCGGCTGCCTTGTTTGGTACGGCGGGCCGGGCGGCTTAGCCGGAGGATGACTGCTCGGCGAAGCGCTGGCGGATATGCACCATGGCCTGCCGGGTCTTTTCCTCGCTGACATCCTGGTCAGCCATCACCAGGCGCACCAGGGCAACCGCCGCCTCGGCTTCCTCGTAGCAGGCGGCATCGGCCCCCGCCATCTCCAGTTCATCGCGCTCGCGCAGGTGGCGGGCACGCACGTAGATGCGCATCCCCGGATTGACCAGCTTGGCCGTCACGATGATCGGATTGCGGTTGGTGGCATGCGGCAGGGTGATGACCAGGTGCGTTGCCCGTTCCAGGGCCTTGTGCATCACCTCGATGTTGGTGGCATCACCATACATGGCGGCCCGCCCGGCACGGGTGAGCTGCTCAACCGTATCCATGTTCAGATCGACCACCACGGTCTGGAGGCCGCGCTCGCGCAGGATCTGATCAACCGCCTGCCCCACCGGGCCATAGCCGACGATGATCGCCAGCGGCTCGTTCGATTGCTCCAGCAGCCGGCTGGCCTGCTCGTTCATGTGCACTTCGCGCTGTTTGGCCCGGCTGTTGAGCAGCCGCCAAAGACCCGTGCGGCGTTCCAGCACATGTTCGATGGGAGCCAGCAGCCGGAAGAGCATCGGGTTGAGCGTGATGGATACCAGCGCGCAGGCCACCAGCAGGTTGTGGCCCTCGGTGGGTATAAGCTGGTAATGCCGGCCCAGGTCCGAGAGGATGAACGAGAACTCACCGATCTGCGCCAGTCCCAGCGCGACCGTCAGCGCCACCCGCACCGGATAGCCGATGATCGCCACGATCAGCATGGCCGCCAGCGGCTTGCCAATCAGCACGATCGTCAGCCCCGCCAGCACCATCATGGGTTCGCGCACGATAAATGTCGGGTCAAACAGCATCCCGACGGATGAAAAGAACAGCACCGAAAAGGCGTCGCGCATGGGCACGGCATCGGCCGCCGCCTGCTGTGACACCGGCGACTGCCCCACCACCATGCCCGCCAGGAACGCCCCCAGCGCCATCGACGCCCCGAACACGTGATATGCCGCGGCGGCAATGGCGATCGACATCACCAGCACGGTGAGGGTAAACAGCTCGCGCGAGCGCAGCCGTGCCACCCGCACCATGATCCAGGGGATCACCCGCGCCCCCACCATCAGCAGCACGGCCACCATCACCCCCAGCTTCACCAGCGCCAGCAGCAGCGCCAGCCACAGCGGCCTGCCCGAGGCGGCATCGGCCACCTCGCCGGGCGCGGTGCCGAGGGCGGGAATGATCACCAGCACGATGACCGTCAGCACATCCTCAACCACCAGCCACCCCACCGCCACATGCCCGGCCGTGGTATCGAGCACGCGGTTGTCGCTGAGCACGCGTATCAGCACGACCGTGCTGGCGACAGCCATCGCCATCCCCAGCACCAGCCCGGACTTGAGCGGCCAACCGAAGGCCATCGCCACACCCGCCCCCAGCAGCGTTGCGACCAGGCTCTGGCCGATTGCCCCCGGCAGGGCCACGTTCTGCACGACCAGCAGGTCCTTCAGATCGAAATGCAGCCCCACCCCGAACATCAGCAGGATGACGCCCAGTTCCGCAAGCTGTGGCGCCAGGTGGGCATCGGCCACGAAACCGGGCGTATACGGCCCGATCACTACGCCTGCCAGCAAATAACCGACAATCGGCGAGAGCCCCAGGCGCTGGGTAATCAGACCCAGTACCCACGACGCCGTGAAAGCCGCGGCGAGGATGGAAATCAATGGCAGATCGTGCATGGGGCGAACGAACGACTGGACCACGGAAGTCTGACGATTGACGCGAGATTTTCAAGCGTGAAGGGTGAGGAACGTCACCGCCGTGAGGATGATCGCACCTGGTGCACCGCTGGCGGGAGCCAGAGCGGTTGCCCTGTAACCCCCGCAAACAGGCTCGCGAGAATGCCGGCCCTATCGCGGCAGCTCAATCCGCAACAACAGCCTGGCCAGGACCAGCGCCCCCACCCCGCAGGCGAGGCCCGCCAGGACGAGGGCAATGCTGTAGGTAGTCCCTTCGTACCAGAGCAGCCCCACCAGCATGGCCGCTGCCATCATCAGACTGATCGTACCGCCCACCAGCAGCATCATCTGCACCAGCAGCAGCCCGATAGCC
>CAYNMV010000006.1:0-38353 GCA_964398315.1 uncultured Tepidisphaeraceae bacterium | reverse complement strand
CAGCGCCGCCCAGCCCGAGCAGCGCCGCCGGCCGGCCGGCTCATAGGGCAGCAGCGGCGGATGATCGCCATCCTCAGCCATGGCCGCACCTCCGGCCGCTATCGTGATCGTCCGTGTTCCCATCCGCAAGCCCCCCCGTCGCAGGGCATCTACACTTATGACCCCTCCGCCATCACCGCCCCGCACTGGCATTTGAACGCCTTGAGCTGGTGCGGGCGGACGGTCGTGGGTTTGATGATCTGGATGACGCAGCCGCAGCGGGCGCAGGTGTGGCGGTCGCCGGCCTGCGGGGCGCGGAATGAAGGCAGGTCCACTTCGGCAGGACCTGCATCGTCGACATCCGTGACATCCCGCTTGCGATCCATCGCCAGGTTGGCCAGCTTGTCGGCCAGGCTGTTGTGGTGGCGGAAATTGTGGCTGATGCTGGCCTGCTCGAAGCCGCGGAACAGCGCCTGCGCTTCTTCGTACAGCGGCCGGAGATCGGGGCTTTTCACGCGGTACTGGCCGGTCATCTGGCGGACGATCAGTTCACTGTCGCCGCGAATAGCGATCTTCGTTGCGCCCAGTTGCTTCGCCTGCTGCATGGCGGTGATGAGGGCACGGTACTCGGCAACGTTGTTGGTGGCCCGGCCAATGAACCGGCCAAGCGTCACCAGCGGCGTGCCATCGGCAGCGCGCACCACGATGCCGATCCCTGCCGGCCCGGGGTTGCCGCGCGAGCCGCCATCAAACTCCAGCGTCAGGACTTGATCTTTCATACCGCCGCGAGTGTGCAGATCGGCGGGCAATTGTACAGCCGCACAACGCGATTACGGCCCGGCGCGTTACCCTCGGGAAGACGCTCAGGGACGCGGATCGACATCGTTGCGGGGGAGGTCCGGCTCGTATGCCTGCTCATCGCGATCATCCTGCTCGACCGGGATCTGGTACTTGCCATCCAGCCACTTGCCCAGATCGATCAGTTTGCAGCGATCGCTGCAGAACGGGTAATACGAAGGCTGCCCCGCCGCCGGCGGATCGTCAGGAACAGGTTTTTTGCAGGTGGGACAACGCATGGGAACACCTGAGACGGTACGGGCGGCCCATCCGTGGCCAGGCGGGGATCATGGACAAGCCGCCCATGCCCCTGCGCAACTTGCCTGTCGGCCAACTTACTTATCGGCAGACTTGCCCGAGTTGTTCGAGCTGGCCGAGGAGGCGGACTTGGAGTCACTCGCCGTTGAGGAAGCCGTCGTCGAAGCGCCCGAGTCCTTCTTGGCCGCCTCCTTGTAGCCGTTGTCGCGGTAGTCAGTGATGTAGAAGCCGCTGCCCTTGAAAATCAGGCCGGCGCCGGTCCCCAGCAGCCGCTTCACCTGGTTCTTCCCGCACTCGGGGCACTTGGTGATCGGCGGCGAGGTGATCGACTGAAACCGCTCGAACGCATGGCCACAGGCATTGCACTTGTAATCGTACGTTGGCATAAAAAACTCACCGGTTGCGGATGACGAGACGGACTGGCGCCCCGCGTGTTGTCTTACTCTGTTTTTGACACGGCCACGCCTGCCGGGCGCAGAACCCGGCCAAGGTGCGTATACCCTTTCTGGAGCAGCATCGTCACGGTTGGCCGCTCGTACTGATCATCAGGCTGATGCATCAGGGCATGGTGCAGCTCAGGGTCGAACGCATCGCCCGGCTGGGGCGCTACCGGTTCGACATCGTGCTTCTTCAGCACGGCCAGCAGCTCATCATGCACCATCTGCATCCCTTCCAGCAGCTTGGGCACATCCGTCTTCTCCGGGTCGATCGACAGCGCGCGTTCGAAATTGTCGATCACCGGCAGCAGCGCCTTGATCAGGGCGCTGTTGGCGTACTGCACGGCCTGCTGCTTGTCCTGCTCAAGCCGGCGCTGGCTGTTGCGATAGTCGGCCGTCGCCCGCAGCAGCTTCTGGTAATACTCATCCCGCTCAGCGCGCAGCTTGGTAATCTCATCCGCCGGGACTTGGGCGGCGGCAGGCTGTTCCTCGGCTGACGGCTGGTCTTCTACCCGCGCGCTGTTGGCATCATCCAGCGGGATGTCATCGACATCGAGGTTCTTGAAGTCGTCGTTGTTGTGGTCGTCAGCAGTGGTCATGGCGTCTGGTCACGGGTCACTTGTTGCCGGTCTGCTCGCAGGTGCGCCGCGACGCCAGCCCGCTCACCCTTCTTGGCGCGGTTGACGCCGCAGGCGGCGGCGAGGGACAAGCACCAGGCAACCCGTGACATCCTCTACTCAAACAAGTTTTTCAGCTTGTCCAGGAAACTCTTTTTCTGCGGCATCACCGCCGCATCCTCTATGGCCGCAAACTCCTCCAGCAGCTTGCGCTGCCGCTCGGTGAGCTTGCGCGGCACTTCGATCAGTATTTGTACGAGCTCATCACCGGTTCGGTGCGACCGCAAATCGGGCAAACCCTTGCCCTTGATCTTAAAGACATCCCCGTGCTGTGTTCCCGGGGGAATCTCCAGATCCTCAAAGCCATCCAGCGTCGGCACCTTCACTTTCGCACCCAGCGCAGCCTGCGTAAAGCTGATGGGCATCTGGCACACCAGGTCATTGTTGTGCCGGGTGAAGAATGGATGGCTCTTGACAGCGATATAGCAGTGCAGGTCGCCGGGGGGAGCGCCGTTTTCGCCCGGTTCACCTTCGCCGGCTATGCGCACCGCCTGGCCTTCATGCACGCCGGGCGGGATCTTGACCGTCACCACGCGCTTCTTGAGCTGGCGTCCGCTGCCGCCGCAGTCGGGGCAGTGATCGCGGACGATGCTGCCGCGGCCGCGGCAGTTGGGGCAGGTGGTGACCATGCGGAACATGCCGCCAAAGCCCGCCTGGGCGACGCGCCCGCTGCCGCCGCACTGCACACAGACACTGGGGCTGGTGCCGGGACGCGCGCCCGAGCCGTGGCACGTATCGCAGGTGTCCTGCCGCTCGAACTCGATGGTCTTCTCGGTGCCCTTGGCGATTTCGCTCAGCGTCAGCTCGACCTGGGTTTCCAGGTCGAATCCCCGCGCCGGCCCGCGCCGGCCCCCGCCTGCACGGCGGCCGAATCCCCCACCGAAGATCTCGTCGAACATCGAGAAGATGTCGCCGACATCCATGTGGGAGAAGTCGTGCTGCCCGGCCACGCCCTGGTGGCCATACTGGTCATAGCGGGCGCGCTTCTGTTCATCGCTCAGCACTTCATAGGCCTCAGCGCACTCCTTGAAGCGCATTTCCGCCTCGGCCTTGTCCCCGTCAGCGCGGTCGGGGTGATACTTCATCGCAAGACGTCGATACGCGCGCTTGATCTCGTCGGCCGACGCCGTCCGCGATACCCCGAGCACCTCGTAATAGTCTCTTTTCGTCGTCGCCACGCTCATCCTACGTCTGACGTTTCCGCGGGTTTCCCAACCTTCCCTTCAGCATCGGCAAAAATCGGGCGAACGCAACCGTTTCGGGGTGGGCGACCAGCGGTTTTGAGCCTGCCAGCCGGGCAGCGGGCCCCTTCGCTATATTTCGACAATGCGCCCCTGTTGCCCGGTCTCCCGCTCCAGGTTTTCCAGCATTTCCTCCACAATCCGGCGGGCAACAGCCACCTCAATCGTACCCTCGAATGACACCTGGTAGCCCGGGTCTTCCGCCGACACCGACACCTCAGTGCCCGCGCTGCGGATCCGCACCGTTCCCCATCCCGGCACGGCCTCATACGGCAGCGTGTTCGGATGGAAGACCGCCGCACAGCGCTCCTCCGCCAGATCGAACCACTCGCCATCCGTGCGCCGGATCAGGAACTCGATCATCCGAAAACGTCACGGAGACACGAAGAAGAGCCTCAGCGGACTGAAACCCTCTCCGTGCCTCCGTGCTCCGTGGTTCAACAGCAACTCGGAAGCGAGACGTTTACGCCACCGCGCCGGCAACCTCGTTGACCGGCTTGCCGTCCTTCTCCTTCAGTTCGGTGACCAGCACATCAGTCGTCAGCGCCAGCCCCGCCACGCTGGCGGCGTTCTGCAGGGCGGTGCGGGCGACCTTGGCCGGGTCGATGATGCCGAACTTGAACATGTCGCCAAACTCGCCGGTCGCGGCGTTGTAGCCATAGCTGCCGCTCTTCTCGAGGATCTGGGCGACGATCACCTCGCCATCCTCGCCGGCATTGTCGGCGATCTGGCGGGCCGGGGCACGCAGGGCCTGGGCAACGATGTCAAAGCCGATCTTCTCATCGCCCTTGGCCTGGCGCTTGCCGTTCTCGACGGCCTCGATGGCCCGCAGGAACGCCACGCCGCCCCCGGGGACGATCCCCTCCTCGGCCGCCGCCCGGGTGGCGTGCAGGGCGTCATCCATCAGGTCCTTGCGCTCCTTCATCTCGGTTTCGGTATTGGCGCCGGCCTTCACCACCGCCACGCCGCCCGTCAGCTTGGCCAGGCGCTCCTGGAGCTTCTCGCGGTCGTAATCGCTGGTGGTGCGCTCGATCTGCGTGCGGATCTGCTCAGCGCGGGCCTCGATGTCCTTCTTCTTGCCAGCGCCTTCGACGATCAGCGTGTTGTCCTTGTCAACAACGATGCGCTTGGCCCGGCCCAGGTGCTCCAGCTCGACGTTCTCAAGCTTCAGACCCAGGTCTTCGCTGATGAACTGCCCGCCGGTGACAACCGCCAGGTCGCCCATGATCGCCTTGCGGCGATCGCCGAAACCAGGCGCCTTGACCGCGCAGATGTTCAGCACGCCGCGCAGCTTGTTGACCACCAGCGCCGCCAGCGCCTCGGCATCGACATCCTCGGCGATGATCAGCAGCGGCTTGCCGCTGGTCACTATCTTGTTAAGCAGCGGCAGCAGCTCGGCCAGGTTCGAGATCTTCTTCTCGTGCAGCAGGATGTACGCATCCTCCAGCACGGCTTCGAGGGTGGTCGGGTTGGTCAGGAAGTAAGGGCTGAGATAACCCTTGTCGAACTGCATCCCTTCGGTGTACTCCAGGACGCTCTCGGTGCCCTTGCCCTCATCGACGGTGATGACCCCTTCCTTGCCCACCTTCTCCATCGCGTCGGCCATCAGTTTGCCGATGGTCTCATCGCCATTGGCGCTGACGGTGGCAATCTTGCGGTAGTCATCGTGCCCCTTGACCTTCTTGGCCTGGGACGTGATCGCCTCGGCGGCGACATCCGCGGCCTTGAGGATGCCGCGCTGGATGAGGACCGGGTTGGCCCCGCCGGCGGTCACGTACTTGAGGCCTTCGGTGTAGATCGCTTCGGCCAGCACGGTCGCGGTGGTCGTGCCGTCACCGGCGACATCGCCGGTCTTGCTGGCGACAGTCTGCACCAGCTTGGCGCCCATGTTCTCAAACGGCTGCTCCAGCTCGATCTCCTTGGCGACGGTCACGCCGTCCTTGGTGATGCGGGGGCTGCCGAACGATTTCTGCAACACCACGTTGCGCCCGCGCGGCCCGAGGGTCGCCTTCACGGCACGGGCGAGCTGCGTCAGACCCGCGGCGATCTCCGACCGCGCATCGACGTCAAATTTCATCTGCTTGGCTGCCATGTTTTAGACTCCAGTTGCCAGTTGTTGGTTGTCAGTTGCCAGTGCGAGCGGTTGCCGGCTGCCACACTGGCAACGGGCAACTCGCAACCTGCAACCTATTCAATCACCCCGAGGATGTCCGACTCGCGGAGGATGACGAACTTCTCGCCGTCAATCTCCACATCGGTGCCGGAATACTTGCCGTACCAGACTTCATCGCCGGTGCGGACGCTCAGCTCCATGCGACGACCCTTGTCATCGAGCTTGCCGGGGCCGACGGACACCACCTTGCCGCGGGTCGGCTTTTCCTTGGCCGAATCCGGCAGCACGATCCCGCTGGCGGTCTTGGTCTCCGCCTCCGACTGCTTCACCACAACACGATCCCCGAGGGGTTTGAGTTTGATTGCCATGATTGTTGTTCCTTATCGCTAGCTGTCAGTCCCAGTACCACGCGCCGTAGCGCAGCCTGAAGGCGACTCTCACGATCAACCACAGCAGCAACGCGATACTGATCAGCACTGCCGCGGTGATGGCAAGCTTCGCCGCGATGCGAAGGAAATCGCCCGGTGGGATTGACTCATCTGCCGGGCGATCCGGCGTCTCGTAATCGACGATTCGTCCCTTCCTTCGCGGGGGCATTTACATCATGTCCATTCCGCCCATGCCGCCCATGCCGCCCATGCCATGGTCATGGCCGCCGGCGGGGGCGTCCTTCTTGGGTGCCTCGGCGACAATGCAGTCGGTCGTCAGCAGCAGGATGGCCACCTCGGCCGCGTTCTGCAGAGCCGTGCGCTCAACCTTGGCGGGCGTGAGGATACCGGCCTTGAACATGTCGACGTACTCGCCGGTCAGGGCGTTCCATCCTTCGCTGTCCTTGCTCTCCATCACCTGGCGGACAACCACCGCACCGCTGGTGCCGGCGTTGTCGGCGATCTGGCGCAGCGGGATGGTCAGGGCGTTGCGCACGATCTTCACGCCGATCGCCTCATCGCCTTCAGCCTGGAGATTGTTCAGCGCCTTCATCGCGCGGATCATCGCCACGCCGCCACCGGCAACCACACCCTCTTCGATCGCCGCCCGGGTCGCGTGCAGGGCATCCTCGATGCGGGCCTTCTTCTCCTTCAGCTCCGCCTCAGTGGCCGCCCCGACATTGATCTGGGCAACGCCGCCGGCCAGCTTGGCCAGCCGCTCCTGCAGCTTCTCACGGTCGTAATCGCTGGTGGTAACGCTGATTTCCCGGCGGATCTGCTCGATGCGGCCCTGGATGGCCGCACTGTCGCCGGCGCCTTCGATGATCGTGGTATTGTCGTTGTCGATGCGGACGACCTTGGCCTGGCCCAGGTCGGTGATCTCGACCTTGTCCAGCTCGATGCCCAGGTCCTTCATGATCGCCCGGCCGCCGGTCAGCACCGCGATGTCTTCCAGCATCGCCTTGCGGCGATCGCCGTAACCGGGCGCCTTGACCGCGCAGACATTCAGCACGCCGCGCAGCTTGTTGACGACCAGCGTGCTGAGGGCCTCACCTTCCACATTCTCGGCGATGATCAGCAGCGGACGGCCGGCCTTGCTCACCTGCTCAAGCAACGGAACCAGCTTGGTCGCCGAGCTGATCTTGTCCTCGAAGACCAGCACATACGCCTTCTCCAGCTCGGCCACCATCTCATCGGCATCAGTGATGAAGTTGGGGGAGAGATAGCCGCGGTCGAACTGCATCCCCTCGACCACATCGACGTAAGTCTCCAGCCCCTTGCCCTCCTCAACGGTGATCACCCCATCCTTGCCCACGCGGTCAAACGCATCGGCCATGATGGCGCCGATCGCGCGGTCGTTGTTGGCGCTGATGGCGGCCACATTGGCAATGTCGTCCTTCTTGTCGAGACTGATCTTGCGGGCCTGCTTCTCGATGCTCTTGACCACCGCATCCACCGCCTTGCGGATGCCGCGGGCCATGGCCATCGCGTCGGTGCCGCTGCTGAGGGCGCGGAACCCTTCCCTGAAAATGGCCTCGGCCAGGACCGTCGCGGTGGTGGTGCCGTCGCCCGCCACATCACTGGTCTTGCTGGCGGCCTCCTTCACCAGCTTGGCGCCGATGTTCTCATACTTGTTGGACAGCTCGACTTCCTCGGCGACGGTCACGCCATCCTTGGTGATCGTCGGTGCGCCCCATCCCTTGTCGATGACGGCATTGCGGCCCCGCGGGCCAAGCGTCACCTTGACAGCGCGGGCAAGCTTGGAAGCGCCCTCGAGCAGGCTTTTGCGTGCCTCAATATCGAAGGCGAGCATCTTCGCGGCCATGTATGGTCTCCTTTATTGAATCGTGCGACAAATAGACGATTGCTGTTGATGTCCCGCCCGGGCGGGACGCGACAGGCCTATATCAAAGGGTGTACCGAGCGAAGGCAACAAGCTGATCTTCCGTAACCTTCGCTTTGACAGCGTTTTACGAAATAGCACCGCCGCTGCCGCCATTTCCTGCAAACTGTCACGGTGGCAGGTTCGGTCTGCCGGCCTATCCGCCGGTTGTCATTGTGGCAGGCGGCCTGGAGGCGATCACGGCCTCCCTCCCACGGACTGCTCCACGCCCGCGCGGCCCCGCGTGGGGCCGGTCAGCCAACAAACGGGAACAGCGCCCGCCGCTTTTGCTCTGTCAGGGGGCTGCCATATTCGCATACCTCGAACGCCTCGGCGTATTTGAACCGTCCGCCGCGCTGGCGGCCATACAGCGCAACCAGCTTGCTGCGATAGCGCTGGGCGATCTGGGCGTTGGCCTTGATGCGCTGTTGCCGCATCCACGCCCGCCGGCCCGCTTCATCCGCCGGCACCTCATCCTCACGCCGCTGGTTCCACGGCAGCCACTCGTACATCTGGGATGTGTGGCAGTGCATCGCATCCACCTTTTTCTCCAGCACCGAGTCGATCCCCACCACGATGTCCGGCTCAAAGGGAATGGGCTTCTGGAAATTGTCCGACAGATACATGATGACCGGCGCGCTGCGCAGCGCCTCTACTGTCGGCACGTTGTTGGGCACCGTGATGACGTAGGAAGCATCCTGCACGAGCTGGGAGGTGTAGCGGTGGTCGGGGTGATAGTCGTTGGGTCGATGGGTGAGAATCAGGTCGGGCTGGTACTCGCGGATCAACTTGATGAAGGCCCGGCGATAGTGGAGCGTTGGCTCCAGCTCGCCATTGGTGTGGTCCATCACCAGCGATTCAACCCCGAGCACCCTGGCCGCGGCCCGCGCTTCCTGAAGACGGCGGCGGACCAGTTCAATCCCGCCGATCTCGTGGTGTCCGGTGCCGCCATTGGTGGCCGAGACAAAGCATACCTGGTGGCCTGCCGCCGCCCACAGGGCCGCGGTGCCGCCGCACTTGATCTCGCAGTCATCGGGATGGGCCCCGATCACCAGGATGCGCTGCGGCCGCTCGGCCGGTTGCTGCGTTGCCTGCTTTTTCGCACGCGGAGACTTGCCCTTCGCTGCTGATCGTTTCGCCACCTGGCTTGCTCCTGTTGAAGATGATCGCGATGCCGCACATCCCGCGCCGGATCAACGGCCCGGGGTGAAGAATGTCGCCCAGTATAGGGGAAAGACCGCACCGGCAGCGAGCCGAACGCGGCTCCCCCCCCAGGGTCAAAGGAGCATGCCACAAAAAAAGCCCCACGGCCGGACAAGCTGGCCGTGGGGCACACACGTCTTGAGATTCTGCGTTCATTCACCCTTACCACCGCAGCCCGGTGGTGGTGGCGCCGATCAGGTTTTGCAGGCGCTGTTCGAGCGGCGGATGGGTGGAGAAGAGATTGGCCACGCTCCGCATCGGGTTGAGCGGTTCGGCGATGAACAGGCTGTTAAACGAGGGGTTGATGTTCATCGGAATGCGCGAAGCCCCGATATGGATCTTCTCCAGCGCGGTGGCCAGGTACATCGGATTGCCACAGATCTCGCCGCCCGCGGTGTCGGCGTTGAACTCGCGGCTGCGCGAGATGGCGGCCTGGATCAGCCCCGCCGCCAGCGGGCCGACAATCAGGACCAGCAGCCCCGCCAGCGGGTGCACATCGCGCCGGTCGCCAAACCAGAACATGTATCCCAGCGCACTGATCGCCCCGCCGATGGTTGCCGCCACCGCCTGGATGAGCGTGTCGCGGTGCTTCACATGCGCCAGTTCATGCGCCATCACCCCCGCCACCTCGTTGGAGTCGAGCATCTGCAGCAGTCCGGCGGTGGCGCAAACCGCCGCGTGCTTCGGATTGCGCCCGGTGGCAAAGGCGTTGGGCGCGGCCTGCGGGCTGATATAGACCCGCGGCATGGGCAGCTCGGCCCGTTCGGCCAGCCGCTTGACCATCTCATACAGTTCATGCCCCGGCCCCACCTCCTGGGCGCGCATCATGGCCAGGGCGATCTTGTCGCTGAAGAAATAGCTCACGAAGTTCATGATGCCCGCGAAGATGAGCGCGACGATCACCCCCTGAGAACCGCCCAGGAGCTGTCCAATCCACAGGATCAGAGCCGTCAGCGCCCCCAGGAGCATCGCGGTGCGGACATTATTGTAAAACTTGCTCATACCGTCTTGGGTCCTCCAGAAACCTCATACAAACGGCGCACCATGCGCCAGGCTTATCCTTTATCACTTAATCGTAGGTTGGGTAAGCAGCCAGGCGGTTAGAAATTGCCGGGCATTTTCCACCCATCTCAGAAAGCAACCGACCAGGGTTGATTATTCCCCATGGCTGATTTTCCCCACATCGGCCCGATCGGGCAGCGCATCAATAGGTGATGATCTTGCGGCGGAGGGTAGCGGTCAGGTCCAGCGCGGCCAGGTGATCGGCGATGACCTGCCCGGCCGCCCCGCCACCATACACATTGCGCCCGGTAAATCGTCGCGGCCGGCCGTTTTGCCAGATCCTGGCCACCGCATCGGTGAGGACGGCCGGATCGTACTCCACGTGAACCACGTTGCCGCTGCGCTCGCGGCCAAGCTGGCGGGGGCCGATATCGACCACCGGGGTCCCAAAGCTGGCGGCCTCGATGATCCCGGCCGAGCTGTTGCCCACCATCAGCGCAGACTCTCGCATCAGGGCAAGAAACAGATAACGCGGCACATCGCGCTGGCGGATCACGCGGGCATCGCGCACCGCCTCCCAGGCGCGGAGAATGCCGCCCGCGCCGGGATCATTGTTGGGATAGACAATCACCACGCGCTCCACCCCGGCGGCGAGTGTCGCTTTCAGGACCATCAGCGCCCGCTTGCGCTCCAGCGCCTCATTGCTGTCGGCCGGATGCAGCACCAGCAGCGCATACCGCCGCAGCGCCAGTTGCGGAAACGCCGCGGCCAGTTCTTCAGCCGGTGCGGCCAGGCGCTCAATGCCATCCAGCCCCGGCGAGCCGGCGGTGATGATGCGCCACGGGTCCTCCCCCAGCCTGCGGATGCGCGCAGCACTGCGGCGGGTGGCGGGAAAATGCACATGCGCCAGCTTGGTGATGGCATGGCGCAGCGAATCATCGATCTGCCCCAGCGCCCGATCCCCGCCGTGAACGTGAGCGACAACCTTGCCGGCCACATGTCCGGCCCCAGCGGCGGCGAATGCCTCCACCCGGTCGCCCACCACCAGCACGACATCGCTGCCGAGCTTTCCGATCGCCCGCGCGATTGCCGCCATCGCCTGCCCGGTACGCTCGGCCACGGCCACCGGATCATCCCCGGCGGCCTTCCAGGGCACGACCGCGTCAATGGTCCACCCTTCCCGCCGGATGGTCTGAATACTGCGCCCATGGGCGGCGTGCAGGTGCATGCCGGTGACGATGAGCTGAAGCCGCAGCTTCCGGTGCCCCCGGATCGCCTCCAGCACAGGCCGCATCAGGCCGAACTCAGCGCGGGTGCCGGTGATAAAACAGATGTTGTGCTTTGCCATGGCCAAGCGGTGGGTTCCGGTTGATGGCAGCGCTGCCCGCCATACCGCATGCGGCCGGCGCAAGCGCTGGGCTTACGCCGCCGGGTCGAGCATATCCCACTGGAGCATCACGCCGCTGCTGAGCGGCCTGCGCACGCGCCGGCCGAGCGCCAACTCGATGGCGGCAGCGGGAATGCCGGTGCCGGGGCGCTGCACAGTCAGGTGCTGCTCGGCGAGGCGCTCGCCGGGGGCGACATCGCGGCGGAGGACCAGGCTCTGACGGCTCACCTGACGCACATCCCGCTCGATATCGAGGATGCGCTTGGGGCCGCGTCCGCACATCGCCGCCGCCTGCCGTGCCAGCTTCACATACTCGGCAAACTCGCCGGGATCAGAACTGGCGGCATGATCGGGGCCGGGTGCAGCCTTGTCCCAGGTCAGGTGCCGCTCCAGCACCGTAGCCCCCGCCGCCACCGCCAGCGCGCCGGTGAGGGTCTGGGTTGAATGGTCGCTGTACCCTACCGGCACACCGAACGTCGCCGCCAGCTCGCGGATCCATGACAGATGCAACTGATCGGCCGGCGCGGGATAGCTGCTGATGCAGTGCAGCAGGGTGAAGGTGCTATCCCACTCGCGCAGCCAGCTCACCGCCATCTCCACCTCCCCCATCGCCGCCGCACCGGTGGAGATGAGCATCGGTCGCCTGAGCTGCGCTACCGCCATCAGCAGCGGGCGGTTGACCAGGTCAGGCGAGGCGATCTTCACCGCCGGCAGATCAAGCTTGCTGATGATCTGGACATCATCCGGTGAGAACGGTGTGGCCAGCGGCAGCAGTCCGCGCGCGCGAATGTGTTCCACCAGCACTGCCACTTCCAGCGGACGCAGCTCATAGCGCCGCAGCATCGCCGCCGGATCGGCATCGTCGCAGTGTTGCTGCTGGTATTGGGCGAATCGCGCCTGGCCGTTCATCAGGGTGCTGGCCGAGAAGATCTGGAGCTTTACCGCATCCGCCCCGCAGTCGGCGGCAATGTCCACCAGTTCCTTCGCCCGGGCCAGTGAGCCATCGTGATTCACGCCGATCTCGGCGATGATCAGCGGGCTGTTTGCATGATCGAGCCAGCGAGAAGGCGGCATGGGATCAGGGCTGGATGGATTGCGTTGCATCATGCTTACTCCTTCATTTCTGGGCGCAGCGCCCGCCAGGGCACAACCTGGGATGTCTGGTGGGCTCTCCTTTCCGTGTGCTGGCCATGCGCCACGCCGAGACCCGAAGCGCCTACGCCGCATCGGCCGCCAGGTGCTGGCGATCACGCAGGACCGCCTCGGCCCAGTAGAGGTCGCGCTGATGGTCGATCTCGACCGTCTCGCCCATCTCGGTGCGGATGCCGCGACGGTCGATGCCGAAGAAGGCGTGCGGATCGGACGGGAACTGCTCGCCGCGCAGCATGCTGCTGCGTGACACCGCCACCACCGCCCCATCGTGCAAGAACAGCTCGCTCAGATCCTGACGCCGGTGGATCGAGCCGCTTTGCAGCGGTTCGACAAAATCGCCATTCAGCCTGTTCATCCAGGCCGGGTGCCACTTGCCCACCGGGCAGAAGGACCGTGCCGAGTCGCAGCCGGTGCGCTCCAGCAGCGCCAGCGCGCGGTCGATGACCCCCTCACCGCGCACGGGCACGTTGCCGTAGAGAACGACCAGGGCATCAAAATGCGAACCGTCCTGCTGCTCAACGGTGTGCAGCGCATGCAGCATCGCATCCTGCACCGATGCATCGGCCGTGGCGAGCCGCGGCGGGCGATTGACGATGGCAAAGCCGGCCGACTGTGCCAGGGCGCGGATCTGCGGGCAGTCCGTGCTGACCACTGTATGCGTGATGCGCCGGGCGCGGCGGGCATGGTCGAAGGTGTACGAAATCACCGGCCGCCCGAGCAGGTCGAGCAGGTGCTTGTTTTTCAGTCCCTGGCTTCCGGCCCGGGCGAGGATGACAGCGAGCGCCTTCATGGTTTACTGCGTTTCCGTTCGAGATGCTTTTATTGGTGTTGTTTCTGTTCGAGACGCCTTGATTCAACGGGAGATGGCCCAGCCGATCGTCTTCACGCCTGCTTCGCCGCTGTATGCCAGGCGTTTATGGCCGGTGCCAGTCCGTGCATGCCCGGCAGAGCGGGTGTTGGGGGAAGACACCCTGGCGATGCGTGTTGCGCAAATCGCCAAATGCGCCCGCCCAGATCTCTGCCACGCTGCTTTCGTCGATTCGGCCCAGGCACTGGCGACCCTGGAAGTCGTTTTCGCAGGAGACAATCCGGCCGTCGCTCAGGATCATCAGGCGCTGTTCGAGCCGCTGGCACGGCCGGCGGACGGTCGGCGTCATATCGGCCACGCCGACCTGCACGAGCTGGCCGGCGAAATCGCTGGGGCCGGCGATGACCGCGCTGCCGAGCATCCGCAGCCAGTTGTCGTACCACGCCTCCATCTCCGCGAAGTTCACTTGGCACTTGGTGAAGATCGGCACCAGCAGCGGCAGCGCTGAGCCGCCCTGCTGGCGGGCGGCGATGAGGGCAGTCAGGTTGTTGATCGCCTCGACAAACCGCGGCACCCCCATCACCGCCTCGTAAGTCGGCTGCGAAAGCGCGGGCAGGTGGATGCTCACGATGTCGATCCCTGCCTCCGCGAGCTGGCCGAGGCGCGCGGAGTCCAGTTCGAGGAGATCGGTCTCGACGTGGATCGCGTGCACGCCGCGCGCCCTGGCCAGGCGGATGATCTCGATCGCCTGCGGGTGCAGCAGCGGATCGCCGATCCCCGCCAGCGTGAGACGCAGGTCATCGCAGCGGCCCAGTTCGGCAAACAGCTTCTCGGCCTGGTCGAGCGTGAAGTCGGCCCGCTCGACCGTGTGCTGCGACAACGGCGAGAAGATCGGCCGGCTGATGCGGCGCGCGGTCAGTTCAAGCACCACCTCGCGCGGCAGTGCATCGGGCTGGGACAGGGATTCCATCCGCCGCACCAGCTCCTCCGCCTCGGTGTCGATCAGTTGGCCGTTCAGGTCTTCGGTTGCCTGGCCGAGGCGCTCAATCTGCCGGTCGGAGTTGACCAGGAAGCTGGCGCGCGTGCGGGCAACGCGGGTGGGGACATTGCAGCAGCCGTGGCCGGCGATCGGATCGGGGATCGGCTGGTCCGGCATGTAATGCAGCAGCCGCCCGGCATGGAGCTGCGCCTGGGCCAGACGCTCGATCAGCGTGCTGCGCAGCAGCACGCCGGCCAGGCCCGGCGCTGCCTGGGTGAAGACGATCTCGGCGGCTTCCCGCTGTTTCGCGTGCACCACCAGCTCATCAATCAGCTCGGGATCGACCAGCGCTGATGCGGGATCGACCAGGATGGCGGCCGGGGCGGCCCAGTCGTGAACGATCTCCTCGATAAACGGTGCGAAAAAGCCCGCATCGAAGGCGCAGGTGCCAAACGGCCCGCCGCGCCAGCCATCGGACCACTTGCGCGATGCACTGATCACATCCAGCGGCGGCACCGCATGGCGCGCGCCGCGCGTGATGACCTGGGCGGCGGCCTCCTGGGCAACCGCCTCGGCGGCCTGAAGCTGATCATCCCAGCAGAGCACCAGCAGCTCAGCGCGGTTGCGGCACTGGCGCAGGCGTTCGAGGGTCCAGCCCAATACCGGCCGGCCGCGAAACAGGCGGGTGGCGCTGTGAATATCAGGGCCTTCGTGCAGCATGGACAGGATCGTGACGATGGCGTTCATGCCGCTCCCTTCATGCGATGATGGGCAGACTGGTTCTCCAGGCGCTCGATCACATCGCTCATCAACTGCTGAAAATCCGCCGCCGCCTCGGCGATGCTGCGGACGTTGTCGATGTCGCGCTGCACTTGCCGGCGCTGCTTCTCGATGCCGCTGATCTTCTCGGCCTCGATCGCGCGATCGCGCTTGAAGCGCTCGATCTCGCTTTTCTGCGTGAGCTGTGTCACCAGGTCATAGCACGGCCCCAGCTCGTTCATGCGGGTGCGCAGGGCATCAATTTTGGCGATGGCACGGTTCACGCGCTTCTGGTCGGACAGGTGATCGTGGACCTCCTGAAGCAGCGGCAGGGTCTGCCGCGAGATGTCCTCGATCTGGCGCGATTCACGCAGGCGGTTGTGCAGGCTGGCCAGCACGCTGTCCAGGCGCTCCCAGCGCAGGGGATTGTGGCCGGCATCGGGCGCGGGCACGGGCGCGGTGCAGTGCTGGTCCAGCGCCTGGCGCAGGGGCATGATCTGCGTCCCGCGCATGAGCGCACCGCCTTCGGTGCAGTCGATGACGGTGCGGCTGGTGCGGGCGAAGTCGCGCTCAAACTGCTGAAGGTAGGTGAACAGGCGCTGCTCGGTGTACATCGACCGGCCCTGGCAATCCGGGATTTTCCGCAGGATCTGCCGGTCGCGGACGATCTGCTCCCACTGCTTCATCTCAATGGTGCAGAAACGGCCCAGTTCCGGCCCCCAGACATCTTCGTAGCTGGTGCCGGGCGTGTAGCACAGGCCGTCGCTGAAGCCCAGGTCCTGGCCGACGAAGAGGATGGGGTCGCAGCCCAGATACTCAGCGAGATAGAACGCCAGGTGGGCAACGGTTGCGCCGGCGGTCAGGCCGGCCCGGCCAAGCTGCGCCTCGCGCGTCAGCTTCTCGGCAAAGTCGTTGCCCAGCACCGAAATCGGGCCGGGGAACATGCCGAAGATTGCCGGCGATGCCTTGGGCTCGACCACCAGGTGGGTCCGCAGCGTGGCGGGCAGTTTCTCAAAGAAGCGCGTGCAGATGTCGTGGTAGTCGAGGCTGGTCACATAGTGCGGCTCAATGCCCATCTCCAGCAGCGGCTGGAGCGTGGTCTGCACCGCGATGATGATGGCGCGGCCCTGGGCCTCTTTCAGCAGGTGCTTGTTCTTGCGCAGGGAGGGCCCGGCGGAGACGATGATGGCCGGCATCCCGCGATGGCGATCCCTGAGCTTCGACAGACACGGCGTAGCGGCATACCACCCGAGATTGCGGGCAATGTTCTCGGCCGTGCGGCGGCCGTTGATGACCAGGGTGCTGATGTTGGTGGCGGTATAGGTGTTGAACTCCTCGGCCCAGGTCTTCATCGCCTGGTGGAATTCACCGTGCAACTGCACGCTGGGGGCGTGCTCGATGGTGGTGCTGCCGTCGGTCAGCATGGCGATGTGCGGGGCAAGGCGGTTAAACAGCTCGGCCTTGTCGGGCCGGGTCAGGAAAAGCACCCGCCGGCTTGCGATCAGCCGGCTGTAGTCGCGTGCGAAGAAGGCGGTCTTGAGCAGCGCCAGATCGGGCTCAAAGATGCACAGCACCGCATCCGGCTGGGCTTTATCGAAAGCCTGCTCGGCCAGGTAGCCCAGGCCAAAGCCGTGCACGTAGTAGAAGAACGCCTTGCGGAAATCGACCGATTCCACCTGCCGGCGGGCTTCATCCAGCGGCTGATAGCGGCTGTGCAGGTAGACCTTGCGCCCGGCGGCGGTGGTGAGGGCGAGCGTTGGCTCGCCGGACCGGGATGGCTCGGTGGTGTAGCAGGCGCTGTCCTCGACCGCCTCGATGCGCCCCGCCAGGTCCGGGTCAACAGACCAGAGGGCGGCCAGGTTGGCCAGGTAAGGCGCTGCATCGGGCAGGATGAAGCGTTGATCGGGGTCAGCGGGTGCGTTGGTCATAACTGGGCGCAATCGATCGAGTCTCCCAGAAGACTTATCGGACCCAGGGCGGCAGAAAGTTGAGCCTTCCCGCCCGGGCGCGAAAAAGCCGAACAAAATTCTAACTTTTTATTTGACGCGCCGGCGAGCTGTGCTATGATTGGGGTGTGTGCCTTCCGCTGTGCTGATTCCGTGCGCAGCATGTGTTTTTGCCCCCGTCAACCGATCCACGCATGTCGATGTGATATGTCCCCCTGAACCTGATCCATCCCGGTGAATGTGACCTTGGCTGGCAGCGCATGGCTGATGCGCCTCGTCTGGCGGTGCGGCATGCCCGCCGGGGACAGCCAGTGCGCGCCAGGCGCCAGCGCATGGATGCTGGCGAGCCTTGCCCGTATTTTTGAACAGCTCTGAACCTCTCGCATCCTGCCCTTTTGCGTGCCCCCGGGCCGCTCTTGCCGTCTGCGGGGCGTTGGGTAGAGTGCCGGATTGAGTCAATGAAGGAGAATCATCATGGCCGAAGAGACCAGCTATCGCCTTGCCACCCTCGCCCTGCACGCCGGACAGTCGGTTGACCCGACGACCAATTCCCGCGCGGTGCCGATTTATTCCACCACCAGTTACGTCTTCAACGACACCGACCACGCGGCCAATCTCTTCGGCCTCAAGGAGTTCGGGAACATCTACACCCGGCTGATGAACCCGACCACGGATGTGCTGGAGAAAAGGCTCGCCGCCCTGGACGGCGGGGCCGCGGGCCTGGCGTTCGCGTCGGGGATGGCGGCCATCACCGCCGCCATCTGCACCATCTGCCACGCGGGACAGAACTTCATCAGTGCCACCAGCCTCTATGGCGGCACGTGGACGCTCTTCACCCAGACTTTCAAGAACCTCGGCATTGAGGTGCGCTTCTTCGACCCGGACAAGCCGGAGGAGATCGAGAAGCTGGTGGATGCCAATACGCGTTGTGTCTTCTTCGAGAGCATCGGCAACCCGAAGAACGATGTGCCCGACTTCCGCAAGATCACCGACATCGCCCACAAGCACGGCCTGCCGGCGATCTGCGACAACACCGTCATGACCCCCGCCCTGCTGCGGCCGATCGAGCATGGGGTGGACATCGTCGTCTACTCCACCACCAAGTTCATCGGCGGCCACGGCACCCATATCGGCGGTGCGGTGGTGGACAGCGCCAACTTCAAGTGGGCCGAAAACCCGGGCAAGTGGCCCGAGTTCTGCGCCCCCGCCCCCAGCTACCACGGCATGGTCTTTGAAGAGGCGCTGCGGCCCATCGGCAACATTGCCTACATCATTCACATGCGCACCCACTGGCTGCGGGATACCGGCGCGGCGATGTCGCCGTTTGCCGCGTTCCTCTTCCTGCAGGGGCTGGAAACGCTCCACCTGCGCCTGCCGCGCCACTGCGAGAACGCCATGGCGGTTGCACAGTGGCTCAGTAAGCATCCGAATGTCGAATGGGTGAACTACCCCGGCCTGGAGAATCACAAGAACTACGCCAATGTGCAGAAGTATCTGCCCCATGGCGCTGGCGCCATCATGGGCTTTGGCATCAAGGGAGGCCGCGAAGCGGGCATCAAGTTCATCAACAGCGTGAAGCTGCTGAGCCACCTGGCCAACATCGGCGATGCCAAGAGCCTGGTGATCCACCCCGCCAGCACCACCCACAGCCAGCTCAGCGCTGAAGAGCAGATCCAGACCGGCGTCACCCCCGAGTACATCCGCCTGAGCATCGGCCTTGAGGATGTGCAGGACATCATCGCCGACCTGGATCAGGCGCTGAAGGCATCACAAGGCTGACTGGCCACGGAGACACAGCCGAAGAACAGGCGGATTGGCCTGCGCTTTGCTCTGTGTCAGGCGGTATGCGCGTGGTTCGATCGAATGGTTCAGCGCCGGAGAAAGAGGATCTCATGAGCCAGCGGCTGCGTTTTGGCATTCTTGGGACGGGCAACATCGCCAACCAGCTTTGCCGGGGGGTAGCCACCTCGCGGCGGTGCGAACTGGTGGCGGTGGGTTCCCGCCGGCAGGCGTCGGCCGAGGCATTCGCCGCGCAGTATGGCATCCCCCGCGCCTATGATGCCTACGAGCGCGTGCTGGATGACCCGGATGTGGATGCGGTCTACATCTCCCTGCCCAACAGCCTGCACTGTCCGTGGACGATCCGCGCTTTGCAGGCGGGCAAGCACGTGCTGTGCGAAAAGCCGTTTGCCCTGAACGTCGCCGAGGCGCAAAAGATGTTCGAGGCCGCCCGCCAGGCCGGCCGGCGGGTGATGGAGGCATTCATGTATCGCAGCCATCCCCTCACCCGCGCGGTGCATGAGACGATCCAGCGCGGCGAGATCGGCGCGCTGCGGATCATCCGCACCAGCTTCTGCTACCGCACGCGCAAGATCGAGGGCAATGTCCGCTTCGATCCGGCCCTGGGCGGTGGCATCCTGCTGGATGTCGGGTGCTACTGCATCGACTTCGCGCGGATGTTCGCCGGCGAAGAGCCGCAGACCATCCTTGCCATCGGCCACCGCCACCCCACCGGCGTGGATGATCTGGTCGTCGGCTCGATGCAGTTTCCCTCCGGTATCCTCGCCAGCATGAGCTGCGGCATGAGCGCCCAGGCCGACAACACCGCCTACCTGCTCGGCGAAGAGGGGTACATCTCGATCCCCGTCCCCTGGAAGCCGCCGGCCAGCGGGGCGAAGTTCACGGTTTCGCACGGTATTCCGCCGAAGATGGACGCCCCGGGTGCTGAGGTCGCCCGCCCCGGTTTGGTCCCGCACCGCACCTTCGAGATCGATGCCCCCGGCGATTTGTACGGCCTGGAGGCCGATGACTTCGCCGCCGCCATCCTCGAAGATAAACCCTTCACTGTCCCCGAAGCCGACACCCTCGGCAATGCCCGCGTCCTCGAGGCAATGCAGCGGCAGATCCATGAGCAGTGGAAGGCGGGTCTGTGACAAGGCGACAAGGTGAGGGGGTGACGGCGCGGGCGATCAGATGGGCGGCTGACGCCCATCTGCGAGCCGTGGCAGCGTCTGACGGCCCAGCGCCTGGCATCTGAAGGCGACGCTGCGTCCTCGGGGCCGCCGCGCAAGTCCGCTCCACGACCGCTGCACTCCACGGCCGCACAAAGCCAGGATGAGCCGTGAACTCGATCTACGTCACCTTTTGCTGTTCGTTATCCATCGTGCCTATTCGACCGAGCAACCTCTCTTTCGTTTCGCTGGGCGTGCTGCTCATGCTGATTGCCTTTGCTGGCTCGAACGTCACAATGGCCCAAGACAGCTATGCAGGGACGCTCGTTACTGCGATGATTTGCCGAGTGCTCGCGCTTGCTTGTTTCGCGGTACCGTTGGTCCGTGGTCCGATCGGTTGGCGAGTCGCCGCCGTCATTCCCGCGCTGCCGATGTTGTTCATCGTCCCGGACTTTCTGCGGCGAGCGCCGAACGTATTCGGCGGTGGATAACCACCCGCTGGAATGGACCGGCCCCGCGGAGCGGTTCTTGTTGATTCGGAAACGTGGTCGGTGCCGGGCCGGCCAGTGAATGTCAGCTGTTAGCTGCCGGCGATGCCGGTGGGAGGCATTGTGGCCAGACGTCTCTTCGGCTCCTGGTTGTCGGTCATCATACTTGCAGTCGGGCAGGTTGCTGCCACTGACCCGGCCGCCACGTTGCCCTCGCGCACGCCCATGCAGGTTATGGAAGCGCTCGTCAAGGCAACGCACGACCCCGACCCCGCGGTGTATCGATCCGCGGTTCGAGCGGATGGGGAGTTGGAACAACAGGTGCTCGACACACTGAGCAACCTGGTCGCGGCATCTGCTGCTTTCCGAAGAGCCGCGACCAAGGCGTTCGGCCAGGAGGAGACGGCGAAGTACAACTTGAATGTGGAGAAGGCCGCGTTACCGCTGGATGCGCTCCCCGGGCTGGTCAATGCCGAGGAGAAGATCGAGGGAGACATTGCGCATGTTTCCGATCCCGGCTCGAGTAAATCGATCGAACTGCGACGAGTGGATGGCGAATGGAAGATCCCGTTGTCGGCGTTAGTGCCGTCGGTCAAGTCCAAGCCCGAGTTGATCCGTCAGAACATGGACGCTTTGCGTGGGTTCGCATCGATACTCAACGAGACGGCGAGCGATATTGAGAAGGGCCACTTCCGGACGGCCGAGGAAGCGGCGGTTATCTTGAAGCTTCGCCTCACACGGAGTCACGAGAAGTCCGGCGCATCTGATGCGCCCGCGCGTTCGTCGCGCGACAAAGGCAGCGAATAACCCGCCGCCGCACTGGACCGCGGCTGCGGAGCGTCTACTCCAGGTCCATGGTCATCGGCGCGGCCCCGGCCAGGGAACGGCGTTCCGTGCTGCCACCCCACCGCAGCACGCCCGCTGTGCGGCTTGATCGAATACCGGAGGGAGCATGAACGAAGCAACAGCGTCGTCGTCGGCTGAGACTGTAGCGGTCAGGGAGGCCTATGCCGCGCTGAACCGCGGCGACATTCCGGGCTTCACGGCGATCCTGGACCCGCAGATTGAGCGCATCGAGTTCGCCGAGTCGCCCGAGGGCCGGCGGTTTCAGGGGCTGGCGGAGGTGACCGAGCACTGCATCCGCAGCCGCGAAATGTGGGCTGAGGGCGGCTGTTACCCTGAGCGATTCATCATCGTCGGCGACCGGGTGATCGTCTTCGTTCACGTGCGGGTGAGACTCAAGGATGAGACGGACTGGCGCGAGGGGCACATCGGCGATGCCTTCACCTTTCGCAACGGCAAGGCCATCCTGTTCCGCTCGTTCGCGGACCGACAGCAGGCCCTCGCCTGGGCGGGCGCCGACCCCGCGGCAGCCGGCTAACCCACCCCCGCCGTCTCCCCACCGCCCCGCCTCCTTGTCTCGCCGCCCCCCGCCCCTATACTTTCGCGCTTTCGATTACCCGAACGAACCTGACCGCCGGAGCCCAAGATGCCCCAGACTGATGCCCCGAAGAAAATCGTGCTCGCCTATTCAGGCGGGCTGGACACCTCCGTCATCCTCCCCTGGCTCAAGGAGCGCTATCCCGGCGTGAAGCTGGTGGCGTTCGCGGCCGAGTTGGGGCAGGGATCCGAACTGGCCGGCATCGAGGACAAGGCCCGCAAGAGCGGGGCCGATGAAGTGGTCGTGATGGACCTGCGGCAGGAATTTGCCGAGCAGTACTGCTACCCCATGCTGCGGGCGCACGCGATCTACGAGCAGGACTACCTGCTGGGTACCAGCATCGCCCGCCCGCTGATCGCCGCCAAGCAGGTGGAAGTCGCCCGCCAGACCGGCGCGGATGCGGTTGGCCACGGCGCCACCGGCAAGGGCAACGACCAGGTCCGCTTCGAGCTGACCTACATGGCCCTGGCCCCTGACCTGAAGATCATCGCCCCCTGGAAGGATACGAGCTTCGAGCTGCGCGACCGCGAGAGCGCGATCGAGTACGCCGAGAAGAAAGGCGTGCCCATCCCGGTCAGCAAGAAGAAGATTTACAGCCAGGACCGCAACCTCTGGCACATCAGCCACGAGGGCGCGGAAATCGAGCATCCCGATGCCGAGCCGAACTGGGAAGCCTGCCTGACGATGACCGTGCCGCCGGAGAAGGCGCCGGACCAGGCCGAGATCGTCAGCATCGACTTTGAGGCGGGCAACCCGGTGGCGGTGAACGGGAAAAAACTGGCCGGGCATGAGCTGATCGCCACGCTCAACGAGATCGGCGGCCGGCATGGTGTCGGCGTGACGGTGCTGGCCGAGAACCGCCTGGTTGGCATGAAGAGCCGCGGCGTCTACGAGACCCCCGGCGGCACGATCCTCTATGAAGCCCACAAGGCCCTGGAGCAGATCTGCATCGAGCGCGACACCCTGCACTACAAGCTTCAGGTGGCCCAGCGCTACGCCGAGCTGGTCTACTACGGCCAGTGGTTCCACCCCCTGCGCGAAGCCCTCCAGGCGTTCATCGATCACACCAACGCCACCGTCACCGGCACGGCCAAGGTGCGGCTGTACAAGGGCCGGGCGATGCACGTGGGGGCGCAGTCGCCGCACAGCCTCTACGATCCGCAGCTCGCCAGCTTCAGCATGCAGGGCTACGATGTCACCGCCGCCCGTGGCTTCATCGACCTGTTCGGCCTGCCCATGAAAGTCGCCAGCCAGGCCAAGCGCTGGTAAGCGGATCACCGCCGCCTGGCCCCGGGCCTGCCCCTGCGGGGCGCGGGCCCGGGGCTACAGGTGCCGTCGGGCGAAGGTAAGCAACTGAGCCCAGTCATACTCGGCCAGGCTGTGCTCCCCGGTGCGGAGATGGTAGCCGATACTGCCCTCGTGCAGCGGAGTGTCAGGAGGCGGCATGACCTGGCCGGTAAGGCCGCGGTGGCCGAAGACCTCCCACGCCGGGCTGGCGGCCAGTGCCCCCCGCCACTCGGCAGCCGGATCGGCCCAGTCATCCTCGGTCGCGCTGGTGACATACGCCAGCCGCGGTGCGATCAGCGCGATCAGCATGTGCTGATCCACCGGCAGATCATTCTCGCGGCCGTTGTAGTTCCTGTAGTTGGTGCAGAACCAGTGGGGGAACCGGCCGTTGATCTGCGCGATGCTCTCCCCCCGCTTGCCGCGGGCGATGGCAGCACCGGTGCAGCCGGAGTTGTTGCTGACGACCATGGCGAAGCGTTCATCCTGCGCCCCGGCCCAGAGGGCGGTCTTGCCGCCGCGTGAATGGCCGACGATCGCCACCCGCGTGCGGTCGATATCGCCATCGCTCTCCAGGTAGTCCATCACCCGGCTGAAACCCCAGGCCCAGGCGCTGATCGTGCCCCAGGCATCGCCGGGACGCTCCTGGCTGGCGCGGTCGAAGATGCCATGCACGCCATTGCGAAACCCATCATGCTCATCTGGATCGACATCGGCGAAGTGGAACGCGGCGGCGGCGAAGCCCCGCTCCACAATCATCTCCGCCGGCCAGAACTCGCTGCGGACAGCGCGCGTGGGATCCATATGCTCGCGGCCGCGGTTGCACCCCAGCACAAACGTCGGCGCCGGCCCCGAGCGCTCATTGGGGATGAAAAGCACCACCCCGATCGACCCATTGCCGCCGGGCCCCGTGTAGTGGATGCGCACGAGCTTGAGTGTCGCCCGTCCGTCCATCGCCCTGGGATCGGTTTTCTCCAGTTCAAAGCGCATCTGGTCCGGCCGGCCAACGGGGGCACGGCCGTACACATGGGTGCGGAACAGCTCCAGCAGTTCCGGCCGGCGCTTCTCGCGCCATACCGTGGTTGATTCAACCCTGGTGCCGTCGGAGCAGACCATCAGCGGGGGCAGGGAAATTTCGGACATGCATGAATTGTCCTGATCTAAAGCCGGATTGTCACGCACAGTGGCGATAACTGACATGACGTGTCCGCTGCCGGCGGCGCCCTGCGCTTCCGGCCTGCCAGCGGGTACAATCGGAGCATCATGCTCAATGCCAACGTGTTACTTGATCGCCAATACCTTCAGATGCGGGAGCGTATCCTCTCGCTGGCGGCTGATTTCGACCGCATCGAGCGCGGCACCGATGGCCGGGCCGTTCTCCAGACCGATCCCCGCGCTGTTGAACTGAAGCGGGCCATGGAGATCGTGCTCACGCAAAACGGCAACCGTGCCGAGCAGGTGCAGATGCTCCTCTCCGACCGCTCGCCCGCTCCGGTGCGGCCAACGACGCGGGTAACAGAACAGCCAGCAAAACCGGCGCGGAACCCGCTGCCCTCCAGCGCCTCACGCAACCACAGCAACGATTCGCAACCATGAAGATCATCGACCCGCACATTCACTGCGTTTCCCGGACAACAGACGAC
This sequence comes from uncultured Tepidisphaeraceae bacterium, assembly GCA_964398315.1. Classification (GTDB taxonomy): domain Bacteria; phylum Planctomycetota; class Phycisphaerae; order Tepidisphaerales; family Tepidisphaeraceae; genus JADLCB01. Next base: position 13,458 of record CAYNMV010000006.1, on the reverse strand, counting down.
TACCTGTACATGGCCCGCGCCGGCGTGGTGGCCGTTTCCGAGCCGGCCTTCTGGGCCGGGTTCGACCGCTCCAGCGCCGCCAGCTTCCGCGACTATTTCCATCACCTGACCGATGTCGAGCCCAAGCGCGCCGCCCGCTATGGCATCCAGCACTATTCGTGGCTCTGCATCAACGCCAAGGAGGCGGAGAACGTCGCGCTGTCGCGCGAGGTGATCTCCATCATCCCCGACTTCCTTGACCGCCCCACCGTGTTGGGCATCGGCGAGATCGGCCTGAACAAGAACACCGCCAACGAGATCACCATCTTCGAGGAGCAGGTGGACCTGGCGGTGAAGTACGGGCAGATGATCCTGATCCACACCCCCCACCTGGTGGACAAGCACAAGGGAACCGACATCATCATCAGCATCCTGAAGAACGATCCGCGCATCGATCCGAACCGGGTGCTGATCGACCACTGTGAAGAGCACACGATCCGCCTGGCGCGGGAGAACGGCTTCTGGGCGGGGTTGACGATCTACCCGACGACCAAGGTCACGCCGCAGCGGGCGGTGGACCTGCTGGAGCAGTTCGGCCCGCAGCGGATAATGGTCAACTCCGCCGCCGACTGGGGCGAAAGCAGCCCGACCACCCTCAGCGACACCATCCTTGAGTTCCGCCGCCGCGGGCACGATGAAGCCGAAGCGCGCGAGATCTTCTACAACAACCCCTGCCGCTTCTTCGGGCAGAGTGAGCGCTGGAAGCTGAAGGTGGAAAAGTGAATGCGAGGCCGGCCGGGAAGCAAAGGCCGATCGGGCGAACAAACGCCGGGTGCGCATCCCGGCATCACTGGCAACAGCTCCATGCAGTGTGGCCGTGATTTCATGGCCTCTTCAGCTATGCCACCGGTGTGTTGGCTGCCTGGGTTACCAGGTAGAGCACCGCCATGCGGACGGCCAGGCCGTTGGTGACCTGGGTGAGGATGCCGGACTGGGGGCCATCGGCGATTTCGTTCTGGATCTCGATGCCGCGGTTCATCGGGCCGGGATGCATGACGAAGACGTCTTTCTTGCAGCGCTGGAAGCGGTCCCAGGTCAGGCCGTACAGGCGGGTGAACTCGCGCACGGTGGGAAACTGGCTGGTCTGGATGCGCTCGAACTGCACGCGCAGCATGTTGATGACATCGACCTGCCCGATGATCGAATCAAAATCGTGAACCACCGTGGCGCCAAACTGCTCAAAGGCGCGGGGGCAGAGGGTCGTCGGGCCGACGAGATAGACCTTGGCCCCCAGCTTGTTCAGGCCCCACAGGTTGGAGCGGGCAACGCGGCTGTTGGCGATGTCGCCCACGATCGCCACTTTCAGCCCGTCGATCTGGCCGAAGCGCTCGCGGATGGTGTACAGATCCAGCAGGCCCTGGGTCGGGTGCTCATGGGCCCCATCCCCGGCGTTGACGACGCTGCAACCGAGCGTGCGCGCCAGCACCTGGGCCGACCCCGCCGCCCGGTGACGAACGACAATTACATCCACGCCCATCGCCTCGATGTTGCGGGCGGTGTCGATGAGGGTTTCGCCTTTGCTGACGCTGCTTCCCTTCTCCGTGAAATCGATGACATCGGCGCTGAGCCTCTGGGCCGCCAGTTGGAAGCTGGTGCGCGTGCGGGTGGAATCCTCCCAGAAGGCGTTCACCACGACCCGCCCGCGCAGCGCTGGCACCTTCTTCACACTCCGGGTTGAGACCTCTTTGAAGGAATGGGCCGTGTCGAGGATGAAACGGATTTCATCAGCGCTCAGTTCTTCGAGCGTCAGCAGGTGCCGGCGAGTCCAGAGGGGTGTGGTGGCCATAGATTCATCAATGCAGACAAAGCCGCGAGGGTCGGTGGACAGCACTCAGGCACAACGTGGAACAGACCAGGCGGAGGCAAGCAACGGTGCGCCAGCCTGCACACCTGCTTTCGACCCCGCTCTCACGGTGCGCCTCCGGCGCTTTGCGCCGTCATGACTGTTTGGTCTCTACCACGATGCCATCCCGCCCATCATCCTCGCTGAGCAGGACATTGACACGGTGATCGCGCGGCACATTCTTGAGCGTCAGCCCGACAAAGTCTGCCTGGATGGGCAGTTCGCGCCCGCCGCGGTCCACCAGCACCGCCAGTTTGATCACGCTCGGCCGGCCAAAGTCGGTCAGGGCATCGAGAGCGGCCCGCACGCTGCGGCCAGTGAACAGCACATCATCCACCAGCAGCACCGGCACGCCGTCGAGCTGCAGGTTCATTTCGCTGGGACGCACCAGCGGCCGGGGGCCGATCTCCGACAGGTCATCGCGGTAAAGCGTGATATCCAGCACACCGCGCTCAATCTTGCTGAAGCCGCAGCAGGCCATCGCGCGGGCCAGGCGCTCGGCAAGCGTCTCACCGCGCGTGCGGATGCCGATGATGTTGATCGGCTCATGCGGCTCGAACGCCGCGCAGATCTGCTGGCACCATTTATCAAAGGCGGCCTTCACCCTGGCCTGATCGTACTGCTTCGGCATCACCATCAAAAAGTAAGAGAAACAGCCCGGAAAGACAAATGACCGGATGAGCCGGACCATGCCGCCAGCCCCCCAAACGCTCCCGCAGCGCACGCGGCAACGCAGGGAGCCCCCCCGCCGGCCGGGCCCGGCCTAGTCGCCTGCGGTCCACGGCATCACGGTGTGATTTGCACCTTCTGCACCTGCTCCTGCTCTGCCGTGGCCGGGGATTGGGCATCCCCATCATGGGCACACTGGAGTCGGAACACCGTGATTTCCGGCCGGCACCAGTCCAGCACCCGCTGGCCGTAGCTCAGACCACGGTTGACATAGAGGTGGCGGCCGTTGACGGCGTAATAACCATGCGTGTAGTGGCGGTAGCGCCGGGGATACAGTCGCTTGCCCAGCCGGCTGGTCGCCACCTGCCGGCCATGCGTGTGGCCGGCCAGCATCCACTGCCAGGGATAGTCCATCAGTTCCAGCGTATTTACCGGATTGTGATTGAGGCAGATGATCGGCGCATCGCCATTGAGTCCATCCCACGCCCGGCGCGGGTCGATATGGCCGGACCACTCATCATCCAGGCCGACAATGATCACCGGTTGCCGGGCATGCTCATGACGCAGCTCGTAGCGCTGATTGCGCAGCACCACCAGGCCGCGGTCCCGGAGGCACTTTTCCAGGTAATTAGCCCGACGCTTGCCCTCTCGGCTGCCGTTACGGCCATAGATGCTGTAATCGTGGTTCCCGAAGGTGCAGATGACATCCCGCTTGGCCCGCAGATGCGACAAAATGGTGGCGATGCGGTGGGCATAGCGATAGCCGCCGGTGATCAGGTCGCCGGTGACAACCACCAGGTCCGGCTCCAGCTCGTTGATGAAGCGGATGTACTGCACCAGGTATCGCTGCCAGACAACGGGGCTGTAGTGCAGGTCGCTGATCTGCACGATTTTCATCCCGCTGAAGGCCGGATCCAGATTTTTCAGGGGCATGGGCCGGCGGTGGATATCCACCCAGCGCCGATAGACCGGCAGCGCGTGGGTGCCGGTCAGCCCCACTCGCGCCATGCCGCGCCAGATCGCCCGCCGCCAGAGGTGCTGACGCCGCCAATCCGGCGTCCCGAGAAGTTGAAACATCGATTCGACCATCAACCTGTCATGAATCAATCCATACTGTTCCAGGCGGCCGAAGGTTCAGTCCGCTGGACCATGCACCAGCGCTGTGGGCCTGGCCGCGGCGGCCTGGGCCCGCCCGGCGATCCCCCAATGAGCGGACATCCCCGGACCCGGTTCAGCCAGCGCTATCCCAGCAAATCCAGCGCCGCCTGTAATTCCGAGCGGGCATGGGCATCCCCCTTTTCGGCGGCAATTGCAATTCCTTGCTTATAGGCTGAGCGGGCAGCGTTGATGTCGCCGGCCTCCTCGAGCACCAGCCCTTTCTGGTAGTAGGCGTAGCAATAGCCGGGATCAAGGGCGATCACGCGGTCGAAGTGCTCAATCGCCTCACGGGCCTGTCCTGCCTTTTTGTGCTCCATCGCGATGCCGTAAAGCAGGAACGGATCATCCGGCTGCTTCTCAAGCATCTCCCGCAGCTTCTGCATGCGCTCATTGGACATAGGGGACGATTCTAGGGAGGACAGCGCCGGGCAAACAAGGCACATTACCGCCTCCATGCCCCGCCAGGACTGTTTTGCAGACAGCCGGAGGGGCCGGATCGCTTGACTCATCGCGCCTGGTGCGTTCTGATTCGCGGTTCGTCTACCCCCAAATCACTCAGTCAAAGGAAAGGAAGCGTATGCCCGTGCGCAGCAAATGGCTGGTTCTGGTTCTGGCGACAATCATGCTGCCGGCGATGGCGTCGGCGCAGGCGAAGATCGGTGTGGTGAACACCGCCCGCATCTTCAACGAGATGCAGGAAACCAAGGATTTGCAGGCCAAGCTCCAGCAGGATCGCGAGCGCCTGGCCGATGAGGAGCGGCAGAAGCGCGGCCATATCCAGGCGCTGCGCGAGTCGCGCGATCAGTTCAAGCCCGACAGCCCGCAGTACCAGCAGCGCAACGAGGAGCTGCTGCGGGCCACGGTGGAGTTCGAGGTCTGGGGCCGCATGATGCAGGCCAATGTGCAGCGCCAGCAGAAGGCCCAGATCGCCCGCCTCTTCGAGAAGATCGAGACGGCGGTGGGCGAGGTCGCCCGCGAGAAGGGGCTGGACCTGGTGATTGTGCAGCAGGCGCCGGAACTGCCGCCGGATCTCGACCAGATCAACCTCGATCAACTCAAGATGCTTATCAACCAGCGCAACGTGCTGTTCGCCGCTGATGGGCTGGATATCAGCAATGAGGTGATTACCCGCCTCGATGCCAAGTACAAGGCCGGGTGATGTCGCCTGTCGATCCCGGCGGACAGCAATAAGGCAACAGGGCCCGGCCAGTGCCGCCCCGTTGCCTTTTGCGCATGCGGTTTGTTTGCGGTCCCGAGTTCTTTGCGCTCCTGCGTCGATCCCCTATGCCCACCCTTGCCGATATCGCATCCTTGCTCAACGTCCCGCTGGCCGGCGGTGGAGGCGATCGCCAGATCACGGGTCTGGCGAACCTTGATGAAGCCACGCCATCCGATCTGTCGTTCCTGGGCAGCGAGCGATATCTCACGCAGTTCGCCCAGACGCAGGCGGCCGGCGTGATCGTGCATCGCAAGGTGAAACTGCGCGGCCCGGCATCGGTGCCGACGCTGGTGGTGGACGATGCCGACCTGGCCATGGCGCGGGTGCTGGAGCTGTTCGCTCCGCCGGTGCCCCGCCCCGCCGAGGGGATTCATCCCAGCGCCACCATCGCAGCCAGTGCGGAGATTGGGCCGGGGGCGCGCATCGGCGCCAACGTGGTCATCGGCGAGGGCTGTCGCATCGGCAGGAACGTGATACTCCATCCCGGTGTCTTCATCGGCGCGGAGGTCACGATCGGCGATGACTGCGAGCTGTTCCCGAGTGTCATCGTGCGCGAGCGCATCACCCTGGGCAGCCGCGTGACCATCCATGCCGGCAGCGTCCTGGGCACCGATGGCTTCGGCTACCGCTGGGATGGCACCCGCCATGCCAAGATTCCGCAAATCGGTACCGTCATCGTCGAGGATGATGTGGAAATCGGCTCGTGTGTCTGCATCGACCGCGCCAAGTTCAGCGCTACCCGCATCGGCCGCGGCGCCAAGATCGACAACCTGGTGCAGATCGGCCACAACGTGCAGATCGGCCCCCACTGCATCATCGTGGGCCAGAGCGGGCTGGCGGGCAGCGCCAAGCTGGGAACCGGTGTCGTGCTCGGCGGACAGACCGCCGTGCGCGATCACATCACCCTCGGGGATGGCGCCATGGCCGCGGCCTGCTCGGCCATCGCCGAGGATGTGGATCCGAGAACGGTCGTTTCCGGCATGCCCGCCCTGCCCCATCGCCAGTCGCTGCGCGAGCAGGCCGCACTGCGCCGGCTGCCGGAGCTGGTCGTGCAGATGCGAAAGTTGCAGGAGCAGGTCGATCAACTGCAAAAGCTGCTTGAAAAAGGCGCCTGACCGGGTGTGTTTTTTCCGGGCGCCAGCCAGGACAGGGGCAAGCAGGCTACGGGATACGCCCCCGCGGGAAAGAGGGGTTGCTGCCCGTCAACTGGTACGGATGACCTCGATGTGCTAAGTTCGCTGGTCGCACGTGTTGAAGACTAAACTCACCATATCGCTGCTGACTGTTTTGCTGCTGGCGGGGGTTGTGTTCATCGGGGCCTGCACGCCCGATGACTACAGGCGCTCAGCCGATGAGCAGGTGTATCGCCTGCTGGATGAGCGCAAGAAAGGCGTGCTCGATTACGAGCCGGATACATCGCTGGCGCCGGAGGACCCGCAGGCGCAGCGCCCGCCCGAATCCGCGTTCAATCGCTTCCCGGTCACGGTTCTGCCGCAGCACCTGGAAAGCCCTATCGCCACCCCGGCCGATAACCTGCCCTACGGCACGCTCGGGCCCGATCCGGTCCTGCCGCTGCCTTTCGAGCCGGCGACGGAGCAGGAAGACCTGTATGGCCTGCAGGCCTCGCTGGCGCGGGATGATGGGTTTCGCCTCGGTCCACCCGCGCCGCTCGAGCCGCAGCAGCGCATGGACCTGTTCAGTGCCCTGCGCTATGCCACGCGCCACAGCCGCCAGTACCAGAGCCGGGTCGAGGATGTTTACCTGGCCGCTCTGGATGTGACGCTGGAGCGGCACCTGTTCGATCCCCGCTTCTTCGCCCGCACCGGCGTCGAGTACCGCGGCGGGCGCGATCCATTCGAGGATGCCGAGTATCGCTCGGCCCTGGCGGTCACCAACACGGTTGGCGTGCGCCAGCAGTTGCCCTGGGGTGGCGAGATCGTGGCCCAGGGGCTGGTCGATTTCGTCGACACCCTGCGTGGCGAGGCCGAGAACGGTGAGAATGCCGCCGTGGTCCTCTCCGCCGCCATACCCCTGCTGCGCGGGGCGGGCTGGGTGAACCTCGAACCGCTCATCGCCAGCGAGCGCGAGCTGATTTACCAGATCCGCGAGTTCGAGAACTTCCGCCGCGACTTCCTGGTGCAGATCACGCGCAGCTACTTCAATCTGCTGACCGCCCAGCGCGGGCTGGCCAACCGGCGACTGAACCTGCTGAACCTGCAGCAGCTCACCGTGCGGTCGCAGGCGCTGTTCGAGGCCGGCAAGCTCAATTTCAACCAGGTGCAGCGTGCCGAGCAGTCGCAGTTGCGGGCCGAGCGCCTGCTGGTCAGCGCCCAGGACAGCTATCGCACGCGCCTGGATGAATTCAAGCTCCTGATCGGCATGCCGGTTGATGAGCCGCTGGAGATCGTGCCGGTTGATGTACAGGTGACGCTGCCGCGCGTGCCGGTGGAGGAAGTGGTCAACCTGGCCAGCCAGTTCCGCCTCGACCTGCAAACCGCGCGCGACCGGGTGGAGGATGCCCAGCGTTTCGTGCAGGTGGCCCAGAATGGCCTGCTGCCTGACCTCGATTTCGTCGCCGAGACGCGGGTGCGCAACCTGGATGGCACCCCGGCGCGCAACGTGGATGGCCGCACCACCACCTACAGTGCCGGCATCGAGCTGGATCTGCCCCTCGACCGTCTGCAGGAGCGCAACGTCTACCGGCGGGCCCTGATCAACCTGCAACGGGCCCAGCGCAATTACGAGCAACTGCGCGAGCAGATCGGTATCGACGCCCGCAGCGCCCTGCGAACCATCCGGGCCGCTGAATTGCAGACCCGCATCGCCGAATCGCGTATCCGCCTGGCCCGGCGCCAGCTCGACTTCGCCAACGAACTGCTGAAAGAGGGTCGGGCCGATACGCGCGACCTGGTCGAAGCCCAGTCATCGCTGCTGGAAGCGCAGGATGACTACGATGCCGCCCAGGCATCATTGCAGATCTCGGTGCTGGAATACCTGCGCCAGACCGGCACCATCCGCCTCGATCCCGAGGCCGGCATCCTCGGCCAGGCCATGATGCGCCAGTAGCCCAGTCCGTGGCGCCCATCGGTCCACCTTGCCGGGAATGAACGAAGCATTGCAGCGCTGCGGGCCATCTCCGTGCTGCCCATCTGCTGTGGCCTGTTGCATCCTGGCCAGATCTGCCCCGGCAATCGACGCGCAGTGCAATGCCGCGCACAATACCACCCATGCAAGCACTCGGCCGGCATCTGCGCAATACGTTCATGGCGGGGGCATTCGCGGCGGTCCCTGTCGTCGTCACTGTTGTTGCGGTTCTCTGGATCGAGGGCGCCACCCGCGAGCCGCTCCATCGCCTGACCGGCCTGAACACCCCGTTCCTGGGGCTGCTGGTGGCACTGATCCTGCTCTACCTGCTGGGATTGCTGGTCACGAGCCTGGCGGGCAAATGGCTGCTCGGGCTGGTCGATCGCCTGCTGAGCGGCATTCCGATGCTGCGCGAGATCTACACCGCCTGGAAGCACATCTCCATCACGCCCGGCGGCGGAGAAGGGATTTTCGCCCGGGTCTGCCTGATCGCCGATGAAGCGACCAGTCGCAAAACGCTCGGCTTCACTTCCGGCGAAGGCCTGCCCGGCGACCCGCACACCTGCTGTGTTTTCGTGCCCGCATCCCCCAATCCCACCAACGGCCGGCTCTATTTCGTGCCACGCGAAACGGTGCAGTTGCTCGACCTCTCCACGGAAGAAGCGTTCAAGATCATCCTCTCCGGCGGCAACTACATGCCCGAGCAGCTCCAATGCGAGCGCCAAGCGCTCGGTGCTGCCCCCCTATCCAAGCAGTGAACACGCTATCGGCAGGACGCACGACTTAACGAGCGCTCAGCGCCGTCGGACGCGCTCTTCATCTCGGCATGCGGTGGCACGCCGGCAGTGAACGCGGTCGATGTGCAGCCCCTACGAAGGATGAGCTGGATTGCAGATCAACGCACGCTTGTGGCACGGGTTTTCAGCCCGCGCTGACGATGCCCTCCGCACGGGTCACAAACCCGTGCCACGAAAGCGGTGTGCATGCACATGGTGTGCATACACATGGTGTGCATACACATGCAGGTTCGCACTAGCGGAATGACTGGAAATGCTCCCGCAGCTTGGCGCTGGTTTCGGCAAGGCGTTCGCTGAGCGTGGGCTGAGATGCCGGGGTGGCCGGGGCATCCGTCCTGGGTGCTTGAGTCTTCGCCTCATCCGCCGCCGCTGCATCCGAAGAGGGGGCATCGGTGGCTTCTGGCCCGGCTTCGGCTGCCGGGATCGGAGGCTCGGCCGATGGGGTCGTGCCGGCTTCAGGTTCAGCCGATGGAGAGTCGAGCGCTTCATCGGGTACGGCCTTCGGCTCGGCGGTGGGGTCTTCCTTGGTCGCGCGCAAAAAGAGCGGCAGGCGCTTGGCAGAGGGTGTCAACCGCCGGGAGGCCGGTTGTTCCACGGGCTCCGTGGGCTGATCGGCCGCGCCGGTATCGATGACGCTGTCGGCAGCGCCGGGATGCGGCTCTTTGGGGGCTTCCTCATCGCTCGCGGCCGGTGTGTCGGCAGGCGGCGTCTCATCGGGCACGGCGGCCGGCGCGGGCTGATGGACCGGGGCCGGCGCTTGAGGCGTGGTGTAAGTGCGGGTGCCCGTGCGGTGTGCAGTGCCGTGCCGACCCGCATCCGCCTGCAGTGCTTCATGACGCAGCGGCTCACGCTGCGGTGCCGGCTCGGGGCGGGCGGTATCGTGCGCGGTGAATGTGTCGTGGTCGGTGTCGATGTCGGAGTCAAAACCGGCGAAGAAGCCGTGCCGGGTGGAGTTGCGATCCACATCGTTGATCACCACACCCACCAGATTGGCCCCCACCGACAGCAGGCCATCCCGGGCCAGTGCCGCCATCCGGCGGTTGCCCTTCTCGGCATGCAGCACCAGCACGGTTGCATCGCACCAGGCGGCGGCGATGCGGGCATCGGCCGCACCCATCAGGGCGGGCGAATCGAGCAGGACATGATCGTACCCGGCAGCCAGATCACCCAGCAGATCGCTGAAGTCCTGGCTGTTGAGCAGATCGGACGGATGCCGTGGCACCGGCCCGCTGGGCAGCAGGTCGAGGTTCACCACGCCGGTGGGGATGATGGCCGAATCGGGATCGGTCGTGTGCTGGAGCACACCCGCCAGGCCTGGTGCGGCGGGATCGACGGAGAAGATGCGGTGCTGCGCCGGATGACGCAGATCGGCATCGACGATCAGCACCCGCCGCCCCGCCTGTGCCATGGCGATGGCCAGGTTGGCCACGAGGGTGCTCTTGCCGTCGCCGGCCATGGGCGAGGTGATCAGGATGGTCTTGCTGTGCTCATCAGGCAGGCCGAAGTAAACGGCCGTGCGCACCGTGCGATAGGCCTCAGCCACCTCGCTGGCGGGTTCGAAGTGCACGTTCATCCCGCGACGGGCCGGCGACAGATCCCGCCGCATGGCCGGGACAATCCCCAGCACCGGCACGCCGAGCACCTGCTTCACATCATCCGCGCTGTGCAGGCGCTGATCGCGCCATTCCAGCAGCAGCCCCAGGCCCATGCCCGACAGCACCCCTGCCAGCAGGCCCATCATCAGTGTGCGCAGCGGCCTGGGGGCGGATGGCTTATCGGCCAGCGTCGCCGGTTGCAGCACCGTGATGCTCATCGGGCCGACGCTCTCCAGCACCGTCATCCGGTTGTGCTGATCGGTGATCTCAGCGGCGAGCCGTTGCAGGGCGTGCAGTTCATCGTTGAGCTGCATGTACTCCTGGCGGCGGGTCTGCATGTCCAGGACCTGCTTTTGCAGATCCTCGTAAGAGCGCTCCAGATCGCTGTGATGGCGCTCGGCCGCCAGCCAGTGCTCGCGCGCTGCGGCCACATACGCCACTGACAATTCATCAATCCGCCCCTGGATCGTCTGGATGATCGGGTGGCCGGACATGTACTGGAGCTTGGCCTCGGCCAGCCGCTGCTGGAGATTGAACAGCTCCAGCCGCAGCGTCGCCTGATCCGCCGCCGCCACCGAGCGCGTGGACAGGACATCCCCCTCCTTCTGCATCGCCTCGACGCGCTTCAGCAGTTCAGGATCGCGGCTGAGCACCGCGGCCGCTTCTTCATACGCCGCCCGCGCGCTGATGGCCTCAAGCTGGGCGGTGGTCATGGCATCGGAAAGACTGGCCACCCGCTGCATCAGCAGATTGGTGCCATCATCTTCCAGGCTGAGCGCGCCATGGGCCTTCAGAAACTCGGCGATCTGCTGGTTCTTGGCCCGCACATCCGACAACACTTTTTCACGCTGCGCGGTGAGGGCGTCGAGGGCGAGTTGCCGCTTGTCTTTCTGGAAGGTCTGGTAAGCCTCCACGACCGCAGCCACGACTGTCTGGGCCTCGATGGCCGAGGGGGCGGAGAATGACACGGTCAGAATGTCATCGCGCGTGCCCAGTTCCACCGACAGCCCCGCCTCCAGGATCCGCAGCGGATCGCCCTCGGCAAACAGCGACAAATCAACCAGATTGGTTACAGGCGGCGCATTCCGGTCCGGCTTGTCGAAAACGGTTTGAGCGGCCTCATCGAGGGCGGCGGGATCAGCCCCGCCAGGGGCGGCGGGGTCCAGCGCACCGCGGGCGCGGCGATCCAGCTCATCGCGGGCAGCGGCTTCCATGATGTCCAGCGCCACCGCCAGCACCGCCGGCGAGCGGATGACCCGGGCCTCGGTGCCCAGGAACTTCTCGTTGAAGGTTCCGTACCGGCCATCCTCATCGGCCAGGAGGCGCGGCGTGTTCTGCTGGTAGTAGATTTCCGACTGGCTGGTGTAGATGGGAGGCGTCAGCCGCAGGTAGACGGCGGCCGCCGCTACACACACCACCACCATCAGCGCAATGATGCCCTTTCGCCGACCGATCATCTTCAGCAGGCGACCATAGGGAGGCTCGTGGTGCTGAGTGTAGCGCTCAGCATCGGCGATGGAACGTGGCGATCGAATGATGACAACTCCCTCTGAATCACACCCACCGGCTGCGAGGCGTTAATGATACGCCCCGCCCGCGGCCGGCACGAGCGAAATTCATCCCCGCCAGCCTTGCCCGCGGCCCTGCCGCGCGAGACTGGGCGGGATATGACGCCTGATCTTAGCATGCCAGGCAGCAAAGGGCGGCAAGTCAGCGGCATATGCGACAGTGCCCGATAAGTGGCTCAGACCGCCGGTGTCCGGAAATCTGCCACGCCAGCCTGTGTCGTTTGGTGCGGCGGCAGGACATCGGGTATATCTTGTGTAGCGAGCGCGCATCGATGGGAACTGACACCAGGATGTCAGGAGTTTGCACCGCATGAGTATGGTGACGGTACAAGTCTGGGATGCCACTGGGAACAAGCGCCAGACGGTCGAGATGCCGACCGATGTGCCGGTGAAACGCATCCTGGCGGTATTGCTGGAGAAAATGAAGTTCCCCCAGTTTGCTCCGGATGGCCAGCCGCTGAGCTACAAGTTCCATCATCGTGCCTCGGGCAAGCAGTTGCTCGATGAACAGTGCCTGGCGGATGTCGGGGTCAAGGAAGGGGATGTGCTGCGCCTCCAGCCGGAGATTACCGCCGGCCGGAGCTGATCGAATTGGGGTGCGCCCGGGGCTATGGGGAACCTGTCGCAACCGGGCAAAGTAGTGAGGTTGGGAAATTTCACGTGGCGGGCATGCGTGCCGGGCCAATGCTGCGCTGTGCTGCCCGGACCTTTCAGGCGGAATCCATCATGTCCGATGCCGAGATTCACATTTCCGCGGCCGAGGTGGATGCCGAGCAGGAAGACCGTTTCCACCGTTTCCGCCTGATCAGCTGGTGGGATCAGCAGCGCCTGGCGGGCGCGCGGGTGCTGGTGATCGGGGCGGGCGCACTGGGCAACGAGATCCTCAAGAACCTGGCCCTGCTCGGCATCGGCAACGTGCTGGTGGCCGACATGGACCGGATTGAGAACTCAAACCTGTCGCGCTCGGTGCTCTATCGGGCGGCGGACAATGGACAGTTCAAGGCGACCATCGCCGCCCGCGCGGCCCGCGACCTGTACCCGCAGATGAACGTGCGGGCGTTCAACGGCAACATCGTGTACGACCTGGGGCTGGGCGTCTATCGCTGGGCGGATATCGTCCTGGGCGGCCTGGACAACCGCGAGGCCCGCCTGGCGATCAACCGCGCGTGCTACAAGGTCGGCCGGCCGTGGATCGATGGCGCGATCGAGCAGATCCAGGGCACAGCCCGCCTCTTTGCCCCGCCCGGGCCGTGCTACGAATGCACCATGTCCGAAACCGACTGGCGGCTGTTGCAGATGCGGCGCTCGTGCAACCTGCTGAGCAAGTCGGAGATGCAGTTCGGCAAAACCCCCACCACCCCCACCATCAGCTCAATCATCGCCGGCATCCAGTGCCAGGAGGCGGTGAAACTGCTGCATGGGCTGGAAGCCATCACCGGCCGCGGGGTTGTCTTCGACGGCCTGAGCACCGACTGCTACACGATCG
>CAYNMV010000005.1:85333-110138 GCA_964398315.1 uncultured Tepidisphaeraceae bacterium | reverse complement strand
TGGCGTGGTTGGCCATCTCATCCATCATCTTGCGGTTGGTCTGGCTGAACCACAGATTGTTCTTGAAAAAATCAGCATGGCCGTAAACGTGGGCGATCACCAGCTTCTGATCGACCAGCGGGTTGGACTCCTGCAAATAGGCGTAGCAGGGATCATTGTTGATGACCATCTCATAGATGCGCCCCAGGCCGTAGTGGTGCTGCTTGCGCAGCTTTTCGTATTCCATCCCCCACTTCCAGTGTGGGTAGCGCTGGGGGAAGCCGCCGTAGGCGGCGAGCTGGTTCATCTGCTCGTAGTCGCAGACTTCAAAGATGACGGGGAAGAAATCCAGGCCGTAGCTGCGGGCCTGCTCGCGGATCTGCTTCTTGGCCGCCAGCAGTTCATCTGGAAACGGAGCAAGGGTATGGGTAGCCATGCGGGATTGCTCTCCAGGCCGGTGATTTCGGTGAATCCCATTGCCATCTGGAGTATAGGCCCGTGGGCCACCGCTGAACGCGCTAAATCCGTGCGGGGAGGGCCCCGTTGCGATCCCCCCCTGCCCTGTCGCCGCTGGCCAGGGGCGTCAGCCTCAGCGCCGCTGGATCAGCACCCGCCGGCCGACAATCAGAGATCCGAGCACCAGCCCCAGCCCCAGCAGCCCCGTGGGCGACAAAAGCCAGTCCGACAGCGCCAGGTGGGGACCGACGACATTGTCGATATGATCTGCCAGCCCGGCCCACTCCTCGGATTCATCCAGCGGCAGCAAATCACGGTAGGCCAGCACGTACGCCGACCAGATCAGTCCCAGTCCGGTGCAGGCGACTGCCGCATGGGTACCCCAGGCCAACAGCCGCCGGGCATGACCCGCGCGGGCGGCCGCCAGCCGGATGCGCTGGGCGATCTGCGGGGCCAGCCCCGCCAGGAACTCTGCCGCCCGGCGCTGCCGTCGCAGGACCAGCGAATGGGTTCGGCGGGCGATACGGCGCAGCAGCTTTCGGGCGGCAACGACATCGCCCCCGGCGTATCGCCGCAACATAGCCAGACGCGGCCATAAGCCCAGGTGCGCCAGCGGAATGGAAAAGTGGAGCTGCGCCAGGTCGCGAATGCGCTGCCGTGCCATCGACCGGGGCAGGGCCAGGCGATCCACATCGATCAGGGCGGGCAGCGCGCCCACATCAGCCGGATCGATGAACAGGTGACGTGCCAGCAGCGTAGGCAGGCCGATGCCGGTATCGTGGATCGTCCGCAGCATCTGCGCCAGGATCTCGGCCGCGCGTTCGACCTCCCCGGGGCCGGGGTTGCTTTCGAGCCACTCATCCAGCGGCACGCCGGGGACGGATTCGGTGATGATGTAGCTGAAGCGCTCGCCGAGCGGGCCGAACTCGGCTCCCACCGCTACGCAGGGCGATGCAGGTACCCCCATCCGGCGCAGCCGTGCCAAGTTGTCAGCTTCGACTTCGGCCGATGCCAGCATCCGCCCATGGCTCACCAGGGCGCCGATCGCATGTTTTCGATAGGGTCTGTAATTGCGCTTGAGGAACAGGACCAGGGGCTGGCCATTCTCTCCGGTGGTTTCGATTCGGCAGACATCCCGCCGGCCGCGCTGGAGCTTGATCGGCGATCCGGCCCAGGCGCGCACGCCGGCCGCATCCAGCAGGTTCAGCCGGGCCAGGACATCCCGGTGTCTGGCGATGTGAACTCTCACGCCCATGACCTGCCCGATCTTAACACAACCCGGCACAACACCATACAATTGCGGAGGTTAATCTGAACCCCGATGCCAGGATGGAGAATGCCGTATGTTTGACCGTAGCCAGATCGATCGTTTTTCCGCCGGCGGACAGCAGCTGCGCGAGGCCGTTGCCGGGCTCAACCAGCAGAAACTGACTGCCTTCCCCATTCCCGGCACCTGGAGCATCCACCAGATAGTCGTTCACCTGATGGACAGTGACCTGGTGATGACCGACCGCATGAAGCGTACGATCGCCATGGACAATCCGCTGCTGACGGCGTTTGACGAAAGCGCCTATATCCAGCGCCTGTCCCCCCACGCCTTGCCGGTCGAGCAGTGCATCGGTCTGTTTGATCAGAATCGCCAACTGATGGCCACTATCCTGCGCCACCTGCCGGATGAGGCGTTCGATCGCGCTGGCACCCACAACGAGCGCGGGCGGATCACACTGGCCGAGCAACTGGCCGGCAGTATTGATCACCTTGAACACCACCTGCGTTTCATCCAGAAAAAACGGGCGATGGTCTGAGCCGAGGATGAGCCGCGGCGATAGAGGGCGATGATGTGAGGCATGACACGGGGCAGCGCCCCGCTCCATCCCCCGGAGACCAGCCGCTCAGCTAAGCGCTCCTGGCTCCACGACCATTCAGCCCGACTACAATTCCTCCATGCCGATCATCACACGGATCACGACCCAGAAGCGTTCGCCCAACCGGCGGAACGTCTTTCTCGATGGCACGTTTGCCTTTGGGTGTAACGTGAACGTGGTGGCGCGGTTCCGGCTGCGCGAAGGCATGACAGTCACGGCCGAGCAGGTGGCGGCGATCGAGCGCGGGGAGGTCCGCCAGGAATGCCTGGATCATGCCCTGCGGCTGCTGCAATCGCGTCTGCACAGCACGGCGGAGCTGCGGCGTAAGCTGTCGCGCAGGGAATATGGACCGGGAATTATTGACGGCGTGCTGGCCGACCTGCAGCGTCTGGGCTATCTCGATGATGCCCGCTTCGCCCAGAGCCGTGCCCAATCCGCCGCCCAGCACAGGCACCACGGCCGGCGACGGGCATTCATGGAGTTGCTGAAAAGCGGCATCTCATCAGAAGTGGCCGACCGCGCCCTCGATGAGGTGTACAGCCAGCACGATACCGCCGACACCGCCCGCCAGCTCGCGCTTAAACAGGCTCCGCGCCTGAAGAAGCTCGATCCGCAGGTTGCCCGCCGCCGCCTCGTCGGCATGCTTCAGCGCCGGGGGTTCGACTATGAGGACATCAAGCCGGTAGTGGATGAGGTGCTCGGCGACATGGATGAGGCATGAGCCGCGGGCGGGTGCCCGTGCTATCTTCAAGGCGTACCGGAACAGGTGATTGCAAACTTGCGGGATCTTTCCAGAGGGCGTCCAAACTGCTGTGGCTGCCACGTGGGGGCTTGCGGATATTTGCCTTTTGAATGAACACTGGTCTGCCACTGGCGGGCGTGCGGGGGCGGGCCTATTGTTGGCGGTGGGCCGCGGGTGGACCGGCGGACCGTTGGTTGCAGACAGCTTCTGTGGATGTGGCTTCGATGAGCGGTGATGAAGCGATTGCAGATGAGGATTCGTTACAGGGGCCGGCTGAAGATGGCCGGCCCCGGGCACCTGTTTCTTACTGGCTGGCGCCGTTGCTGGGGGCGGTGACGGCACTCGGACCGCTCTCGATCGACATGTATCTGCCGGCATTCCCGCAGATCAGTGCCGAGTTGCCTGCGCCGGCGGGGATGGTGGAGTACACCCTTGTCGCTTTTCTGCTCGGGGCGGGGCTGAGCCAGTTGGTCTACGGCCCGCTGTCCGACCGTTTCGGCCGGCGCAAGCCGCTGATGATCGGGTGCATCCTGTTCGCGCTGGGCGCCTTGGGCTGTGCCGTGGCCCGGTCGATGGAATGGCTCATCGCCGGCCGGCTGGTGCAGGCGCTGGGCGGCGGCGCGGGGATGGTGCTGGCTCGGGCGGTGGTGCGCGATCGCTGCCACACGCGCGAGGCCGCCCGCCTGTACGCCATGCTCATGCTGATCGTCGGCCTGGCCCCCATCCTCGCGCCGTGGCTGGGCGGGCAACTGCTGGTGATCGGCAACTGGCGGCTCATTTTCCTGGTGCTGGCTGGGTGCGGGCTGGGGTGTTTTCTGCTGTGCACGGCATGGCTGGATGAATCCCTGCCGCTGGCCCGCCGCAATCACGGCGGCGTGCGGACGGTGGTGCGCAACTACTGGAGCGTTGTGCGCGATGGGCGCTTCGCTGTTTTCGCCACCATCGCCGGCTGCCAGACCGGGCTGATTTTCGCCTACGTCGCCAGCGCCCCCACCGTCTTCATCGAGTTGCATGGGGTATCGCCGCAGCAGTTTGGCTATTTTTTCGGAATCAACGCCATCGCCCTGATGTGCGGCACGCAGTCCAATCGCCTGCTGCTGAAGCGTTTTGAGCCGCAGCAGATTCTTGCCGTAGCCCTGGGCATCGTCGCCAGTGCCAGCGTGGCGCTGCTGGCGGCGGCCTGGTCACAAACGGGCGGGCTGGCCGGGGTGGCGGTGCCGATCTTCGCCTGCCTGTTCGGTGTCGGGCTGGCCGGGCCGAACCTGATGAGCCTTGCGCTGGCGCCTTTCCCCGACCGGGCAGGCGTGGCCTCCGCACTGCTGGGCCTGAGCCAGTTCGGCGTAGGCGGATTGAGTGCCGCACTGGTGGGACTGGCGCAGAATGGCACCGCACTGCCGATGGGCGCGATCATGGCCGGCTTCAGCCTGCTGGCGGCCACCGCGCTGACCGCCGCCCTGCGGCGCAGCGTCGTACTCGATCCCACCCCGCTGCCCGAAGCCGCCGCCTGCGGCGAGTGATGCGGCTGCCACCCATCAACGACCAGGCCGAATGATGCCGGCCGGCGCGGCGGCTCATCGCCCCCACCCGGTCGCACTGCCTGGCTTCAGCGGCCTGCGGGCGGTTGCATCTGCGCTTTCGGTGAGGCGGGCTGTCACAATCGCGCCAACCGCCCTAAGCTAGTCACTCGCCCATGCGCAAGGAAGCTCGATACAACCTGATATTCTTCATCGCGCTGCTGGCGCTGTGCGCGCCCGGCGTGATGATGCTGGTGAAGCGCAAGTTGAGCCAGCCGCCGCGGGACCAAATCGGATTGGTTGCGCCGGTGCGGATGGAGGTGCCGTACGTAGATCCGCTGCCGGTGTGGACCAATCTGCGGCTGACCTACCCACCGCGGCTGCGGGGATGGGTGCGGACACTGTCGCCTTCGGCCCCGGCCGAGTCTGCTCATATCAGCCAGCACCGCTCATTCGAATTGCTGGAGTGCGAACCGGCTAACGCGCAGCAGGTTCGCGTGGCGGTGCTGATCTGGGACCCGCGGATCGATGTGCAGCAGGCAGTCTTTGCGCTGGAGCAGGTGCCGGCCAGCACGCAATCGATCACCTGCCTGACCCCGCCGCCCGCCGTGCTGTCTGAGCTGCGCCAGCTCGGCTACCTTTCCCCACCGGAGCAAGTGCCACAGGTGCAACTGGTGTTCCCAGCAGGTGCCCGCCTCGGCGATGAACTGCGGCTGACGGGCACGCGCGACGGCAAGCCATTTGTCGATTCCCTGCGGCTGCCGGATTGATCCCGGCGGCCAACAGCGCTAATCTGAGGGTGCCATGACCCGTCTTCGCCTGCCCGCACTCATCGTCTGCCTCTGCACTGGTTTCGTGTTTGCCCAGGCCGATCCGGTCTTCAAAGACCGCTCGCCGGCGGCGATCTATTCGGCAAGCTGCGCCAGTTGTCACGGCGCCAATCACCAGGGCGGCAATGCCTCCAGCCTGGCCGACAAGGTCTGGGCCTATGGCAGCAGCGACCAGGACATCTTCCGCAATATCAAACAGGGTATCACCACCATGGGCATGCCGGCCTATGGTGAGACGTTCAGCGATGAGGAAATCCGCAGCCTGGTAAGCTGGCTGCGCGAACAGGAAAAGACGGCCCGCGCCCAGCCGCAGCAGCGCGCCACTGTCGAGAAAACCCGGCTGCACACCTATCGCATCGAGACCGTGGCCGAGGGACTGCGCGAGCCCTGGTCCATCGCCTGGCTGCCGGATGGGCGCGCGCTGATTACCGAAAAGGTCGGGCGTCTGCGCATCCTCAAGGACGGCAAGCTGCTGTCCGAGCCCGTGCGGGACATCCCCGAATCCCGCCCTCACGGCCAGGGCGGGCTGATGGCGGTCGCAATCGATCCGCAATACGAGAAAGAGCCGTGGATCTACCTGGGATACACCCATGTCTCCCCGCGCGATCCCCGCCGCTTCATGACCCGCATCGTCCGCGGCCAGTTGAGCGAGGACAATCGCTGGACCGAGCAGCAGGTGATCTGGGAGGCCCAGCCCGAGCACTACTACTCCGCCGGTGTTCACTTCGGCACCCGCATCGTCTTCGACCGGGAAGGGCTGCTCTATTTCAGCATTGGCGATCGTGGCTCGATGGACCATGCCCAGGACCTGGCTCGCCCCAACGGCAAGCACCATCGCATCCACCGTGATGGGTCGATCCCCCGCAGCAACCCCTTTGTTGGCCGGCCGGGTGTGTATGAGAGCATCTTCAGCTACGGCAACCGCAATCCGCAGGGGCTGGCGATCCATCCCGAGACCGACCAGCTCTGGAGCACCGAGCACGGCCCGATGGGCGGCGATGAATTGAACCTGATTGAGGCGGGCAAGAACTACGGCTGGCCGGTCATCACCTATGGGATCAACTACAACGGCCGGCCGATCTCCGCCATCCAGAAGAAAGAGGGCATGGAGCAGCCGGTTGTTCAGTGGACACCGTCGCCGGCCATGTGCGGACTGGCGTTCTACACCGGCGAGCGTTTTGAGAAATGGAACGGCGACCTGCTGGCCGGCGCGCTGAAGTTCGAAGAAATCAAGCGGCTGCGCCTCCGCGACAACAAGGTGGTTGAAGAAGAGGTTATCCTGAAAAACCACGGCCGCGTGCGCGATGTGAACGTCGGCCCCGATGGCTACATCTACGTCTGCCTGAATCGTCCCGACAAGGTCGTCCGCCTGGTGCCCGCGGATTAGCGCCACCAGCGCTCCACCGCAGTGGTGATCCATCTGCTTCCTAGACGCGAATCATTCGATCGTCGCGGCTGTTCTCCTGGCCGCACAGTCTGCCATCTGCCTGATGGATGCGCAAAAAAGAAGCCCACGGCGAACCATGGGCTTCTCCTTCCTTCCACTTGCCTAGCACATGACCCGAAGCGACCCCCTCTCAGGGGCTGCATCGGTCAGCGCTGATTGTTGTCCTGCTCATCACCCTGGATGAGCACGTTGGCCTTCTGGGCATTGGCATCGGCCTTGTCGCCTTTGTCATCGATCCCGTAGATGGCCATCAGCAGCTTATGGCTCAGGGCCTGCTTGGCCTTGGCGGCATCATCCGGCCACTGGGCCTGGTTCTGGTTGGCCATATCGATACACTTGGTGACGCTGTCGAGCAACTGCTGGCCGCCGATGTTATTGGGCAGATCCAGCTTCCAGCCGCCGGCCTCGTTGATCAACGACAGGGTCAGGTGCTTGTCTTTCTCGCCGCTGATGCGGGCGAGGGCAACATCGCGGCCTTCCTCGAGGTTGGCATCCTCCTGGCGGTCCTCCATATCCGCGGCCTTATCCATGCCATCCCCGGCGGCAGCGGGCCGAGCCATTCCCATATCGCCGACCATGGCGCCATCCGGCTTGACCGGCCAGTTGAGCATCGCCAGGTTCGAGTCGGTCACCTCGCCGCTGACCACCTTGATATCCGAGAATGCCTGATCACGTTCGAACTTGAAGTCGCCACCGTACTTGTTGCGCCAGTTCTCCCGGAAGGCGCGGACGGCCGCATTGAAGCGGTCATAGTTCAGGTCGGCTTCACCGATCCGGTTGCGATCCTGGTCGACGAAGCGTTCAACCATGTCATCGAATCCATCCTCGGTGAGGGCAGCGGAAATCGCGCTGGCGAGGGTGCCGCGGATGTCGCGGCTGTGGTCGGCATCGGTCACGACCTTGAACCCTGCCGGCAGTTTCAGGTCCTTCCCGGCGTCGCTGGCCAGATCCCTGCCCTGTCTGAGCTGGTCGGCCTGGTTGTCAACCTGGTCGCCAATCCGGTCGCCCGCCTGGCGGGCCTCGCCACGGATTTCCTCACCGGTGCGCTGGGCATCGGTTTGGATCTCCTGGCCGGCATCGCGTACGGCCTCCTGATTGACCTCTGCAAAAACCGGTACCGCCGCGACGGCCGCACCCAGAATCGTGCTGGCCAATAGATGTTGCATCCGCATATCAGGCTCCTTTCCTGCTGAATCTCCACAATGGGTTGCGCAGTTGAACTCCATCTGCGTCAGGGCCATCGGGTTGCAAACAGCAGACCACGGCGGTCTATGAGCAGTCGCAAGGGATGAGCATGGCAATCAGGGCGACAGAATGCGCAGGCAGATCCGGGACACTGCGCGTAGATATGACGCGCTGGAACCGCTGGGCGGAACCGGCCGCGTGGTACGCTTCGTTCATCATGTAAGCGGCTGGATCGGAAGGCGGACGCTTCGGCACGGGCCTCTCATCTGCCGCTCATACTCACGATGCGTACAGACGCTACAGACCGTCCTGCTCCTCTAAGCAAAAGGAGAGGAAGCGGGTGCTTTTTTGTGGCCTGGGGCTGGGGCGGTGGTACGTTTTCCCTGCCGACGTATCGGAGTTGTCAAATGCTTGACCTGACCAATCCTGCAATCGCCTGGCTGTTCGATGGTTCAGCCTTCTCCAACACAATCCTGGCCTGCCTGGGGTTGACGGGCCTGTTCTGGTTCTGGACCCGCTGGCCGGAATGGGCTTGGGGTTTTGCCATGGTGGCGACCTTCGTCCTCCAGATGATCATCAGATAGGCCTTCCCCATCGCGCCATCGGCATGGGGGGCACCTGACAACATACAGAAGATGTAACAGACATGCCGCCGCCGGCTCGAACGAATCCGCGGCCGGCAGCGGCATGCCATCACCTTCCCTTCCCCCCCGCTGACCTGCTGTACCGTCCCCTGCGCTGTGTTTAGCGCTACATTTTGTCACATTTGACCTGCGTCGCTGTAGCGCTATAAATCAGACTCGGACATCCTGTTCCTCCTCTTTACCGACAGGCGCCCGATGGACACGCTCATTGCCGCCCGGTTACAGATGACGCTTTCGCTCGTATTCCACATGGTCTTCGCGGCCATTGGGATCGGGCTGCCACTCCTGATGGTGATCGTCGAGTATCGCTGGCTCAAGACCGGCCAGGAACATTACCTGCTGCTGGCAAAGAAATGGGCCAAGGCGACCGGCCTGCTGTTCGCCGTCGGGGCGGTTTCGGGCACCGCGCTCTCGTTTGAACTGGGACTGCTGTGGCCCAAGTACATGGAGCTGATGGGGGGGGTGGTCGGGCATATTTTCGGGCTGGAGGGGTTCGCCTTCTTCATCGAGGCGATCTTCCTGGGCATCTATCTCTATGCCTGGGGCAAGATCAGCCCCCGGGCGCACTGGTGGGCCGGGGTGGTGATCGCGATCGCCGGCGCGATGAGCGGCATCCTGGTGCTGGGGGTCAATGCCTGGATGCAGCAGCCGGTGGGGTTCACGCTGGATGAGGCAACCGGACGGGCAGTGATCTCCGACCCGATGGCCGTCTTCAAGCGCTATAGCTGGTTCGTGATGGCGCTGCACTCGACGCTGTCGTGCTACATCGCCGTATCGTTCGCGGTAGCCGGGATTTACGCCTGGGGGTGGCTCAAGGGGCACCGCGATGCCTATCACCTGTCGGCTATCCGCGTCGCCATGGCGGTCGGGGCCATCACGGTGATCCTCCAGCCGATCAGCGGCGACCTGCTGGCCAAGTTCACCGCCAGCACCCAGCCGGCCAAGTTTGCCGCCATGGAAGGCCAGTTTGAAACCCAGGCCGGCGCCCCGCTGCGCATCGGCGGCTGGCCCGACCTGGAGCGCGGCCAAACCGACTACGCCATCGAAATCCCGAAGATGCTCAGCTTCCTGGCGACCTGGGATTTCAATCACGAGATTAAGGGCCTGAACGACATCCCGCGCGACCACTGGCCCAATGTCCATATCACCCACCTGTCGTTCCAGCTCATGGTGGCTTTTGGCGTGGTGCTGATGATCGTGGGCATCGCTTTCTGGGTCATCCGACGCCAGGATCCGCATGGGGCCATGGCTGTACGCTGGATGGCGCCGACCCTGCTGGTATGTGCCCCGCTGGGGTTCCTGGCGCTGGAACTGGGATGGATGGTGACGGAAGTCGGCCGCCAGCCGTGGATCATCCAGCCCAATTTCGAGCCGGGCGTCGCCTACGCCGGCATGCTCACGCGCGATGCAGTGACGACAGCGCCGGGAGTGAACCAGGTCTTCTACCTGTTCACGCTCCTGTACATTGTGCTGGGCGCAACTGTCATCCTGATCCTCTACAGTCTGCGCCACGGCCGGGAAGCCATCGCCCCGCAGGAGGTGGGCATGCAGCCAGCGGCACCCGGGAGCCAAACCGCAGAGCAAGAATCAGACAGGCGGGGATAAGTGCGGAGAGGGGCGTTGCCCGCCCTGTGCCCCCTTGCCCGGGCGATTGTGGTGTGCCGCCGTGGCTGTCGATTTGAGGTATCGCCATGACCGACCAAATCTGGATCAATCTCGCCGCCGCCCTGGCGCTGATTGGGCTGATGGCCTATGCGGTGCTCGGCGGGGCGGACTTTGGCGGAGGGGTGTGGGACCTGCTCGCCAGCGGCCCGCGCAAAGACCGGCAGCGCGAGGCAATCGCCCGCGCCATGGGGCCGGTATGGGAAGCCAACCATGTCTGGCTCATCTTTGTCATCGTGGTGCTGTTCACCAGCTTTCCCCACGGCTATGCCCCGCTGGGCGTAGCGCTGTTCATACCGTTTCACCTGGCGCTGATTGGAATCATGCTGCGCGGGGCATCGTTCGTCTTCCGCGGCTATGTGCGCAGCAATGCCGACAAAACCAACCCGGCGGCGATCTGGGGCGTGGTGTTCGGGATAGCCTCGGTGATCTCCCCCGTGCTGCTGGGGGCGGCGTTCGGCGTGGTGACGGAGGGAGTCCTGGATATTCGTGGCGGCGAGGTCCGCTCGCATCAGGCCTTGCCCTGGCTGGGGCTTTATCCGATGGCCTGCGGACTGCTGGCGCTGTCCACCTGCGCTTACCTGGCAGCGGTCTACCTGTGCACTGAAACTGATGGAGCGCTGCGGGCTGATTTTCACCGCCGGGCGATCCTGGCCGGCACCAGCACCGCCGCACTGGCGTTCATCGTGCTCGTGCTGGCGTGGTTTCAGGCGAACTGGTTTGTGCGGGCGCTGCTGCGATGGTGGCCGGTGCTGGGAGCCGGATTACTGTTTTTTGCCCTGTCAGCATGGGCGGTGTTTGGCCGGCGCTACGCACTGGCGCGCATCTTCGCGGCCGGCGAGGTGGTGATCCTGCTGCTGGGCTGGGGACTGGCGCAGCAGCCTTACCTGGTCTACCCGGGCCTGACCCTGGCGGATGCGGCGGGGCCGATCAACACGATCCGCTTCCTCGTGCTGTCTGTGCCGGTGGGGCTGTGCGTGCTGGTGCCGGCACTGTGGTACCTGTTCAAGATCTTCAAGACCCGCTCCCCCGCAGCCCCGGCATCATGAGGCGCAAGGAGCGGCCACACGGTTCGCGCAAGCATAAAACCCACCCATGGCCATGGGTGGGTTTTATTGCTAATTGCACGAATTTGCTCGGCGCAGGTTCCGTCGGGGTTATTCGACGGTGATGAACTCTTCCACGCTCCGCAGATCCTTGACCGACTGGGGTGTGGTCTTGATCGTCGCCTCAGTGCCGACCTTCAGCTCGGGATGGAGCTTGTTGGGGCGCTTGGTCCAGATCACGCCACCACGGCGCTTGGGGATTTCCTTAAAATTCTTGCTGCGCACCTCCAGCGGGCCGCTGACCGCCTTGTCCTGCATGAACAGGCGTTCCAGCGTCTTCCTGGCTGCTTCGCGCCGGATGGTCTTGGCGATCTTCACGCGAATTGTCTGGCCGGGCTTGAGATCGAGTGCCATGTCTGCTGCTCCAACTTCGCTTGCGGGGTAAAGGGCGGGAAGTATAGCCAAACCCGTGCCAATAGCAAGCGGCGCTGCCCGGCTCAGGCACATGGCGCGGGGCGAATCAGTCACGCCGCCACGCGGGTGTACTGCCGGAGCGGTTCGGGCAGGTCCCGGATCCCCCGCCGCAGGGCCTTGTCCACCGCATAGCGCATGGAGGCCTCAAAACGCCGCTGCACCCGGTAATCGATCGGCACCCCCAGCCGTCGCATGGTGTTGATCGCCCACAACCAGGCGTGGTATTCCTCCTCGCAGCGGCGCTTATATGTATCGAACCCGATAACATGATGCCCCACCTCGTGCAGGAAAATGGCCAGGCTGATGGGCGTCTTGGGGTAGGGCGCTTCGATCCAGTTGACCGTCCGCCCATTATGATAGTAAACCCGCCAGGCGCAGCCGCTCATGTTGCGCCGCCACCGTCGCACGCGGATCTGGTAACGGGCCTTCATCTGGCGGATAATACTGCGGTAATCGGTCATACGCGCGGATGTTGCAACAGTGTACTATCGGCCAGTAAGCCGGCTGCGTTGAGCGGGCCTTCGCATTGAGCGAGTATTACGGTGCCGACGGCGTAAAAGTTTAGGGCCGGACCCGGTTCCGGGGATTTTCGCATGGCCCGGATGTCGGGCACGATGCTCCGCCGGCCGGCGCTGCATTGTGTAACACGAACCACACCCTCACGGAGTTAACCAGAAACCAGCAACCGATCGTCTCTGTCATCTCCGTGCCGCCGTGTCCTGCTTAAGATTTGAGTCCGCATGGCGCGCTGCTTCACCTCCCGGCCAGAATCGCCCATGCTCCTCGCCCAGACCCCGACAACCTCGACACCCTCGCCTTCGCTGTGGCTGCTGCTGGTGATGCTGCTGATGCTGGCTGCGGCCGGGTACGTTTTCTGGCGGCTGACGCACGACTGGACGCGCGGCCGGCGCATCGGCGCTCTGACCGAGTGGGCCAGGGCAGTGGGCATGCGCTTTCAGCCGGGCGAGCAGGCCGCGCTGCCGGGCGTACTGGCGCGGCTGGGGGTTGAGCCACGGGCGCTGCTGAGTCTCCACGGTGAGAACACCTGGCTGGTTCAGTTCGAGACACAGTCAGCCCGCGTCAGCGAGCCGCCGCAGCGCTGGAACGTGCTCGTGCGCTATCTGGGAGCCACCGTCCCCACCGTCGGCCTGCGCCCGGCGCACGCCCCGGCCAGCCTGCTCGACCTGATCCCCGCGCGTACCTTCCCCGGCCTGGTACCGCCCGAGCGTTTCGTGGTCATCGGTGAAGAGCGCGCCATGGCCGAGGCCCTGGCCACTTCCAGCGTGCGCGCCCTGCTGCCGGCCGATATCGGCATGGTGATGTTCGAAGACGCCCTGCTGCTGGATTTTTCCACTCGCCCCTACGACGCCGTGGAATTCAGCCGCCTCCTGGCCGTCGTTGACCAGATCACCCCCCACCTGCCGCAGCAGGCACGGGTGTAACCTCCCCATCCGACACAGCTTCGCCGGCCGGCGGGCAACGGCGACAGACCACCCGCATGCCGCCGGTCAGCTTCGCGTGATGCATGCAGATATTGCGCCCGCACACACAGCAGGTCTCGTTGGATCCGCGCCCGCATGCATGACAGTGTGCGTTCTTGCGACTCAGCAGGTTCACGATCCGCCGGTCCAGTTCCGGCCAGATCAGCTCGACTGGGGTTCGCCGCCAAATCCACACACCCGCGAGGAACAGTGCGAACGAGCCATAGCTCAGCGTCAGGTTGATCGGATGATCGAGGCCGATCCGGTAGCTGTAGACAAACCCCTCATCCCACACCGGCCAGAAAAACAACAGCGGGAAGCGCGTGAAGAAATAGTCGCCAAAATAATGGGAATAGAACGCCACCTGTGTCATCAGCGCGGCCTTCCACGGCCTGGCGCGATATACCAGCATGCCCGCAATGGAAAGCACAACCGAGACAAAAACATTGTGCCCCAGGGCATGGTGAATATCGGCGTAGACGTGCTCCCCGAACACATAGCTCAAGGCATCCAGGTCAGGGGCCACGGCGGCGAAGGTCACCCATGCTCGCCAGCGCCGGGAATCTTCCCCGCTCAGATTCGCCAGCACCCAACCCGCCGCCAGATGCGCCTCGGTGGTCATCGTCGCCCCATCGTACACCCTGTCGCACGCGCTCAGAAGCGTATTCTTACCCTCCCCGGCGGAGGCAGCGCCCGCTGTTTATGCTTCGTGCACGCCGTACTTTCACGCTCTTTCACCCAGCCGAAAACCGGGAAGGGACAATGCGCGAGGAACACGCGAGGATACTGCGATCGGGGGTGAAGATGGCGGTGGCACGGGCGGGCCACCGGCGTGTTGTGCCATGAAAAAAGAAGGGCGGGCCGCGCGCATCACCCTGGGTGGCGTTCCAGGTCATCGGCCACGGCGCCAGGGAAGCAGGCGGGTATCCCCGCTGAGCCGGCGGGTCATCAGCAGCTCGACCACCCCCAGGCCGATGACCGACAGCAGCAAGCCCGGCCAAAGCTCCTGGTGCGAGCGGGCATCCGCCAGGACGGCCGCCAGCGGGCGCTGGGAGACATCGACCAGTTCAAAATCCATCAACTCGGCCAGCGCCAGCAGGCGCTGATCGTCGATCGGCGTCAGGTCTGATTCATCCCGGTCAGCGCGGACGACGAAAGGGATCGTACGATCGCGGTCAGAGGCGCGCGAACTGCGCACACGGAACTGGTAGGTGCCGGGAATCGTGGCCGGGCCAAATCGCAGCTCGGTGCGCGACCCCAGCCGCGCTCCCTGGACCGGCCGGCGACTGCGATCCGGCAGGATCACGAGACTGCGGCCGATATTCACCGGCTCATCGACCGTCGCCACCAGATCCGCCCCCAGGTCAACGTTGCGCTGCTCCAGCCCCGCCCCGGCCAGGTAACGCACCGCCGACTGCACGAACGGCAGGTAGAAGCTCGTCAGCGGCAGCGTGCTCCAATCGGCATCGAGCGGCGTTGTCACCAGCAGCACCTTGCCCCGGCCAGTGCGGGCCTCGATCAGGAACGGATCCCCGCTGACGTAGCTGCCCAGCACGCGCGCCCGGCGGCTGCGCAGCTCCACCGGGAAGTAGCGCCCGATGGTGGCCGTCGGCACCGGATCGGGCACCGCGCGCAGGAACTGAAGCGCTGGATGGGTCAGGTCCAGCCCCAGCAGCCCGGTGGCCTGTGCCCCATCGATGCTGGTGGCCGGCGCCAGCATCGCCGGCAGCGCGCCGGCTCCTTCGCGATGCAGCAACTGGTTGTAGCTGTCGATGCGGGTCAGGCTCCCGGGCGCCACCAGCAATCCGCCCCCATCGTAAACATACTGCTCCAGCGCCCGAACATCGGCCGGGCCAAGCTGTGGGACATTGGCCAGCACAACCACACTAAACCGGCTGGCATCGGTTTCACCCAGCTTCGCCGGCTCAATCACCGTTACTTTCGCCAGGTCCGGCCCGCGCCGCTTGAGCGCCTGGAACGGCGCCAGCGCCAGGCGCAGGAAATCGCTTTCGCTGCTCCAGCGTCCCGGGCGCTCATCCCCGCTGACAATCAGCACCTCCAGCGGTTCGAGCACTTCGACAACCATCTCCTGGGTGTCATCGAAGGCCGCACCCGGTGCATCGATGGTGGCGGTGAGGACCTGCGGGCCGGTTTGCCCGAAACGCACGCTGGCGCGTACGCTCTGGACCGAGCGCGGGGCCAGGTCGACGGTGGTGCGCAGCAGCGGCTCATCCCCGCGCCCGCCGGTGAGCACCAGTGGCACCGCGCTGCGCGGCGAGCGGCCGTGGTTGCGTACGCTCACTTCCACCTCGGTCGGCTGGTCCTTCACCGCCGGCGGGCTGGGGAGCGTCACCGACTCAATGGCCACATTCTCCGCCAGGTGAGATCCCACCGGCACAACCACAAACCGAACCGCCGGCGCAGCGCCACCGCCCACCTTCGATCGCCAGGCGGCGGCAAAGTCATCACTTACCTCCGCCCAGCTTTGCGACTGGCGGTCGGTGATGAGATACAGTTCGTGGTTGTCGTTGGGATACTGACGGACGGTTTCGGCTGCCTGTGACAGGGCATCGGCCAGCACGGCCCGTCCGAACGACGGTGTCACATCCGCCAGCGCGCGGGCCACCGACTGCAAATCGGTGGTGGGCCGGGGATCAAAGCCGCGGCCATCATCACCCGTGAAGATCAGCGAGACCCGATCGCCGCCTTTCAGGTGTGACAGCACCTGCAGGGCCGACTCACGCGCCAGGTCAAGGCGCGTGCGCCCGCCCTCATCCAGGCCCATGCTGGCCGAGCGGTCAAAGATGAGGGTGGCGGTGGTACGACCCTCGGCCGCCAGCGGCGCCCAGCGCCCCTGCACAATCGGCCGGGCCAGTGCCATCGCCAGCAGGGCCACGATCGCCATCCGCACCAGCAGCAGCAGTACCTGCTTGATCCGTGCCCGCTGCTGCTGGCGCACATCCGCCCCGGCAAGGAACATCATCGCCCCCCAGTCCACCGTGCGGTAGCGCGCCTTGGACAGCAGGTGCAGCACCAGTGGCACCGCCGCCCCGCCGATTCCTGCGAGCATGATGGGATTGAGGAACATGATCGATGCTTGTCAGCAGTGACTGATTATCCGTCATCGGTAAACTGGCCAGTCACGGCAACGCGCTGCCGCATCCAGCCAGCGCCGGCCAGGCACACGTAACCCGCTATCTCATTCCCTGCCGCCGCGCCAGGAAACTGGTCAGGGCGTCGGCCAGGGGAATCTCCGTCACGAACGTATGAAACTCCGCTCGCAAGGCCGAGCAGGCGCTTTCCAGTTCCTTGCGATGACGGCGAAAGTTATCCAGGTACGTCTTGCGCACGGCGGCCGGCTCGCACAGTTGCGGCTTTTCTCCTTCCAGCCCGCGGAAACGCGACCAGGTGCGGAAGGGAAACGCCTGCTCATCGGCATCCAGCACCTGCATGACCAGAACCTCGTGGCGATCATGCACCAGATGCGCCAGGCCTTCGCGCACCGGCCCGATGGGCACAAAAAAGTCGCTCAGCACGATCACCAGCGCACGGCGATCCAGCCGGTCGGCGGTGGTGTGCAGTGACTGGGCCAGCGAACTCTCTCCCTTGGGGGCGCAGCGCTCCAGCGTGTCGATCAGGCGCGAAAGCTGCGGCGTGCCGGGACGCGGTGGGATCCAGCTCTCCACCCGGCCGCTGAAACTGCACAATCCCACGCTCTCGGTCTGCCCCAGCATCAGGTAGGCCAGGGCGGCAGCCATGCGGGCGGCATAGTCGAACTTGGTCCCGGCCCGCCCGCCGTAGGCCATTGAGCCGCTGCAATCCAGCAGCAGCACCGCCCGCAGGTTGGTCTCTTCATCGTATTCGCGGATATACGGCCGGTCGGTACGGGCCAGCACGCGCCAGTCCAGCCGCCGCGGCTCATCGCCGGGCACATAGAAACGGTGCTGGCGGAACTCGATGCTCGCCCCCTTCACCGGCGAGCGATGCACCCCCGTCGTCGCCCCCTCCACGACGCTGCGCGCTGACAGCGACAGGTGATTAAGGCGCTCGATCAGGGCGGGGTCAAGATATCGGCTAACCAGGCTCACGCACGAGTTTATACCACGCGATGCCACGGCGGTTGTCAGGCAGGAACAAAAGGCTGGATCCCACCCGCGCCAAGCGGGCCGTCATGACAGGGCAAACATGGCTGCGCTGTTGCCGATGCGCTGGCGCGGCAGGCAGCCTGGCAGGCTTTTCCACAAGGGCTACTGCTGCTCAGCGGGACCATCTGCCTTGGCAGGGTTTTTCTGCGTGGGTTCGTCTTTCTTCGCGGGGTGGGTTTTCTCCGCGGGGGCATTTGGCTCGGCGAGGGGCTCTTTGCGGGCTCTTTCAAAGGCCTGCTCGATCGCCTTGTCCTCGGGCAGGTCATTACGGCCATGATCGGTCAGTTTGTCGAACAGGTCGTTGACGCGGCCGGCATGGCCGGCGGTGCGATCGATCCACTGCCGGGTGAGGCTGGCGGCGACATCATTCATCGCCCGCTCGGCGGTCTCCTGGCAGCGACCGGGCCGGCCTTCGATCGGCCGGGCGGCGGCCGCCTGCGCCAGGGCGCGGGCGAGCCGATCAGAGTTGGCGTAAATCCGCTCGGTGATCCGGCGATGCCCTTCCTCGTGGTCCTTGATCTTTCGGGTATAGCCCTGCGGCAGCCAGAGCACGATGTCGCAAGTGAGCTGCATCTTCAGCTCGGTCAGTTCCACCCGGCAGCTCGACCGATCGCCGCTTTCAACGATGCTCACCGCCACGCTTGCCTGCGCAGCCAGGTTATAGGCGCACAGCGCGGCTTCCCCTTCATTCAGCGGCGGCATGTCGGACGGGCGGTTCTTCGGATCAAACAGCCGGGTTTTGACCGTTGGCTCCTTCTTGATGATGGTGATCTTCGCCTCCGCCGTCGCCAGCGCTGGCAGCAGCAGCACCATCCACATCACCCGGCATACCATCCGTCTCATTCAACCTCCCGGCGACAGGCCATTATACCCGGCTCCGGTGCACTGTAACTGCGCCACGGATCAGGAGGAAGGTGGGCAAATCAAGTCTGAAACATAAAAGGCTGAAGCCTGAAAGATGCCGCCAGCGCGGCCTTTCAGGCTTCAGCTTTCACATCTGCTCATCCTGTCCGCTCAATAGATCCGCATTTCCAGCACCCGCGCTTCGGGGGCACCGTTGGTGGCGGTGATGTGAAGGCGGAGATTGGACACCTTGACCGGAGCGGGCAGCTTGTGGATGCGCTTGCGCTGGTAATTGCCCTCGACGGTCACAGCAGCATCACCATTGAGCAGAATCGTGTAATCGCGCACCGTTTCCGGCTGGGCAGCGCGGATGTGCCGGGCGCTGATGAAGTCGTGGCCGGTGAGCATGACCTCACGCTGGAAAGCCGAGTCAAACCAGAGGTGAACCTCCGACACCTCCACCGGCTGGTCCCATGCCAGCTCAACCCACTGCGCTGCGCCTGCGGACAGCGGCTCGCTGCGCCAGCCGTGGCTTTCAATCAGCTCGCCGGTCTTGGGGTTCAGCTTGTCGCGCGTCAGGCCGTCGGTCAGATTCGCGGTGGATGTGCCGGCAACGGTGGAACTGGCGGTGATGCGGGCACGGTGCGCCAAGTCGGGCAGCGGACGGGTGTTGAGCAAGGTCACATCCTGCCGCAGCATCGTCTGCTGCAGATCGCCGATCTGCTTCGGATCGCGCACGACCTGTGCCGGGGTGATGCCCCGCTTCACGCAGTGGGCCGCGGCGAAACCAACCGCCTCACCGCCAACGGCACAGGTACCCATCACACGGGTCGAGGCGAAGGCCACGTGTGTGGCGCTGATGTCGCGCCCGGCGAAAAAGAGATTTTCAATGTTGCGCGAGTAGTAGCAGCGCAGCGGGATGCCGTAGACCTCCGGTACCGGGTGCGGAATGCACGGCGGCTCATCCAGGGCATCGATCCCACGCGGCGGGTGCAGGTCAATGGGCCAGCCGCCATAGGCCACCTCATCTTCGAACCGGCGCGCCTGCTGCACATCCTGCTGGGTCAGAATGTGCTCACCGAGAAAGCGACGACTCTCGCGCTTGCCGGGGATCGCACCGATCCAGTCCAGCGCCCAGTTGGCCGAGTCAAACCGGCCGCTGTTTTTCACGTAATCCCACAAACCCAGGGCGATGGCGTACAACTCGTGGCGGATGGTGGTGTGATTGTCCTTGATCGTATCGAGCATCCCGCCCCACTCCACCCACCAGAAGCCGTATTCCCAGCTATGGAACGTTCGCCCCATCGTCAGCTTCGACGGGTCAAACTTGCGGGCCCACGGCGGCGGGATGAACGGCACCGGCCGGCCGACGTTCCTGCTGGTCAGCAGGATGGAACTGCCGAGCGTGTAAATGTCATCCGCCTCCTGCGCCAACTCCTCACCGTGGTGTTCCTTGCTCTCGCGGCCGATGCGATGATCGGCCCCGGCCTCCGCCCCCAGCCGCCCGTCGCCGGTGCAGTCGGCATAGAACTTGGCCCGGATGATGAACTCATCTTCGCTGAGGTTACGGATGGCGCGGGCCGCCAGGATGCGTCCGCGCGGGCCGTTAAACTCAAACATGCGCTCAGTGCGATGGGGGCGCGGGGGAAGGGTGGATTCATGCTCGCACTCAACCCCGACCAGGTCCGTATCGAGCAGCAGCGTGATATTTGGCTCGGCGATCACCTTCTCGTAGAGGATCACATCCCACAGCGGGAAGCAGCGCTCGGGGTTGCGAACCGAATCCTCGAGCCGCAGCTCTTCGATGATGCCGCTCTCGCGCCAGCCCTTGCGGCTGTTGTGCACATCGGCACCGACGATGTGCATGCGCACCTCGCTGGAGGCGTTGCCGCCCAGCACCGATCGGTCCTGCACCAGGACGACCTTGATACCCTGCCGTGCTGCGGCGATCGCCGCGCACACGCCGGCCATGCCGCCGCCTGCAACAAGCAGATCGGTTTCGATTTCATGCCGCTGATAGGTCTCTTGCATCGCTGTGGCCTCCATCGTGATACGTGAACGGTTGTATGGTTTTTGGTCACCATCAGGCTTCGTAGCAGCGCACCTCAAACAGGGATGCGGGCGTGCCGCCGTGGGTTTCAAGCAGCTCGATCCGCAGGCTGTCGGTGATGGCCGGCTCGGGCAGCCGGATCGTGCATTGCCGCTGATGATTTTCTTCGCACGCCGCCAGGACCCGGCCGCCGCCGTCGAGGATGCGGTAGCGCCTGATGCAGAACGGCATCGCCCGTTCAGGGTGCCCCATCAGGACCGACTCCATCGGGTGATCCAGGTCATCATCGAAAGTCAGCTCGATTCGCCCGATGCGCTGGGGCGCTGGCCAGTTCAGCATCAGTACCGGGCGGGGGTCGGCCGGATCAGCCACCCACGCATTTGGCTGATCGACAGGCCGGCTGACACCATTGACAACCTGGGCTGCGGCAAACGCTACCAGCGGCGGATCGATTGCCAGCGCCAGGTTCTGGCCATCGGGACGACGGCGCGGGGTCCAGAATTCGAACCGGTCGACCCCGATGTCCTCCGGTGGCCGCTGTTCGCTGCGCTGCCAGACCGACAGCACCCCGGTGATGCGCAGCGCGCTGCGGCGGATGCGCAGGTGCGGATTGCCCATCACGCAGACAAAGGCGTAGCGCGGCCGGTCGATCGTGGCATCAAAATCGAGTTCCACCGGAACCCCCGATCCTTGATCCACGCGCAGTTCCCTGGTGGCCAGCGTGACATCCGGCGTGTGCGCGTGCGGCCGGCTGCAGATGCGCAGCTCGGCCTGCACGACCGTTGGCCGCTCGACATCCAGCCACAGCGTGATCCTGGGCATCGGCCCGGGCGCAACCGGCAGCATCTGCGCTACGCCGCGCTCAGGAATCTCCGTCGGCGGCACCTCATCTGAAACCGGCAATTGCGCCAGGTGCAGCTCGCTGCTGGCGGTGATGCGCGCTGTGCGGGCCAGGTCCTGCGGATCAGCCAGCCGATGATGCGGGATGTACTGCCCGGTCTTGAGCAGCTCCTGCTGAAGCCGCCGCAGTGATTCACCGCTGGACAGGTCGCGCGGCAGCAGATCCTGTTCACGGCAGAGGCGGGCGGCCACGGCCACCGCCTGTCCTCCCACCGCGCAGGTTGCCATCACGCGGGTTGTGCCAAAGGCAACGTGGCTGACGCTGATGATGCGCCCGGCGAGAAACAGGTTGCGGATGTTTCGACTGTAAAGACAGCGATATGGAATCGGATAAACGCTCTTGGCCTGCCAGTGGGTACAGCCCGGGAATGCGCTGAAGACACCATCGGCCGGATGCAGGTCGACGCCCCAGCCGCCATGGGCGATGGCATCTTCGTGCATGCGCCCTTCGATCACATCCTGCTGCGTCAGGATGTAATCCCCTTCGAAGCGGCGGCTCTCACGCTTACCGGGAATATGGCTGACCCACTCGAGGGTGAGGTTCTGGGCATCGGGGAACTTGCCGCTGTTCTTGATGTAGTCCCACACGCCGTAGACGACCTTCCACAGTTCCCACTTGATCGTCTCGGTGTCATGCACGGTGTCGAGCCGGCCGCCCCACTCGATCCACCAGAGCCGGCAGCCGTGATCGCGGGTATTGAAGGAGCGGAAACGCGGGATCTTCTGCTCAATGTCGCGCATGGCGAACGCCGGCGGCACGAATGTGACCGGCCGGCCGGTGTCGCGCGAGTAGAAGTACATGGAGTGGCCCAGCAGCTCGCCGTATTCCTGCGGAGGGGCAAACTTCTCGCCGAATTCATCGGCCTTCTCCGCCCCCATGCGGAACGCCGCCCCGGCCAGGAAGCCGATGATGCCATCGCCGCTGGAATCAACAAACAGCGGCGCGCTGGCCTCATAGAGCGTGGAGTTCTGCGGACAGAACGCGCGCACGCAGGCAATCGTGTCGGGGTCGCGCTTGATTGTCTCGAAGGCGGCGGTGTTGAGCAGAAGCGTGATGTTCGGTTCGGCCGTTACCTTCTCCAGCAGGACCAGGTCGAACAGCAGCGCGTTGCCTTCGGGGTTGCGCCAGTGGTTTTCCAGGAGGATTTCATCGACGACCCCCGTTTCGCGCGCCCAGCGGTTGTTGTTGCCCATGTGGGCGGTTGCGCCCAGCACCCACAGGCGCACTTCGCTGGAGGCGTTGCCGCCGAGGACCGGGCGGTCGTGGATCAGTACAACGCTCAGGCCCTGCCGGGCGGCGGTGATGGCACAGCAGACCCCGGCCAACCCGCCGCCGACGATCACCAGGTCAGCCTGGAGGCGAACGGTCTTCAACTCACGATGCGCTGCCGGCGGATGGATGATCATCTGAATCGCCCTGACGGACCTGCGGCTGCCGAGCTGCATCCGGCCGAATTGACTGCCGCTGCGGTGTAACTAATATAGTTACACATGCGGCGATTGCAAGCTTCCGCGCGTGCTGTGCGCGCTTCTCAGCAGGCCGCCGGGGCGCTGCCGGCCCAGCCCAACCAGAGCCTGCTGGATGGGCTGATGCTCCTGCAGGCGCTGGCCGTATCGGCCGAGCCGGCGGGGGTGCGCGAGCTGGCGCGGGCACTGGACTGGAACGTGATGCGGGTCAACCGCCTGCTGAAGACCCTCTCGGCGGCGGGGCTGGCCCGTCAGACGACCGATCGGCGCTACACCGCCGGGCCGGCGATGCATGTGCTGTCGGTGCAGTCGCTGTACGCCTCCGGGCTGCTGCCGCGGGCGGTGGCGGCCGTTCGGCATCTGCCGGTTAACCGGCACAGCGTGGCGCTGGGGGTGCTGTGGCAGGACCAAGTCTGCTATCTGTTCCACGCCCGCCCAGGCGTCAACCCCGCTGCCGCTGTAGGGGCACACGATCTGTACCCAGCGACGTATTCGAGTATCGGAATGATGCTGCTGGCCATGCAGAACGAAGAGCAGGTGCAGCGCCTCTATGCCCACCGCCCGATCGAGCCGTATAAACGCATCGAAGACCTGCTGGCAGCGCTGAAACGCATCCGTGAGGCGGGGCACGCTTATATCGAGCAATCGCACGACCCGCTGACAGCGAGCGTGGCCGTCCCGATCGGCACGCCACCCTATGCCGCTCTGGCGCTGGCCAGTGATATCACCCCGGCCGTCGCCCGCCGGTATCTTCCCGCCCTCCACGCGGCCGCGCGGGATATCGCCGGCGAAGATGCAGCACACACATAAGGGGGATCATCCCGGACACGCCCGTGCCACCGGGCTTCGAGACCCGGCAAACCGCGGCACGGCGAGCCAGCGCACCTGGCGCAGGATCCATCGCTGCGCGGGGGTCATCGCGGTGCGGGGCTCATCGCTCGGGAGCGTTCAGCCGGGATTCGTCGAACTGGACCAGCACAAGCTGGGACTGGCCGGAGTCGTCGATGTGGATCAGGTGGGCCTCGGTGGAGCCGACCATGTGCTGGTGGAGCACATCGCGGAAGCCCGTCTGGCCGATCACCCGACCAGTGGTGGCATCCACCAGATCAGCGCCATGCAGCAGCCAGTAGCTGGTGCCCGCCAGCCAGGAGATCTGCTGGCCCAGGTGGATTTCCCCGGCCGCGGTGAGGGCGCCGGCGGGGAACAGCATCGGCGGCACATCCCGCCCGGCCGGCAGGCGCCACGTGCTGATCAGGGCGTTGCCCTCTTTCTCAAACAAAGCCGACAGGGCCGAGCCATCGGCCGAGAAGGCCAGGCCGGTCGGCTTCACGCCCCATTGGGCATCAAGCAGCCGAATGGGCAACAGGCGCTGCACGCGCTGGGTGTTGAGGGCATACAGCGCCACCGCCGGGCCCTGGGCGGTGCGGCCGGCGATGGCGAAGGTGCGACCATCGGGGCTGAGGGCAAAATTGTTCTCCAGCGTGTCCACGCCCGTCAGGTCGATGCGGACGGGCCGGCGGGTGCGCAAATCCCAGACCTCCAGGCCATGGACGGTATCACGCTGCCAGTGAACGATGAGGTGGGTGGGCGAAACGAAGCCAATCAGCTCCGGCTGGCCCAGCGTGCGGTCCAGTTCCAGTACCCCGGCCACGCGCTGGTCCTCGAAGGACCACGCCTGCACCGACAGAGTCGGCCAGTTCATGATCATCGCCAGGGTCGAGCCATCGGGGCTGAGGGCATATGGCTCACCGCCGGAGGCGTCGCCACGCGCCCGGTGGCGGGCGGTGCGCTTCCAGGTGGGGATATGCCAGCGCTCGATCACATCATCATCCCCCTCCTGGCGAATCACCAGCAGATGCTCACCACCGGCCAGCGGGTAGAGGACGCGATCAAAGCCGCCCTCGACGCCGCTGGGTTTGACTGCGCGCACGAAGGGCGAGGCCTGGATGGCATCGGCCTGCAACCCGCCGCGAACGGGTGGCTTGGGGGGCGCTGGATCGACCCGCTCGGGCGGCTGCGCCTCGGGCGGCTGCGCCTCGGACGGCGGGCGCCTCGGGGTCATATCGAAGAGGTTC
>CAYNMV010000005.1:58433-85233 GCA_964398315.1 uncultured Tepidisphaeraceae bacterium | reverse complement strand
CTCGGGCGGCTGCGCCTCGGACGGCGGGCGCCTCGGGGTCATATCGAAGAGGTTCGGCGCGGGCGGCGTGGGGGTGTCATCCGGGATAACGGCGACGGGGCCAGGCGGTGTGGGCGGCACATCCTCGGTCGGCCGGATGGGAGCCGGATCAGTGGCTGCGGTGGTATCGATTGTCTCAGGTGGTTGCTCCTGAGCGGAAGGGTCGGCCGGGGGGGCATCGGTGTCGGTGGCCACGGGGGCCGGCGCAACGGGTGGCTCATCCCGCAGCGGCTCATCCAGTACCGGAGGGGTGTTGTCCCACGCCAGACCCGGCAGAATCGGGCTGGAGGCGAACTCGTGGGCCGACTGCGACCCCAGTGCCACCGCGTTGGTGGTGTGGTTAATGCCAAAGATGACCAGCCCGGCCAGTGCCACCGCAAGCAAGAATATGACAGCGCTGTACATCAGCGGCTGCACGCCGCGATCCAGCCGTACGCGGAACAACAGCCACACCGCCGCCAGCGCCACCAGCAAGCCGGCGATGCACCCGAGCAGCAGGCTCGGCAGGCTCTGCCCCACCAGCCACATCGTGTAACCCAGCGCACAGGGGAAGGTGAAAGCGGCGAAGCTCTTCCACAGCGGCGACCAGGGCATGTGCGCCTTCTGCACGGCCACGCCCTTTTTCAGTCCCAAATAAGCCAGCGGCCAGATCAACAGGCAATACAGCCCCACAATCAGCACCAGCCGCACCACCGGCACCCAGGCCCGGCCCAGCGCTTCCAGGTCGCCTGATCCAAACGTCTGGACGATCAGCAGCAACAGCGACACCACCACCAGCCCCGGGGGCAGGAAGCGATCGACTTCGCGACTGTAGGGGAAATCGAACTGCTGGGTATCGCGGATGGCTTCGGCAACCGAGACCCCTTCGGCTGAATGGGCCCCGGCGAGGATGGCATCAATGCTGTCTTCGGCGGTCAGCCGGCTCGATGGGCCGTTGGTTGATGGGCCATGGGTACCGGCCGCAGAAACGGCCGCCAGGGCGCTGGCGGACGCTTCCAGATCCTCCAGTGATTCGCTCCACTGCTTCGCCTCCGCCTCGCTGGCGCTGCCGCCCGCTGGCAGGGCGAAGATAGCGCCGCAACGCTTGCAGCGGACCTTTTTACCACCCAGCGCATCGGGAGCGGTGTATCGGAAGCCACACTGGTCACACTGTGCCAGAATTGCCATTCAACCTCTCCACGCGCGTCAAGGCGAGCCTCACCCTTCACGAACCGAATTATAGCAGTCTCCCGGGAGCACGTCGGCAAATCAAGGATGTTGCGGGGGCGAGACTTCACGGACGCATGCAAGATCCTGCCATTTCGGGCACTGATGCGGAATGATGCCACCCGGATGGCGCGGCGACAATGCCTGTCGCCCGGACGGCCAGTCCCCCGTGGACACCCGGGACCACGGTTGCGGGTTGGATAACGGCGTCCTGGGGCTGCCGCTACTTCCCCACTGCCCGCTCGACTTCGTCAAGGGCACAGGTGCCTTCGGCGACGAGCTGGTAGCCGTGTTCGCGAAGGCGAACAAACTCGGTGTCCTTCAGCGCGGTGCGGATTTCGTCGATTGAGGGGTTCTTCAGGAACAGGCTGCGCAGCTCATCGGTGGTGCTGAGCAACTCAAACACGGCCCGCCGGCCGACATGGCCGGTGCCCAGGCAGCGCGGGCAGCCGCGCGGCTCGTAGATCAGCTTGACTCCCTCGCCCCACTTGCCCATGCGCTTGAGCTGCGCATCGGTGGGAGCGGTGCCGATCTTGCAGTGCGGGCAGAGCTTGCGCACCAGTCGCTGAGCCAGCACGATATGCAGCGCCTGGGCCACGAGGTAGGGCTCAACCCCCAGGTCCAGCAGGCGGAAGATGGTACCAACCGTATCCTTGGTGTGCAGGGTGCTGAAGACCAGGTGGCCGGTGATGGCCGCCTGCATGGCAATGCGGGCGGTTTCGGGATCGCGGATCTCGCCGACGAGGATGGCATCGGGATCCTGGCGAAGGACCGACCGCAAGAGCTGGCTAAATCCCTTGCCGCCTTCCTCATCCACCGGGATCTGGGTGACCCCCTCAATCTGGATCTCCACCGGGTCTTCGATGGTGACGACGTTGCGCTCGTTGAGATCCATCGAGCGCACGGTGGCATAGAGGCTGGTTGTTTTGCCCGAACCGGTGGGGCCGACCACCAGCACCATGCCGCTGTCGCCTTCGATGGCCGTGCGCAGCTCCTCCAGCATCCACCCGGGCAGCTCCAGGTCGTCGATGCGCAGCGGTGCGTTGGCGGTATCGAGGATGCGGATCACCAGCTTCTGGCCGAAAACCGACGGCGCAAAGCTGACGCGGTAATCGACCCGCCTCAGCGGCCCGCCGGAGCGGGCGGCCGGCACGCGGGCGCTGAAATGCCCCTCCTGGATGATGTTGCGCTGGGCGATATCGACATCGCTGCACACCTTCACCAGGGCGCTCATGCGCACGCCCATCTCGGGGGTCAGGCGGACCACATCCACCATGTTCCCATCCACGCGCATGCGCAGGAGCCAGTAGTTGTTCTTGGGTTCCAGGTGGATATCGGTCGCCCGGCTGCGGAAACAGACCAGCAGCAGCAGGCGGAACAGATCAACCGCCTCGCGGCGGCTCTCCCCCTTTTTCGGCGGCGCTGCCTCATGCACGGTCGTACCGCGCGAGCTGATCAGTGCGATGTCGTACTCGCTGAAGGGCTTTTGCCCCATCGACTCGGCAAGCTCCTGCATCACCTGATGCGGATCATCATCGGGCGTATCGCCCGCGCGGCCAGCCGGCGCCGGCGAATAACCTGCGGCGGAAGGAACCGCTTCGTCCTCCTCCACCAGATCGGCCTCGCTCAGCTCTGCGATGTCTTCCAGCAGCGGCGCGGCATCGGCGCTGGGATCGAGCAGCACAATGCGCGTGGAGCCGATGAAGATGACATCACCGGAGGCGAGCGGCTGTTCGATGATGCGCTGCCCGTTGACGAAGGTGCCGTTGGAGCTTTTCAGGTCGCGGATGCGGAACCCGCCCGCATGGCGCTCGATGACGGCGTGAAACCGGCTGGCCTTGGGATCGGCGAGAGTCAGGAGATTGTCAACATGGCGGCCGATGGTGATCGGCTTGTCCCCCACCGCCACCTTCTTCATTCCGCCGCTGCCCTGGATCTCGAGATAAGGCCCTTCCATCGATGCTTCGCTTCCCGCCGGTGAATGCTGTGCAAAAGATGCCACCGGCCACCAAGGTACCGCCAGCCGGGGGGCAGGTCTAGCGCAGCCGATGCCCCGAGCACGCGCAAAGAGGCATTCCCGATAGGGGTTATGTCATAAACGTGCGAGGGGACCAGGGGTGCGTTTCGGGATGGGCCGACGGGCGCTGGCGAAACCGGCAACAGTGGCCGATGACGCCGGGATGGTGATCGGGCGTGTGCCGGCGATGCGGTGGCGATCACCGGATGGCTGTTTCCTGACTGATTTCTCGCACCCCGGCCCGCGGCGCGGTACGCTTACGGCCGTGATCGCTCCGGTAGTTCTGGTCATCCTGTCGATGCTGCTGGCGGCGGTTGTGGCGTTTGGGACCCACCCGAACTGGGCCGATACCAATGCCGGCCTGCAGCTCATTTACTTCACCCGCCACCTGCAGTGGCCGCTGGTAGTGATCTGCCTGGGCTGCTGCATCGGGATCGTCGGCCTGGTGGTGGCCGGCCGCCAGCGCGCCTGGTGGCTGCTGGTGCTGGCGCCGGTACTGGCGCTGTTCATCTACCGCTTCTCCACGCGCTCGTTCAATGCCTTCGGCATCCTCGAGAACCCCCTGTTCATGCAACCGGCCGAAGCGACGTTCTTGAGCGATGAGGATTACGTGGTCGGCCTGCGGTTCGAGGGGATCGATTATGCCTACCCCTACCGCCTGCTCTACACCCGCCCGGTGGTCATCCAGCCGGACCACGACAAGCGGATGATGCTCCTGTGGTCGCCGTTCGCCAACCGCGCCCGCGCCTGTTACATCGGCCGCGACCTGCGGGCGCGCGACCTGGAGATCGTCTCGATGCCGGCCAACGCCCTGCTGCTGTACAACCGCCGGCTGGGACAGTTCATCAACGGCCTGACGCTGCAAACGCGCAAGGGGGAATCGCCGGCCGGCATCGGCACCGAGATCGCCACCCAGAAGATGACCTGGAAACGCTGGCGCGACCTGCACCCGCAGACGCGCGTGCTGGCGCCGCTTCCCGGTCAGCGGCTGGATTACCCGGCGACGCCCGCGCTGCCTTACTACGACCTGCCGCCCCGGCCAGAGTCGCTGCTGGAGCCACAGACGCAGGTGGCGGTGATCCAGACTTCGCCGCCGATCGCCGTGCCGATGGACCGGATCGCCAACACTCCGCTCAACTTCACCGCCGGCCAGGTGCCGGTGCTGGTGCTGCTGGACCGGGAAACCGGCCAGGTGCGGGCCTTTGACCGCCGGCTGGAAGTGGATCTGATCCCCCGCTTCAAGCTGAACACCGACCCACGGCGCAAAGATGTTGCCCTGGTCGATACCGACACCACCATCGGCTGGAGCGCTGATGGCCGCGCCATTGACGGCGACCCCGGCCGCCGCGGCTTTCAACTGACCGAGCTGCCGGTGGAAACGGACCTGTACTGGGGCGTCATGAAGTTCTGGCACCCCGAACTGCTGCTGCACCAGACGGAGCTGCTGAGGTGAAACCGCACCGGGGCAGCGGGCCGATCAAATGGGTGCTGATCCTGGCGCTGACAGCGTGCATTCTTGTCAGCGCTCAGGCCCTGCGGTACGCCACGCCGCTGGGCTGGCCGCTTATCATCCTGCTTGCGATTCCAGCGGGCCTGGTTCTGCTGCTCCTCTGCCTCTATCTCGCTGAACATTCGTAGCGCAGCTTTCGCAGCGCAGGCTTAAGGGCGGTTTACAAGTGGATGTACCCTCCTTTTGTGGCACGGGTTGTCAACCCGTGTAGAGAACGTCATCAGCATGCCCTTGCACCCTGCGTCTCTCAGTCGAGGTCTTCATGCGTACGCCTGCCGCCTGGCCATGCACTGGAGCGCCCGCGCAGCAAAGCGCCGCACGTGTGTGCGGCGCTTTGGAGAATCCATCCTATGGCATGAGGCTCACTTGGCCGCCGCGGCGGGCTGGGCGAGCATCAGGTTCATGATCTTGAGGGGGATCTGGGTGTTATCAAAGCTGCCGGCGAAGGCTTCAGCGCCGGCACCGATCGCCGTCACCGGGACATCGACGCCGGTATGGCCACCGGTGGTCCAGGTGATGCCCGCACGGGCCTGGGCGATTTTCATGACCGTCTTGCCAACCTGTTCCTGCGCCTTTTTCTGTTGCTCTTCGATGGCCTTGGTGATCTGTGCCAGTTCATCCTCCGACAGATCCCGCAAATCCAGGCGTTCGGCAACCAGCGCCTGCACCGCCGCCACGGTCAGCTCGGGCAGCTCATTGATTGCCTTGGTCACATCGCCCTGCTTGCCGGTCAGGTCCATGAGCCGGCGCACATCCAGTCGATCCCGGTTGAGTGTCATCCCGCCGGTTTCGTGATCGGCGGTGACGACAATCAGCGTCTGATCGGGGCGCTGGCGGCGGAATTCATCGGCCACGCGGATCGCGCGATCGAGGGCGAAGACTTCATCGATGGCTTCGCCGGCCTTATTGGCATGGCTTTCCCAATCCACCCGTCCCCCTTCCACCATGATGAAAAAGCCCTGCTCGTTATCCAGCCGCCGGATGGCGTAGGCCACCGATTCGGCCAGTTGACCGGGGCCCGGGGTCTGCTTCTCGGTGCTGGCCGGGGGGTAGCGCAGGATCGCCGCCACCCGCGCGCCGGCGGGGACGGTTTCAGACAGGTTGCCAATGGTAGCGATGCCGCTGTCGCGCCAGGCCTGCTGGATGGCA
Source organism: uncultured Tepidisphaeraceae bacterium (assembly GCA_964398315.1). GTDB lineage: Bacteria > Planctomycetota > Phycisphaerae > Tepidisphaerales > Tepidisphaeraceae > JADLCB01. The sequence goes on along the minus strand of CAYNMV010000005.1, from coordinate 79,312 downwards.
TCCTGCTGGCGGTCGGGGCTGTTCAGGCCGTTGCCGATGAGCAGCTCAACCCGGCTGGCGGGGAACTGGCTGGCGATTTCATTGTACATGCTGCGCTTGGGCACATGGGCGTAGAAGGCAGCGGGCGTGGCATGATTGGCCTGGACGCTGCTGATCACCCCCACCTTGAAGCCGGCATCGGCCAGGCGGTCGCTGATGCTGGGCACGTTCGAGCCATCGGGCAGCTGCCCAATCATGCCGTTGTTGGTCTTCACACCCGCAGCCAGGGCGGTGGCGGCGGCGGCCGAATCGGTCACTTTGGCATCCGCGCTGCGCGTCTGGATCTGCCCCTTGACCGGGAAGTTCTCCATCAGCAGCCCCTCGCCATGCACGGCCTGTGCGGCCGCCTCGGCGGTCTGGCGCTGGGCGGGCCCCATGCCATCACCAATAAACAGGAAGACATACCGGGGCTGCTCAGCCAGCGCGGCAGCAGCACACAGACCGATCACCAGAACCAGCACACGGCACACGCGACGAATCATTCAGGCTCCTTGGATATGGCGCAGCATGATCGCATAAATTCCGCTGCGCGCAAAGAGAGCGCACTCCCGGCCGCGCTTTTCAGGACCGGTCGATGAGATGCTGCCCCGCGGGCCGCTGCGGGCGCTATGCGGCGTACGGCGTGCGTCTTGGGCGCGCAGACAAAAGACCGGCTGTGCCGGGGGTGAGGCGGCACAGCCGGGGAGGGGAGAGAGAGAATCGGATCGCTTAGCGATCTTCCACGGTGCGCTCCGTCTCCTTGGTGATCGTCTCCACACCGTCTTTCACATCGCGCTTGACGGTCTTCTCGTCGACCACCTTCTTGTCATCCGTGACTTTCACTTCTTTCTCATGGGACACGGTTTCATCGCAGCCGCCGAGCAGCGGCACACCGGCCAGCAGCGCTCCGCTGAGCAGGGCTACGAGCGTTGAACGAATCATGACAGGCTCCTTTCTGGTCCGCCCACAACAGGCGGACGCAAAAAGGCAAGAGGCAATGGCCGTGCCAGCTTGATTGGCGCTGATAAATCCACGCCCGGCCAGGCGGACGCGACAATTCGTCGGTGTTGCTTACGGATTGTCAGGGGTAACGGACCCTGCCCCATGCGCGGATCTGAGGCACTGCATGCGGGAAGATCAATCAGCGCTGCCGCTTACCAGGATGCGACAGGCGCAACGAAACAGAAGCCTGTGCGCACCTGGCGCACCATTTTTGCAGGGCAGCCCCATTTTTGCAGGGCGACCAGTCCTGTTGCCATGATGGCCGGTGCGCTGCGGCCGGTCACAGCGCGTAACAAGCGGCCCATGACTCGAGACACAAGGCCGATCACAACGCAAAAGTGACAAACCGCACAAGTGACAAGTGGTCGATGACCAGTACCATTGCCCCCCATGCCCCGACGTGTGTTTATCTCAGTTGCAGAGGTCAGCGGCGATCAGCACGCTGCGGCGATGATCCGCCGACTCCACCAGTTGGATCCCGAAGCCGTCGTTGAAGGCCTGGGCGGGCCGGCGATGCGCGAGGCTGGCGCGGTGATCCATCACGAAACCGTTACCCGCGCAGCGATGGGATGGCGGGCGGCATTGCGGGCGCTGGAGTTCCGCCGCTATCTCCAGTGGACACGCCAGTACTTTGCCGAGAATAAACCAGACCTGCTGATCTGCGTGGATTCGTCCGGCGTCAATTTCCACTTCGCGCGCATCGCCAGGGACGCGGGTGTGCCGGTGCTGTATTACATCGCGCCGCAGGTGTGGGCATCGCGCGAGGGGCGGGTGAAGAAGATGCGCGAACTGATCGACCGGGTCGCGTGCATCTGGCAGTTTGAGGAGGAATACTTCCGCCGGCACGGGATCGAGGCCACCTATGTCGGCCATCCCCTGTTCGATGAACTGGAGCCGGCCGAGTACCGCATCGTCGATCCGCAGAAAAAATACCCCGTCCGCCCGCCGATCATCGGCCTGCTGCCCGGCTCGCGCACCAGCGACGCCACCAGCAACTTTCCGCACATCCTGGATGTGGCCGAGCGCATCTACCGCGCGATTCCCGATGTCACCTTTCGCATCCCCACCACCGAGGCCACTCACCTGGTGGTCAGCCAGCGCGTAGCGCGGGCCGGCGAGGCGGCGGTGGCTTCGCCGCCGGCCAGCAAGATCCAGATCCGCCTGGATGGGTTTGAGGAGCTGGTACCCGACTGCGACCTGTGCATCACCAAGAGCGGCACCAGCACGCTGCACGTGGCGGCGTTCGGGGTGCCGATGATCGTGGTCTATCGCGTGAACCCGATCCTGTGGCACGCGATCGGGCGCTGGGTGGTCAAGACGCGCACGTTCTCGATGGTCAATATCCTGCACGATTCGCACGAGCACATCGTGCCCGAGCATGTCCCGTGGTACGGCAGCAACGAGCCAGTAGCGCAACAGGCGATCCAGTTCCTGCGAAACCCCGAGGCCCTGCTCAGCCAGCGCGAGCGCCTGCTGCAACTGATCCGTCACCTCGATCAGCCGGGCGCATCCATGAACGTGGCAAAGCTGGTGATCGAGATGACCGGCGGCCCGGCAGCCGCCGCTTCCTGACAGCAGCCCGGACCAAACCGTGCTGGCAACGACCGCGGCCTTTATCTGCGCGGCTGTGATCGAATCGTATTTGAGACCCAATCACACTTAGCTGTAAACCGATTTTACAGTGGACCGGGGCGCGCAACTTGCCGTTAGATCAAACAGCATCGCACCGGTGAGTTGTCGGGTGGCCGGCAACCGGAGCGGCGGCTTGTACATTCGGAAGGAGCCCACCATGCAACAGGTCCAAGAAGGTCAGTGCGGGCTGTGCGTTCACTTTGGCGAACTGCATTCCCCCAATCCCCAGGAACGTCAGCAACTGGTCCAGATCCGTACCTCCAAGCAGGCTCCGCCCGACCTGGTGGAGGAATGCGGCCATCCCCGGCACGCGCCGCTGCACTTGCTGGTGACGCCGATCAGCGGCTGCCAGGGCTTTGAGCCGGTGTCCAACGCGTGACACCGCCGGCAACTCACAATCACATAACCCCAAGCGCCCCGCCCCTGCCGGCGGGGCGTTTTGTGTGTCATGCTGCCGCGCAGTCATCCGCATGTCCTTCTATGGCCGATGCGGCGGCTTTGAAACGGCTGCCAATGTGTCCAATGTGCCCGCGCAGCGCGGGCCTTGCGCCCCTGCTGTGTTCATAGTCGCCCCCGGCGGGCTGACAGAGGCGGGTTGATCCATGGCGATGGCGCGCTAACAGACGGGTCGGACCGCGCCTGCCTGATCCCACGCGCGCAGGTCCATCCTGCCGTTCAGCTCAAAATCCGAAGCACGAGAGAGAGGGCCGATGGAAGTCCACGGTGCCTCAGCAGACACCGCGGAGATTCTCATTGGGGTTGTTGGTGGCGGCCGATGGGGGCGGATCCATGCCGCACAGTTCTTCTCCGCAGGCAACCGGCGGCATGCCAACCGGGGCGGGCTGGTCGGGGCATTCCTGGGGCCGCACCGGCAGGCCGTAGCCCTCGCGCAGCGTCCGGCGATGGGCGAGGATCTGCTCCATCTCCTTTTTCGTACCGCGCGCCGGCGGGCCGTTTTTCACCGCATCGTGCAGCATCGCCCAGGCGACCTCGCTGGCAATCACGCTGTCGCGCACCACCGGGAAGCCCAGGTTCTTGCCGGCCAGGATCGAGCGGGCGAACACGTCGATCATCACATCCAGCTTCTTGTCATTGAACAGGCCCGTCTTGCGCAGGGTGTGGTTGATGCCGTGGCACTCGATGGTGGCGTTCTTGAAGTCATGGCGCATGCGGCAGATGCCCTTGGTGCCGATGACATCGACGTAACAGTTATGGGTCTTCTCGGCTGCCAGGTGGCCGTAAACGAACCCCTGGGTGATATCGAAGACCACACCGTTCTCGAACGTGCCATGCACCTGCACCCACCAGGGATCCTTGTGGTTCCACATGCGGATGCCCTGGGCGTGCCAGGTCTTGTATTCGCTCTGGGCATACCAGCGGGCGACATCCACGTAATGCATGCCGCAGTCGTGGAATGGCGGGCCTTCCGGCTCGTGGCCCTCGGTGGGCATGTGGCCGGGGGTCATGTGGCAGACGCGCACTATCGCCAGGTCGCCGATCTCGCCTTCGGCGATGAAAGCCTGGATTTCCTTGTGGTACCAGGCATTGCGATTGAACAGGTTGACCGCAACAAAGCGGTCGCTGGCCTCGATCCGCCGGCACAGATCCCACTCGGTCTTGCTGTCGGCGGCGATGGGCTTTTCCGCAAGAATGTGTTTGTTGGTGGCCAGGGCGCGCTTGATCTGCCCCGGGCGGGCGTCGGCCAGGGTGTACAGCCCCACAACCTCGATGGTGGGATCGCGGAAAATGTCTTCCGGGTCGGCGGTGATGCGGGCCGACGGCACCGTGCGGGCCGCCAGGGCGCGCGTGCCGGGATGAGCGTCGCAGATCGCGACGATTTCCCAGTACGGGCTCTGCTGCATCACGGAAACGAACCCCCGTCCCATTCGCCCGAACCCGATCACCCCTGCGCGAATTCGTCTGGACATGTGCGTCCGACTCCCGTTCTGTCTAAACCCGCGGCCCTTGCACGAGCCCGCGATCCTGCCAGCGGCAAGCCGCAGGCATCTGCACTCCCGTCGGCCAAGCGGGCCACCGGGAATCAGGAAATATCATGCCATTCCTTACGGCAGATGCAAACGTTTGTTCGCGACCCTGCATAAGTTCAGCCCGGATCATTAATTACAACTCGGCCCTCCGGCGGCCTGTGCCAGCGCCGGCGTCCGCCCGCAAGTACACCGCCGGTCGTTGGACGCTGCGCCCGCCTGGGACTGTCCCCTGCTGACTGATGATGCATGGCGCGCACCGATGCGGCAGCGCCGGGCCATCGATACCCGGCACACCCAGCGCTGCCGGCAACCGCAGGTGGCAATAAAAAGCTGGCCTTCAGCGTGCGTTTTTGCGCGGAAGCCATCTTCCGCCGGCGCCCGAGGGCATTTGTCCGATGCAATTCACGGGGTTTTTGGCAATTGCCGCTTGAGAGGGGGGTTGCTATAGTCGATGCAAATGGCGTGCCCGTATTTTAAGAGACGCAAGTAGAGCATTCATATGCAGTTAACGCAATCAACCTCCATGCGACAGGAGATGCGGCAGCTCCTCACGCCGCGGATGATCCAGTCCATGGAGATCCTCCAACTGCCCCTGGCATTGCTGGAAGAGCGCATCGAACAGGAGATGCAGCAAAATCCAGTGCTGGAGCTGAAGGAGCCTGATCCCGATGCCATGCCAGCCCCGGAGGCCGATGAGATGGGCGCGCCCGAGGCCGATGGGGAACGGGCCCTGGTGGTGGATGAGAGCGACAATTCCTCCGACTTTGAGCGCCTGGCCAAGATCAGCGAATACCTTGAGAACGAGGAGTGGAGCCCCGTTCCGCCCGGCCCTGGGCATCGTACCAGCAGCTACGACGGCGAGCGTGACAAGAAGCTCGACGCCATGGCCAACACCGCCGCCCGCGATGGCACGCTCCAGGAGCACCTGATCCGCCAGTGGGCCTTCATCGAGGCCCCCGCGCCCGTGCATGCCGCCGGCACAACGCTCATCAACTATGTCGATGAGGATGGCTACATCCGCACCGACCTGGAAACGATCCAGCAGGAATCGAAGACGCCGCACACACTCGAAGACCTTCAGCAGGCGCTGAAGCTGCTGCAGACCCTTGAACCCACCGGCGTCGGGGCGCGGTCGCTGAAGGAATGTCTGCTGCTCCAGCTTGATGCCGTCGAGCGCGAGGCCGAAGAGGAGGATCTGGACGTCCACGATTTTGAGCTGGAACGGCGGCTGATCACGGATCATCTCAAGGACCTGGAGATGAACCGCTATCCGCAGATCAGCAAGAAGCTCGGCCGGCCGATCGAAGACCTGAAGGCCGCTGTCCGGCGCCTGGGCCGGCTTGATCCACACCCCGGCAAGCGCATCGGCAGCGCAGATGCCCCACCGATCATCCCCGATGCCACCATCTACTTCGATGAGGAAACCGGCCGCTACGAAATCGAGATGGCGCGCGACCCGTCCAGCGAGATCGGCATCAACGCGATGTATCGCAAGATGCTGAAAGACAAGAGCTGCGACAAGCAGACGCGCGAGTTCCTCACCAACAACGTGCGCAACGCCCGCTGGCTGATCGAGTCCATCGAGCAGCGCTCCAGCACGATCAAGCGCGTTATCCGGGCGGTTGTCGATGCCCAGCAGGAGTTCTTCGAGAAGGGTCCCGAATACCTCAAGCCGCTGCCGATGATCCAGGTGGCCGATCAGCTCGGCATCCACGTCGCCACCGTCTCGCGTGCCGTCAGCGAAAAATATATCCAGACCCCGCGCGGCATCTTCCCCCTGCGCCGTTTCTTCTCCGGCGGCACCACCAACGCCGAAGGCGAAGACATGAGCTGGGATGCGGTCAAGGAGAAGCTCAAGGTCATCATCGACAACGAGGACAAGCACAACCCGCTGAACGATGATGAGATCGTTGAGAAGCTGAAGGAACAGGGCATCGACCTGGCCCGCCGCACCGTCGCCAAGTACCGCAAGATCCTGAACATCCCCACGGCCCGCCAGCGGAAAGAGTACTAGGTCAGCCACCATCGACATTACAGGACGCGGCAAGCGGGGGCGGACGAGGGCGCGCTGCGGCTGTTGCGGAATGGCAACGTCCATGTTGCCGCAAGGCATCATCCGGCATAAACCGACCTGCTTGACATCAGGGCTGATGAATTGGATATGGGCCGTTTTCCCCGGAAAACCGGCCAAATTGCCGCTGTGGCACGCCTGTGCAGCATCGTGGTCGTGATGTTTGCTCATGCCAGGCGTGGGCATCGGATCGACCACCAGCCTCCTCCTGGCGAGCATGGACCTGAAACTGGTCCAGTTGCTGCGCAGCGCCATGAACAATGGCGGTGCGGCAGGCCCAGGCGGCGTGGGGCCAGTGCCCACGATCCAGCCCCGCCCGGTTCACACGCCCGAGCCGCGCATCGAACCGCGCCGGGTGATCGAACCCACCCCGCACTTCGCGCCGCGCAAGGTGCATCATCCCGAGCCGCGTTTCGAGGCCCCCGAGTGTCCGCCGCCCGCGCCCGATCCGGGCCCGCGCTGCACCCGGCCGGTGCTGCCGCCACCGTGGAAAACAGTTCCGCTGGAGCAGCCGGTTGAGCCGCGGCCGGTGATTAAGCAGGTGCGGTATCAGGTCGATATTGTGCATAAAGGCTCGCTGATCGATTTCTTCATGTGAAGGTGGCGGGTCGACCCTAACCAAATGCAGCCTAAAGTGTCTGTATTGGCAGGAGGGTTGAATCGCATGTTGCAAGCCGAACAAGTTGAGGAACTGATCTGCGTTGTATCAGCCATGGATCGCGAGGGGCTGATCGCGCAGTTCTCACAGTGGCAGGGTCGTTTCCCGGTGGATTTCACCGAGGAGTTCCTGCGGACCACGCCGGTGGAACGCCTGCGTCATATCTTTGTTGCGCTGTGCCTCCAGTGCCAGCGCCCGCCCACGACCGACACCGCCGCCGCGTGAGGGGATCGCCCGGGCCATCCCGGTCCCGGCCATCATCGTAAATTGCCCCCTGCCCGCCGCCGCCTCGCACGACACCCACAGGTACCCCTGTAACGCCCCCTCGCTCGCACCCCCGCGCCCGCCGACTGAAAATCGCACACAACCCAGTGCCTCACGCGCGGGTTGCAAACTCGTGCGACCAATCCCGTGTACATTGGCCTCAAATGCGCTCTACCCGTGTGCTGGCCGCGTTCTCCCGCCATCCGCTGACCAAGCCGAGGGAAAAAACAATTGCCTATTATTCCTATAGGTATACTTGACAATGGCGTTTCGGCTGCTATTTTTCGCACCCGACCTTCAACGAGGAAAGCAATGCCAACGCAAATTCTTCCAATCCGACGTGTCGCTCTGGGCGCTTTGTTGCTGGCTCTCACACTGCTGGCAGGTTGCGACCAGTCTCCGGCCAACAGTGATGCCGGGTCGGGGCCGGCGGCGGGACCGGAGCGGGTTCGGCTGGCGTATTTCGCCAATGTCACCCATGCCCAGGCGGTGCTGGGTGTGGCATCGGGTGAGTACGCTGCCGCCCTGGCCCCCGCCACACTGGAGGCGCGCGTGTTCAACGCCGGCCCCTCGGTCATCGAGGCCCTGTTCGCCGGCGAGATCGACATCGCCTACATCGGCCCTGGCCCCGCGCTCAACGGGCACGCCCGCAGCCAGGGGCGCGGCCTGCGCGTGGTGGCGGGCGCGGCCAACAACGGCGTGGCCATCGTCGCCGGTGCCGATTCGGGCATCACCAGCCTGGACGACCTGCGCGGCAAGCGCCTGGCTACCCCGCAGCATGGCAACACCCAGGACATCTCCGCCCGCCGCTATCTCAAGCACGTGCTGAACGATCCGTCGCTCAGCGGGATCACGCCCATCGCCAATGCCGAGCAGGCCGGCCTGCTGGCGCGGGGCGAGATCGCCGCGGCATGGGTGCCCGAGCCGTGGGGAGCGGTGCTGGTATCCCAGGCGGGGGCACGCATCATTGCCGAGGAGAAAGACCTCTGGCCGGAGGGACGCTTCAACGCCACGGTCATCATCGTGAATCCCCAGTTCCTGGAAGCGCATCCCGATACAGTGGAGCGTCTGCTGGCGGCGCACCGGCAGTGGACCCGCCGCCTGAACGAGGAAGGCGAATCGTTGCGGCCCCAGCTCGAGCAGGCACTGTTTGAGCTGACCCGCAAGAAACTGCCAGACGGCGTGCTGGCCGATGCCCTCACACGGGTGGAGTTCACCGATGAGCCGCTGGAGCATACGTTCAGCACGTACGCCGAGTGGACGTATGACGTTGGCCTGGCCAAGTCGCCTATCGATACCAGCAAGCTGATCGATCGGCGCATTCTCGACCGCGTGCGCAGCCGCCCGGCGGCGGACTGAGCGCGGGAGGGCCTGGTTTCTTGACCCGGTTTGCTTCTCTGACGGAAGATGGCAGCCATGCATACGCGTCTGCGCGATCCCGCTGTTCCGCCGCCCGCCACCAACGGAGCGGTGCCCGCCCCCGCGGCTGTGCGCGGACACCTGCGCCTGGCCGGCCTTACACGGCGGTTCGAGGAAACGCTCATCCTCGATGCCATCACCCTCGACTGCCGGCCGGGTGAGTTTGTCGTGGTTGTCGGGCCCAGTGGCTGCGGCAAGAGCACCCTGCTGAACATCGTGGCCGGCATGATCCAGCCCGATGCAGGCCAGGTCACTCTGGACGGCCGGCCCATCACCCGGCCCGGCCCGGATCGGGCGATGGTCTTCCAGGAACATGGGCTGTTCCCCTGGCTGAGCGCGCGCGACAACATCGCCTTTGGCCTGAAAATGGCCGGCGTGCCGCGCTCGGAGCGCGATGACCGGGTCGCGCAGGCGCTGCGCATGGTTCACCTGACCCACAGCGGCGACAAGTACATCCACCAGCTTTCCGGCGGGATGCGCCAGCGCGTGGCCATCGCCCGGGCGCTGGTGCTGGACCCGGCGGTACTGCTGATGGATGAGCCGTTTGCCGCGCTCGATGCCCAGACGCGCACGCTCATGCACGAACAGCTCCAGGTCATCTGGACCCAGACGCGCAAGACCGTGCTGTTTGTCACCCATTCGGTCGGCGAGGCTGCGCGGCTGGCCGACCGGATCATCGTCCTCAGCGCCCATCCCGGGCGCGTGCGCCGGGAGTTCACCGTTTCCCTCCCCCACCCCCGCCCGATCGATCATCCTGATATGAGCGACCTGATCGCGCGGGTTCGACGCGAGATCGAAGATGAAGTCAATCGCATCCACGCCCTGGAGCACGAAGATCACTGGCAGCCTGCGAAACCTGGCGATCTGGGTCGCGATCCTGTCGATCTGGGAAGCGGCATATAGGTTCATCGGCTGGGCCGATTACATCTTTCCCGCCCCCAGCCACGTGCTCGATGCAGTGCTGGGCATGTTGAACGTGCAATCGGGCTTCGGCGAACCGCTGCGCGAGGGCTGGCCGTGGCTGCGCCGGGGCCCGCAGACCGGGTGGATCGCGCCGCTGGTCGAGGCCGTCCTCACCAGTCTGGCGCGCCTGGGGGTGGGGTTCATCATCAGCATCGGACTTGGATCGGTGCTGGGCGTGCTGATGTGGCGCGTGCGGACGCTGGATGAGCTGCTTGGCCCCCTGTTCCTGGGGTTGCAGACGCTGCCGAGCGTCTGCTGGGTGCCGCTGGCGATCATCGTGTTCGGCCTGAACGAATGGGGCATCCAGTTCGTGCTGGTGATGGGCAGTTTCTTCGCCGCCGCCCTGAGCCTGCGGGATGGGTTGCGGACGATCCCGCCCATCTACCGCCGGGCCGGCGACATGCTCGGGGCGCACGGGCTGCGGATGTACCTGTACGTGCTGCTGCCGGCGAGCCTGCCGGCGGTGGCCGGGTCGCTGCGCCAGGGGTTCAGCTTCGCCTGGCGCTCGCTGATGGGGGCCGAACTGCTTTACACCTTCGCCCACTGGCGCGGCCTGGGCTTCCTGCTGCACATCGGCCGCGAGACAACCGACCCGGCGATGGTGATGGCGGCCATGGGGGTGATGGTGACGATCGGCATCCTCGCCGACCGCCTCCTGTTCGCCCGCCTGCAGGCCACCGTCAGCCGCCGCTTTGGCCTGGTGACAGCCGACTGACCGGCCGCAATCCACGCCGCGGCCGGCAGTGCGCCTCAGCGGCTGGCCAGGGCGTAGGCGACAACCTTGTTGTCGATGCGCGAGCCGGCTTTGACCTGCTCATCCAGAAACGCCTGCAGCCCGGCGAGGGGAACGGTAAACCGTTCGATGTCTTCGCCGGTGTCGGGCTGGGCGATGGGCGAGACGTTTTCCGGGAGGGTTTCATCAATGGTGATCTCAACCAGCGCCACCGCCTCGCCGGTCAGGCCGGGCGAGCTGCAGGCAAATGGGCTGACGGACTCCACTTGCCCGATGTAGCCGGTTTCCTCGCGCAGCTCGCGCAAGGCGGCCGTCTCGGGCGACTCATCCCCATCGATCAGGCCGGCGGGGAACTCGATGACATGGGCATCGACCGGCGGGCGAAACTGGCGGATCAGCACGATCCGCCCCGATGGCCGCAGCGTTGCGATCATCAGCACCGCGCGCTGATCGCCGCGACGGTCAGCCGATTCCCACTGGCGGATGTTGCCGTGGCGGTCGATCCAGGTCAGCGTGCGCAACTCGAGGAACCGCCCGCTGGCCAGCGTTACGCTGTCGGTCACCGCGGGAAACTGCCCGATGGCCTTTTTCGGTTGTCTTTCGCCCATGCAGGCAACCGTAGCGACCCGCTGCGCCCGGGGCAACGCATCTGCATCCCCTGGCATGGGCCTGTTGCATCGGCCCGTTGCCACTTAGCCGTTGAACCGGATGGCTGTTGTTACCACCTCTGGCCGGCCGGGGGTATCCTTGGCTGCCATGCCAGTCTACTACACACTTCTGATCGCCATGGGACTATTGCTTGTCAGTCAGATGACAGCCGCCGGGCAGGCGGAGGGGAAAGAGCCCAATCACCTGGCCACCCTTCGCCCCGGTCATCCCCGGCTGATCGTGCTGGATGAGCAGATCCAGCATACGCGCCAGCGCCTCAAGACGGAGTCGGTTCTGCAACAATACCTTCAGCGTATCGAGCGCGATGCCGGGCGCTTCGCCCAGCAGCCGCCGGTGGAGCACAAGCTGATCGGCCCGCGCCTGTTGTCGCAGAGCCGCACCTGCCTCGACCGCATCTACACCTATGCCACGCTCTACCGCATCAGTGGCGATCGCCAGTGGGTGGACCGGGCGCTGGTTGAACTGGAAGCGGCGGCCGGGTTCCCGGACTGGAATCCCAGCCATTTTCTCGACACCGCCGAGATGACCCACGCCTTCGCCATCGGCTATGACTGGCTCTACCCAGCGCTGACTGATGCGCAGCGGGCGATGATCCGCACCGCCATCATCGAAAAGGGCCTCAAGCCCGGCCTTGATGCCTATAACGGCGCCCGGTACGGCTGGTGGCGCAACGCGGATCACAACTGGAACCAGGTCTGCAACGGCGGCCTGGTGCTGGGGGCGCTGGCGATCGCCGATGAAGAACCGCAACTCGCCGGCCAGATCATCCACCACGCCCTGCTGTCGCTGCCGCGGGCGATGCGGTCATTCGCCCCCGATGGGGGCTGGGAGGAAGGGCCGGGCTACTGGGACTACACCCTGCGTTACACGCTGCCGCTGATCATGGGCCTGGAAAGCGCGCTGGGTGAGGATTTTGGCCTGAGCGCATTCGAGGGCTTTGCGCAGACCGCATCCTATCGCCTGCACGTGGTCGGCCCGCTGGGCAAGACGTTTAACTATGCCGATGTCGGTTCGGATCGCGCTGGCGACACCTGGATGATGCACGAACTGGCCCGCCGCTTCGATCGCCCGGCCTATCACACCGCCGGCGGGCTGAAGCCCTGGACGCTGGGCCTGTTTGTCCACCAGACTCCGCCGCAGACCCCGGCCGGCGCAGAACCGCTGGACCGGCTGTTCCGCGGGATTGATGTCGTGTTCATGCGGTCAGCGTGGGGTGATGCCAACGCCACCTGGCTGGGGTTCAAGGGAGGCGACAACCAGGCCAACCACGCCCATCTTGACCTGGGCTGCTTTGTCTTTGACGCCCTGGGCCAGCGCTGGGCGATCGACCTGGGGGCGGATGACTACAACCTGCCGGGCTATTTCGGCAAGGAGCGCTGGAGCTACTATCGCCTGGCCACCGCCGGACAAAACACGCTGCTGCTGAACAACCAGAGCCAGGCCACGAAGGCCAAGGCCCCGATCATCGCCTTCAGCACCGGCGACACCCCCCGCGCTGTGGCCGATCTGACGGCGGCCTATCCCGATCACGCCACGCGCATCTGGCGCGGCGCCAGCCTGGTCCACCAGCGCCGTGGGCTGCTGATCCAGGATGAGATTGAAGCCAATGAGCTGGTGGACTACCTCTGGCAGATGCATACGCCGGCCACGGTGCGAATTGAAAGCCCCACGACCGCCACCCTCGAACTGGCCGATCAGCGGCTTCACGCCCGGCTGATCTCGACAGTAGGCGGCACCTTCGCGCTGCGGGATGCCACATCCCCACCGCCGCAGGCCTCCAACAAAGGCATCCGCAAGCTGGTGGTGACGTTGCCGAAGGCAGTCAGACAGGCCCGGGTTGCCGTCATCCTGTCACCGGTGGATGAGCCGGTCGAGATCATCCCGCTCCAGCAGTGGGTGGATGCCGCCAGGACACAAGCGGAGCAATGATCCCACCCGCCTCGCCAGGCGCACTCCGCGCCAGGGCTGCGCGGGCGGTTAGGCCCAATGCCTGTTTGCGCCAGGCGAACGATCCCGCAGCGCCATGGCCGCACCGAAACAGCCGGGCCGGTTTGTCCGCTCCACCGATGGCGCCAGGCCAGTAGACTGGCGGCGGATGGTTCCGCGGATATTCATGTTCGCCGGCGCGTGCGTGGTGGTGGCAGCGCTGTGGGCAGCGCAGGATGTGCTCATTCCGCTGGCGCTGGCGGTGCTGTTCACCTTTCTGCTGGCGCCCCTGGTCCGCCGGCTGGAACGGCTGGGTGTGCCGCACGTGGCGGCGGTGATGCTGGTTGTCACGGCGACGCTGCTGGTGGTGGTGGCGCTGGGATGGATCATCGCCATCCAGATCAATAACCTCACCAACAACCTGCCCTCCTATCGCGATGAGCTGGTGTCCAAGGTGCAACGCATCGCCGGGGCCCGCAGCGGTGGCGGACTGAGCGAACTGGAAAAACTGGGCGAAGAGCTGGGCAAAGCCGCTGCCGGCGGGGCGACCACGCAGCCGGCAACCCAGTCCACCACCCAGCCGGCCGCCGCGCTGCCGGCAGACCTGGCCCCCGGGGACGAACAGCCCCAGAAAGATCCCAACGTCTTCTCGCGCTATGTCGAGCGGATCATGCGCGGCCCGGGCGAGGATGAGGCAGGTGAGCCAGCGCCGCCGCCATCGCCTGGAACCACGCCCGAGCAGCCCCTTTTTGTGACCCCCGTCGAGAAACAGTCGCCCATCGACGCGCTGGGTGTCTACCTGGCCCCGTTACTGGGACCGATCGGCACGGCGGGCATCGTCGTCGTGCTGGTCATCTTCATGCTGCTTCAGCGGGAAGACCTGCGCGACCGCATCCTGCGCCTGATGGGTCGTACACAGCTTAATGTCACCACCCAGGCCCTCAACGATGCCGCCAGCCGCATCAGCCGCTACATGCTGGCGCTGTCGATCGTCAACGGCACCTATGGGATCGCGATCGCGATTGGCCTGTATGTGATCGGCCTGTGGGCCGGCGGCTCGCCGTTTCCCAGCTTCGTGCTCTGGGGGCTGCTGTGTGCCCTGCTGCGGTTCATTCCCTATGTCGGGCCGTGGATCGCGGCGGCGTTCCCGATTGTGCTGTCGCTGGCGGTTTATCCCGGCTTCACGGTCTTTTTATGGGTGGCGGCGATGTTCATCATCGTCGAGCTGGCCAGCAACAATTTGATGGAGCCCTGGCTCTACGGCACCAGCACCGGTATGAGCACGCTGGCGGTGCTGGTGGCGGCGGTCTTCTGGACATGGCTGTGGGGGCCCATCGGCCTGCTGCTGGCAACGCCGCTGACCGTCTGCCTGGTCGTGCTGGGCAAGTATGTGCCGCAATTGCAGTTTCTTGACATCCTGCTGGGCGATGAGCCGGTACTGGATGCACCCGCCCGGATCTATCAGCGCCTGCTGGCCCAGGACCAGGAAGAAGCAACCGACCTGGTAACGGCCCTCAGCGCAGAGATGGACCTGGTGACGCTCTATGAGACGGTCCTGCTGCCGGCCTTGGCGATGTGCGAGGCCGATGCCCACGCCGATCAGCTCGATCCCGGCCGCCAGAAGTACATCCACAACGCCATGCGCGACATCATCGACGAGGCCGGCGACCAGGCGCGCATGCGGCAGGCACGCGACCGGGCGGCCGAAACGGTGGAACGGGCGCGCGGCAACGAGCCTGCCGGCCCCAATGGCCCCGGCGCGGCCCGCTGCAAGATCCTGTGCCTGCCGGCCTCCGACACGGCTGATGAGCTGGTCGGGCTGATGCTCTCGCAACTGCTGGAGCTGCGCGATTACCAGGCCGATACCCTCTCCATCCAGACGCTGGCGGGGGAAATGGTGGATCGGGTGGAGGAGGTGCAGCCGGATGTGGTGGTCGTCTCAGCCTTGCCTCCCAGCGCCACCACCCGCGCCCGCTACCTCTGCAAGCGCCTGCAAAGCCGTGCTGCTGACCGCCCGATGCTGGTGGGGCTCTGGACCGTCACCGGCGACCTCAAGCGTGCCCGCGAGCGGCTGACCTGCGTGGCCTCGGTCCAGGTGGTGACAACCCTGCCCGATGCCCTGGAGCAAATCCGCCAGCTCACCCACCAGTCGCGCGTCACCCGCACCCCCGCGGCCACCAGCACGGGCGAGGAGTGAACCTGCCGGCCCTTAGCTCCCACCTTCCCAAAAAGGTGATGCGAAACCCTATTGACAGCGGGAAAGTCACTTTCTACCATTCCCCCACTAATCCTGTCGGGAAATAGGTAATTGGAGCCACGCATGTTGTCTTGGAAGCAGGTTCTTGGTGAGCGGATGCCGGCCGACTGGGCGGCGGAAATCGATCAGTTCGAAGCCCAGATCGCCCTGCGCAAGCAGGGAAAGGTGGAGGAAAAGCTCTTTGCCGAAACGCGCCTGCGCCGGGGAGCCTACGGCCAGCGTTATGATAACGGCAAGCGCCACGACGGGCAGAAAACCCAGGAACTGGCCTATCCCTCCGGCACGCTGACCAAAGGCCCGGAAACCCTCTGGGACGCCCCCGGCATGCAGCGCATCAAAATCCCCTACGGCGGGCTGAACCCGACGCAGATGCGCACCATCGCCGACCTGGCCGAGGAGTACTCCGACGGCATCGCCCACGTCACCACCCGGCAGGATTTCCAGCTTCACTACATCCATATCGACGACACGCCTGACATCATGCGGCGGCTGGCGGCGGTGGGGATCACCACCCGCGAAGCGTGCGGCAACAGCGTCCGCAATATCACCGCCTGCCCCCGGGCTGGCTGCTGCCAGACCGAGGCCTTTGATGTCACGCCCTATTCCAAGGCCATGATGCGCTTCCTGCTGGGCCATCGCGACACCATGGACTTCGGGCGCAAATTCAAGATCGCCTTCAGCGGCTGCCGCGAAGAGGCATGCGGCCTGCTGGCCATCCATGACCTGGGGTTCCTGGCGGTCAAGCGCGGCGAACAGCGCGGTTTTGAAGTCTACATCGGCGGCGGCCTGGGGGCGGTGCCCAATCAGGCCAAACTGATGTACGACTTTGTCCCGCACGACCGCATCCTGCAGATCGCGCAGGCCGTCAGCCGCGTCTTCGGCCGGCTGGGCGAGAAGAAGCAGCGCAACAAGGCGCGTGTCAAGTTCCTGCTCAAGAAGCTGGGCGTCGATGAGTTCCGCCGGCTGGTGGATGAGGAACTGAAAGCGATCCCCCACGATGAGCGGTTCGACACGCTCGTGCCGGATGTGCAGCGCTGGACCGAAGCGCCCGCCCAGCTCACCGTCTCCGGGCGCGTGCCACCTTCCGGCGATCCCGAGTACGACACCTGGCTGCGGACCAACGTCTATGCCCAGCGTCAGCCCGGCTACCACATCGCCACGGTGACGCTGCCCCTGGGCGACATCAGCGCAGACCAGCTCCGCGCCCTGGCCGACCTGACCCACAAGTACGCCGGCGACAACGCCCGCACCACGGTCGAGCAGAACATCGTCCTGCGCTGGGTCAACACGATTGACCTGCCCAGCCTCTATGCCGAACTGCGGGCCCTGGGCCTGGGCCAGAGCGGCGCGGGGACCGTGGTGGATGTGGTCTCCTGCCCCGGCACCGATACCTGCAAGCTGGGCATCGCCAGTTCGCGCGGCCTGGCCGGCGAACTGCGCGAACGGCTGCTGGTGCAGCAGACGAAGCTCGACCAGGCGATCAAGGACCTGCGCATCAAGATCAGCGGCTGCTTCAACTCCTGCGGCCAGCATCACATTGCCGACATCGGTTTCTACGGCAACAGCCGCAACATCGGCGGCTACACCGTCCCCCACTTCCAGGTGGTGCTGGGCGGCAAGTGGCGAGACAACGGCGGCGCCTATGGCCTGGCCATCGGTTCGGTGCCCAGCAAGCGCATTCCCGACCTGGTTGAAGCACTGACCGCACGCTATGTCAGCGAGCGCAGCGCGGGTGAAACCTTCCAGGATTACACGATCCGCCTGGGCAAGAAAGCCCTCAAGGAAATCGTGGATCAGTTCACCGCCGTCCCCAGTCACGCCGAAGCCCCCGAGTTCTACAGCGACTGGGGGGATCCGCGCGAGTTCACCATTGGCGACATGGCGATGGGTGAGTGCGCGGGTGAGATCGTCAACGTGGCCCACTTCGGCTTCAGCGAGGCCGAAAGCCTCACCTTCGAGGCTCACCTGGCCCACGAGGCCGGCGAGTACGCCAAGGCGGACGATTTCGCCTACCGCGCCATGCTCAAGGCGGCCGAGACGCTGGTGCGCGAGGAGTTCCGCGATGTGCCATCCCAGCCGGATGCAATTGTCGAGGAGTTCCGCACCCGGTTCATGGACACCACGCGGTTTTATGACCGCTACCACCGTGACCAGTTCGGCAACTACCTGCTGAACCGCCACGCCAGCGGCCCGGTGGGCAACGACGGCGAGGCCGTCCACCAGCTCATCGAGGAGGCCCAGCTGTTCATCGATGCCGCCCACGCCTGCCACATGCGCATGCAGCAGGAAGTGCCGATGGGCCTGAGTATCGCGGGAGCCAAGTAATCACGTGGTCGATTGCCCGGAGTCGAATGGCATTGCATCCGGCAATGGGCAATCGACCATCGGCAATTACACCAGAGCGCAATCACCTCAGAGCAAAGACAACCATGATCACCGAACAAACCCTGCCCATCCTTGAGACCCAGAAGCTCTCCGTGAAGCTCGACTTCGCCGCCGGGCAGGAGATCGGACTGGACACGTTCGTGCCCGTGTTCCACCACTGGATCCAGCGGCAGGCGCTGCATGACCACCTGCTGATCGATGTGGCCAATTACAAGCATGTCGTGAATGGTCCCGGCGTGCTGCTCATCGCGCACGAGGCGAATCTCTCGATCGATGAAACCGACGGCCGGCGCGGGCTGCTGTATGTCCGCAAGCAGCCGATCGGCCAGAGCTTCGCCAAGCGCCTCGGGCAGATCGTCGGTTACACCCTGGAGCTGGCCGACCTGCTCGAAGCCGAGCCGGAACTGGCCGGCAGGGTGAAGCTCAATCGCAGCGGCCTGACGCTGCGCCTGCATGATCGCCTGCGGGCAGCCAACACCCCCGAGGCATTCGAGGCAATCCGCTCTCTCCTGGGCGATGCCCTCACCGGCGCCCTGGGCGGCAAGGTCCACCTCGAGCACCGCTTCCATCCCGATCGCCTCTTTGAAGTGCGGGCCACGCTGGTGTAAGCGGGGCGCTGGTGTAAGCGGGGCGCTGGCGGGAGCTGGGCACTGGCATGTGCGCAGCGCCGGTGTGATCATTCGACGACACTGGCGCCGGCGGTGGCGGTGGTGATGAAGGCGCTGGGCTGCTTGCCGAACTTTGCCTCGTACTCACGATTGAGCAGCGCTGTCAGCGCCTCGACGCTGCGCGGCTGCACGAGTGCGACGACGCAGCCGCCGAAGCCGCCGCCGGTCATGCGGGCGCCGTACACGCCCTTGACCGTCATCGCCTGCTCAACCAGGAAATCCAGCTCCGGCACGCTCACCTCGTAATCATCGCGCAGGCTGTTGTGGCTCTGCACCATCAGCTCGCCGGCCCGCTCATAATTCTTGCTCGACAGCGCATTGGCCGCTTCGGTGGCGCGCAGGTTCTCGGTGACCACGTGCCGGCAGCGGCGGTAAACGACATCGGACAGCGCGCTGCGGGCCGCCTCCACCTGCTGCGGTGTCACATCGCGCAGCGCCTGGACCTCGGGATTCTCCTTCTGGAAGTGGCGCACCCCTTCTTCGCACTGCCGCCGCCGCTCGGCGTA
The DNA here is from genome assembly GCA_964398315.1 of uncultured Tepidisphaeraceae bacterium. Classification (GTDB taxonomy): domain Bacteria; phylum Planctomycetota; class Phycisphaerae; order Tepidisphaerales; family Tepidisphaeraceae; genus JADLCB01. The sequence goes on along the minus strand of CAYNMV010000005.1, from coordinate 60,153 downwards.
TTCGCCGCCGGACAGCTCATGCTTGACCATGCTGTTGACGATCACCACGCGCAGTTCGGCCGGATCCAGCGGGACATAGGTCTTGTGCCCGGTCCGGCAGTCGTACAGGGTTGCATGCCCCTGCTTGGCGCTGCTGACGATCATCTGGTCCATGATGCCGCACGGCACGTCGGCAAATTCGTGCTCGGCCTTCTGGCACAGCAGCGCCAGCCGGGACACATCCATCTCCAGCCCGGCGAGGGTCAGGAAGCACAGCGCGGTCCCCACCTCGATCGCTGCGCTGCTGGACAACCCCCCGCCGACCGGCAGCGTGTTGCTGAGCTGCACATCCATGCCGGTCAGCCGGATGCCGGCCCGCTTCAACTGGGCCGCCACCCCGCGCACGTAGTTGGCCCAGGTGGGCTGGCCCTTTTCGATGGCCTGCTGGATGGAGAACTCGACGATCTGGTCGGGGAAGACGGTGCTGGCCAGTCGCACCAGTCCATCCTCCCGCCCGCGGCAGATGAACGTGACCTGCGGCTCGATCGCCATCGGGCAGACGAAGCCATCGTTGTAGTCGGTGTGCTCGCCGATCAGATTGACCCGCCCCGGCGAGCGGATCACGTGAAGCCGCCCCCCCTGGCCGAAGGTCCGGGTAAACGTCTGTTTCAGCGACTCGTAGGATGCATCCATGGCCGGAGAGTATGGAATCGCCACCGGCACGGTCAAGCGACGACGGGAACCAGGGCACCTGCTATACTTCTGCCATGAGCCTGCCGGCGGCGGCCGGCCCCCGATCGTAACGCGACCCTATGCGCAATCTTTCCGGCAAATTCATCGTCCTGGACGGCACCGAAGGCTCGGGCAAGAGTACGCAAATCCGGCTGCTGCATGAGCGCCTGGTGGCCGCGGGGCTGGAGGTGGCACTGGTACGCGATCCGGGCACCACCCGCATCGGCGAGCAGATCCGCGCCATCCTGCTCAATCCCGAACATGCCGAGATGGGCATGCGCTGTGAGATGCTGCTGTACATGGCCGCCCGCGCCCAGCTCATCACCGAGATGGTGCTGCCGGCCCTGGAAACCGGGCGGGTCATCCTCTCCGACCGCTTCGTCTCCTCGACCCTGGCCTACCAGCTCGGCGGCGAGGACATGACCGCCGATGACATCCGCACCGTGGCCGAAATCGCCATCCAGGGGCACTGGCCGGACATGACAATCATCCTTGACCTGCCGGCCGAGCAGAGCCTGGCCCGCGTGCAGCGAGAGAAAGACCGCATCGAACAGCGCCCGCTGGAATATCACGAGATGGTGCGGGAAAATTTCCACGCCCAGGCCGTGCTGGAACCCGATCGCTTCCGCCTGGTCAATGCCGACCGGGACGTGCAGGCCATCCACGAGGAAATCTGGTCAATCCTCCAGCAGTTGTAACCCCCCGCCGCCCCGTCCGGTGGTCCACAAAGCCATGCAAAACACGAGGGAGGTGCAGCAGGCATGCCGCTTCGTGATCCTCTGGATTGCCCGCTTGCCTGCTCTCGGCGTCGATGGGGCTAGTCCATGGATTCTGGCTCGGCAAGTACCCTGGGAATGTGGGTCACGAATTCCAGTTGGAGGGTCGGAAGACCGTTGAATGCTTCGGGAACCAGGGCCAGGCGAGTTGTGAAGCCGACCTCGCATCCTGAACCGAGCCTCTCCAACTGCAAGGTGCGTGAGTTGCCCTCCGCAGGCGTGCTCTCCGCAGG
>CAYNMV010000005.1:51245-58333 GCA_964398315.1 uncultured Tepidisphaeraceae bacterium | reverse complement strand
CTCCGCAGGCGTGCTCTCCGCAGGAGTGTCGTCAGCAGGTCTCGCAGACGGCACCTCGCCATCCGCAGGGCCTCCGTCGTTCACTTTCCGCCTGCCCCGTGTTATCGATGCTTGGACGGGACCGGGCACATGCGGTACCCTCCCCCCGCGTCCAACGAAAGGTTTACGAATCGATGGCCTCGCTCCACCTGCTTAGTCCCAAGGGTTTTCGGGCCGGCGCTGTACATGCCGGGATCAAGCGCAAGAAGCTGGATGTCGGCCTGCTCGTCTGTGAGCGCCCGGCGACGGCAGCGGCGGTATTCACAACCAACAAGGTGTGCGCTGCGCCGGTGAAAATCGGCCGCGAGCACATCGCCGGCGGCAAGCTGCGCGGCGTGGTGGTCAATGCCGGCAACGCCAATGCCTGCACGGGCAGGCAGGGTGAGCAGGATGCCCGGCGGATGTGCCAACTGGCGGCCGAGGTGATCGGCTGCCAAGCGGAGCAGATCCTTCCCTCGTCCACTGGCATCATCGGGCACTTGATGCCCATGGAGAAGCTGGAGCGCGGCATTCGCGCGGCCGGTGAAGACCTGGGTCAGAGCGCGGAACACGCCCTGCGTTTCGCCGATGCCATCCTCACCACGGACCTGGTGCGCAAGACCGCGGCCACGCAGGTGAAAATCGGGCGGGAGGTGGTGACGTTGGCCGGCGTCTGCAAGGGCAGCGGCATGATCGGCCCGCGCATGGTCCTGCCCGGCAAGGAGGACCGCCCGCTGCACGCGACCATGCTGGCCTACCTCACCACCGATGCGGCGATCTCGCCGGCGGCCCTGCGGAGGCTGCTCGCTCCCGCGGCGGATCGCAGTTTCAACGCCGTGACGGTGGATGACCACACCAGCACCAACGACACCGCCTGCATCCTGGCCTCGGGCCTGAGCGGGGCGAAAATCGTCTCCGCCGCGCATACGAGAAAGTTCCTCGCCGCGCTGGAAGACGTCTGCCAGGCGCTGGCCTACCAGATCGCCAAAGATGGTGAGGGGGCGACCAAGGTGGTGAAGATCATCGTCAGAGGCGCTGACAGCACTGCGGCCGCGGCGACGATGGCGCGTGCCATCGCCAACTCGCCGCTGGTCAAGTGCGCCATGCACGGCAATGATCCGAACTGGGGGCGAATTGTCTCGGCCGCGGGGTTGTGCGGCGTGGCATTCGATCCCGACAAGGCAACGCTCACGCTCCAGGGTACGCGTGTCTTCCACCGCGGTCGGCCGCTGCCATTTGATGCTGCGCGGGTCAGCCAGTCGCTGGCTGCTCCAGAGGTGGTTGCCGAACTGGCCTGCAACCTGGGCAAGGGCACTGCCACGGTGTGGACGTGCGACCTGTCGCGCGACTACATCCGCATCAACGCCGATTATCATACGTAAGGCGGAACGGCTGTGATAAGGTACACGAAGGCACGAAGTACACGATAAAGGCGGCTGCACCTTTCGCGATTCTTGTGCCCTCGTGTCTTCGTGTACCCCCGGACGCGGCAAGCCCCTCAATGCCAGTGAGGCGTGGATCGTCACGGGCGCGTGCTGAACGCGCCGGGGCCGGACCCCGTCAGTGCCACCCCGATTTCTGAAGGAGCTCACGGATGATGCTCGAGCGGATCGAAACCCCGGATGGAATCGTCTACTACCGCTCGCCCGGGCTGCACGCGATCGGCGTGCCGCACGCGTTCAGCACCCGGCTGGGCGGGATGAGCGCAGCACCGTTTGACTCGATGAACCTGGGCAACCCCAATGGGTGTGCCATCCAGGATGACTACGAGCACATCTGGGCCAACTATGCCCGGCTCCAGGGGGCGATCGGTGTCGGCAGCCGGACGCTGCTGCGGGTACACCAGGTACATGGCGCGATCATCGCCGATGCCCCGGCCGGCCAGCCATTCAGCGTACACACCAGGGCGGATGCGATCGTGACCGATGATCCGGCGGTGATGGCGTCGGTGCGCATCGCCGACTGTGTACCGGTGTTGCTGGCCACGCGCGATGGCCGCCGTGTGGCCGCGGTGCATGCCGGCTGGCGCGGGGTGGTCGCGGGTATTGTGCCGCTGGCGGTCAGGCGGCTGCTGCACCTCGACAATAGCCGTCCTGCGGACGGCACCTCTGCGGACGGCACGCCTGTGAACGGCACGCCTGTGAACGGCAAGGTGCCCGACGCGGGTACCGCCAATGGCAAGGGGGACGGTGCGGCCGATGTGGTTGTCGCCATCGGGCCATGCATCGGATTCGATGCCTTCGAGGTCGGCGAGGAGGTGCTGACGGCGTTTGAGCGGCTGTTTGATCCCGCCCCCATTCGCCGCTGCGCTGATGGCAAGGGTCGGGTCGATCTGCGCGAGGCGGTTCGTCGCCAGCTCATTGCCGCCGGCGTGCCCGAATCCCACATCGACACAACCGATCGCTGCACCTTCAACGACCGCGATGAGTTCTTCTCCCATCGCCGCGACCAGGGCATCACCGGACGAATGGCCGCTCTGATCGGCGTGATTGCCTGATCAGCGCCCGTGCGGATGAGATCCGGTGAAATGGATCGTGGCTCGAGCAGAGGTAGCCAGCCATCGCCTGCCCGGCTCATGGCTGCAACGCTGACTTACCAACCCGCCAGTGCCTCACCCGTCGGAGCGGGTGAGGAAGTCGATGAGCAGCGCGTTGACCTCCGCCGAGCGCTCATCGTGAGGCCAATGGCGCGTTTTTTCGATAACTTTCAGATCCCTGCCGCCCAGCTCTGGTGCCGGTGGGTCAGTGCGCTCCGCCGGCGGCGCGCCCAGATCCGCGCCCCAGATCACCAGGGTGGGCGAGCGCACATGCCGCAGCCATCGCAAGGTATCGACATCGAAAAATCCATTAATCAGGCTGATATAGGGGAACATCGAGCCGGGGCGCTGTGACTCGCGGTGCAGGTGCTCGATGCGCTCGGGGGTAGCCAGGCGGTAATCATGGTAGCAGTCACGCAGGAACGCCTGGAGGGCGGCCGGACTGCTGGCGGTTTCGTAGAGACCGATGCCGGCCGAGAGCGTGCCGAGAACAAACTGGTTCACCCGGTCGCTGAAGGCCGGCTGCTCGCGGATCTCGCTTTTCTGCACCGGGCAGACCAACACCAGGCGGTTGAGCAGCGGTTCATCATACACCCCCAGACGCACGGCGATGCCACAGCTTATGCCGCTGGCCACCACATGTGCCGGGCCGCCGATCTCATCGACGATAAAATCCCGCAACAGGTGCTGATGCAGTTCAGCCGAGTGGGTGAGGCGGGGCGAATCGCTGTCGCCGAACCCCAGCAGGTCGACAGCGTAGACCGTAAAGTGCTGCTGCAGGGCAGCGATGTTGTGACGATACTCCTGATGCGAAGCGCCGATGTAGATGCCATGCACCAGCACCAGCGGCGGGCCGAGGCCGCGCCTGTCATAGTGCAGATAGCCGCTGCGGGATTGGTAATGTGCTGATGCCATCGCGCTGCCATTGTAGGGCCGGCGGCCGCTTCGTGTGCGCCATCGCATACTTCAAGTGCATCACCGCACACCCTTTTACCTTTGGCCGCCGGTCTTCTATAACCGTAACGTGGCGTTAGCAACGTTGGACAACATCGAGAAGACGTTTGGACCGCGGACGATTTTCAACCGCCTGTCGTTCCAGATTGACCGCGGCGAGCGCGTGGGCCTGATCGGCGACAATGGCGCCGGCAAGAGCACCCTCTTCCGCACCCTGGTCGGCCAGATTGCGCCCGATGCCGGCGTGGTCTCCATCGGGCGCAACGTGCGGGTCGGCTACCTGCACCAGGACCCGGTCTTCGACCATGACAATACCGTCATTGACGAGGCCGAGGAGGCGTTCGCCGAGCTGCATGCCCTCTCGCACCGTCTGCGCGAGCTGGAACACGCGATGGCCGAGCAGGATGGGGATGCCCTGGAGCGCACGCTCAAGCGCTACCAGCAGGTGCAGCATGATTTTGACCTGGCCGGCGGGTACGCCTGGCGGCACCGGCTGGAGGCGACGCTGCACGGTGTGGGGCTGGGACAGGAAGTATGGCAGCAGAACGTCTCCACCCTCTCCGGCGGGCAGCGCTCACGGCTGGCACTGGCGAAAATCCTCATCGCCGAACCGGACCTGCTGCTGCTGGATGAGCCAACCAACCACCTGGACCTAGCCGCAATCGAGTGGCTGGAGAATTACCTGCTCGACTTCGATGGTGCGGTGATCCTCATCAGCCACGACCGCTACCTGCTGGATCGCCTGGCCACGCGCATCGTCTGGCTCACGCGCGGTATCCTCAAGAGCTATCCCGGTAACTACTCGGCCTTCATCGAACAGCGCGAGGTGCAGGAACTGAGCCAGCAGCGTGCCTACGAGCAGCAACAGGCCGACATCGAGAAGCAGAAGGAGTTCATCCGCCGTTTCGGTGCCGGCCAGCGCGCCCGCGAAGCCAAGGGGCGGGAAAAGCGCCTCAATCGCCTGCTGGCCAGCGACCAGATCATCCAGGCGGTGGACAGCGGCCGGCATATCCGCCTTTCGATTAATACCGATCAGCGCGCCGGCGACCAGGTGCTCCAGGTCAGGGAACTGTCAAAAAGCTACGATGGCCGGGCGCTGTGGCAGGGCGTGAAGTTCAATCTCACCCGCGGCGAGCGGGTTGGCATCATCGGCCCCAACGGCTCGGGCAAGACGACACTGCTGGAGGTGCTGCTCGGCCGGCGGGATGCCGATGGCGGCGACATCCGCTGGGGAGCGAATCTCAGGGTGGGCTACTACGATCAGCGACTCGGCGATCTCGATCCCGACAGCACGGTATTTGAGGAAGCCATGGCCGATCGCGATGCCACTGAGCAGGCGGTGCGCGACGTGCTGGCCATGCTGCTGTTCCGCGGGGAGGACATTTACAAACCGATCCATCTGCTCTCCGGCGGCGAGCGGGCGCGGGTCAGGCTGGCGCAGTTGCTGCTGGATCAGCCCAACATGCTGCTGCTGGACGAGCCGACCAATCACCTGGATATCCCCTCGGCCGAAGCGCTGGAGAACACGCTGAAAAGCTTCGCCGGCACCATCCTGTGTGTCAGCCATGACCGTTACTTCCTCAATCGCATGGCCGACCGGCTGCTGGTGCTGCAACCGCCGAAGCTGATCGACTTTCTCGGCCGCTACGAAGACTGGCATCGCCGCCAGCAGGCGCAGGCTGTCGAGGCGAATCAGGCGAACAAGTCCACCACCCGCGCCAAGCCCGCCGCGTCACCTGCCCCGCCCGCTGCCAGGCGCAAGGACAACCCCTACGCCCGCCCCTTTGGCCGGCTGTCGCTGGAGCAATTGGAAAACCAGATCACCGAAACCGAGATCGCCATCGCCGAAGCGCAAATGGCTTTCGGATCAGAATTAATGAAAGACCCCGCGCAGGCCAGGGCACTGAAGGCCGAATATGATGCACTGACAAGTAAACTGGAGCAGCTCGAAGAAGAGTATTTCGCCCGTGGCGAGTAGCGTTGCTCACATCGCGTTGCTCACATCGCGTTGCTCATATCATGGTTGGTTGTGTTCGGTACCCTCCGATCTGTTAGGGTTGGATCTCCTGAGACGACCTCACCCATTTCAGTTGTAAAAAATTCTTTGACAATTCATCGTCGTATCATCTGCGGCTCATATCATTTGGCCTCATGCAGGTGGAGGCAGGGAGACCATCCAGCGGGCTGACCGTTCTCGTACCGGCATATAACGAGGCCGGGAGCATCGCCGACACACTTCGCAGCCTGCAGACCCAGACATTGCCGCCGGAGCAAATCATCGTGATCGATGATTTCTCCACCGATGGCACGGGTGATATTGCGCGGACGATGGGCGTAACCGTCCTGCGCCCCCCAGCCAACACCGGCTCCAAAGCCGGCGCGCAGAACTTCGCCCTCGAGCATGTCACGACGCCTTACACGATGGCGATCGACGCCGATACCACGCTCGCCCCTGACGCCATCGAGAAGATCATGCCCGCCATGAGCGAAGACGGTGTAGTGGCGGCGTGTGGATTCGTGCTGCCGCGCCATGTCAGGACCATCTGGGAGCGCGGGCGCTACGTGGAATATCTGTTCGCGTTCTCGTTCTACAAGATTATCCAGGACCACTACGACAAGCCGCTGATTTCCTCGGGATGCTTCTCCGTCTATGACACCACCATCCTCAAGGCGCATGGCGGATGGTCACGGCGGACCATGGCCGAGGACATGGACCTGACCTGGAGCTTTTACCAGTCGGGGCACAAGGTCCGGTTTGTTCCTGATGCGGTCTGCTACCCGATCGAGCCGCACAACTATGATTTCATGAGCAAGCAGCTCACGCGCTGGTCGCACGGTTTTGTGCAGAATGCACGGCTGCACTGGCGCGGGCTGTTGCAGGTGCCCTACCTGCGCACGTCCGTGGCGGTGGGCGTGTGGGATGCGCTGTTTGCATCCATCGCCTATCTGGTGCTGATCCCGCTGCTGGCCATCCTGGTCAGCCCGCTGTTCCTGCTGGGATACCTGCTGGATGCCCCGGCCGTGCTGGTGCCGGTGGCGTACAAGAGCCTGCAACGACGTGAGTTGGGACGGGCGCTGGCGAGCATTCCGAGTTTTTTCATTCTGCGGACGGTCAATGCCATCTTTCTGCTGCGGGCGTTCTGGAATGAGCTGATCGCCGGCCGGCCGTTGCTGGTCTATGTCAAGGGGCACTGAATAACCTGCGGAGGGTGAGATGACTGCTGGAATTCCGGGAACGGGAATTACCGCCATATTTTACCTGTTGCTGGTCCTGCTGATGCCCGTGCGCGAGCTCTACCTGATGCTGCGGGGACGCAGCCGCCCGGGGCGCTGGCGGGTCATTCTCACCCAGAGCGCGCTGGCATGGGGCATCGTGGCATTGCTCTGGGGGGAAGGCTGGGTGCTGGGCCGGCTGTTTGTCGCCCCCGCTGCTCCAGCGGCCGGAGCCGGCCGCTGGGAAGTCTTAACCCACAACCTGATCACGGTCTCAGCACTGGGCGTGGCGCTGGCCACGTTCATCATGGTGGTGCTGCTGATTCACCTGCTGCGGCTGCTGGTTGGCCGCCCTGTCCCGGCATCG
>CAYNMV010000005.1:0-51145 GCA_964398315.1 uncultured Tepidisphaeraceae bacterium | reverse complement strand
CCCGGCATCGCCTCCCGCGGCGGCCGGGTTGCCCGAGGACCTGCCTGAGGACCTGGAACCAAACCTGGCGGTCGGCGGTTCAGCCCAGCAATAAAAAGGATGCTGCCATGCGCTCCCGGCGACAGGCATTTACCCTGGTTGAACTGCTCGTGGTGATCGGGATTATCGCCCTGCTGCTCGGGCTGCTGCTGCCGGCCCTGAGCCGGGCGCGGGCTTCGGCCCAGACGGCCAAGTGTGCTGCGCATCTGCGCCAGGTGGGGGCAGCGCTGCGCGCCTATGCGATCGAAAACCGTGATCGCATGCCCGTCTGGGGCAAATGGCACATTTACGGCGGCGACGGCACCGGTGAAGATGCGCCCGGCCCCGGCTGGACCGAGCAGCTCGAACCTTACTTCGTCAGCCCCGAGGGCGAAGTTTACCGCTGCCCTTCATTCCCGGATGAAGCCCGGATCACCTACTTCCTGGCGGCGCGCTGGAGCTACACGCAGGGGCGGAACTGGACGCAGTTCTCCCGTATCCGCACCAGCGGGCGCTTCGTCCTGAGTGGCGACTGCACCGAGCGGCAGTTCTACCCGCCGCCCTTTGGCACCGCCCCCTTCACACAGGAAGACTGCGACAAGGATGATGCCTCACAGCCAGCGCTGCTGTTCGCCGATGAGCCGGGCGGTATGAACATCCACCGTGGCGGCAACAATGTCCTGTTCGACGATGCACACGTCGAGCTGGTGGCCCGCCACGATCCGGCCACGCTCACCTACCACGCCACCGAGATGCGCTCCTGGGCCGATACGGCCAACTGATCGATCTCAATCGCACGCGCTGGGCCGAAGCGCTCATGTCGCCGCCGGCCCTACTTCTCCGCTGGCCCTACTTCTTCGCCGGCGCTGGCTTGGCCGGTTCGGCGCGGGTGCCGGTGGTATGGAAGAGGATCCGAGTCATCAGGGAGGTGGCGGTGGCCGGGGTGTAACCGGCGATGCCATCAACCTCCTGGCCGACCAGGCCGGTGCTCAGGTCTTCGCGGCTGTAGATCACACCCCAGCGATCGCCCACCTTGATCCCCTTGAGCCGCGAGCCGCGCGGCAGGCTGCCCAGGACCCGGCGGGTGTACGAGCGCCAGGCGATGGGCGTATCGGCCTCACCGCTCACCTTGAACAGGGGATCGGTGTCGGGAATGGTGGCCAGTTCCTGCCCCGGATACATCTCCGACAGGGCTTTCTCCACCGCGGTGGCGAAGACGCCCGCGCCGCCGGCGGCATCGATGATGAGCGTGCCGCCGCCTTCGATGAACTTCTTGAGCGTGGCCTGTTCATCGGCATCGATGCGCAGATCGGCCGTGCCGGTCAGGTGCGCCACCTTGACGCCCTCAATCGGCTCGCCCAGGCGCACGGGCCTGGTCTTCAGGTCCACGCGATAGCGGTTATGCAGATAGGCAGCCAGGCGCTCCCAGCCACCGGGTTCGGGGTCCCAGTTCCACTCAGTCTGCAAGCGGGCAACTGTCAGGTTCTGGGAGGGCTTGATCGCAGGATCTTTCTCCAGCCAGTGGGTGGTACCACGGCTGCGGCGCGTGGCGGTGCCCTCAACGGCGTAGTGGTAAATGTTGGCCGCCAGTTCCCAGCTCGCCTCGTTGCCGCCGGTGTTCATGGTCTGCCAGTCGCGGGCGGGGTCGCCGCTGGCGACCAGCAGAATCAGTTCGCGCGAGCCATTGCTCAGGCCCATCACCTGCGGCTTGCTGCGCCAGCGCGAGCGCTGGAAGCGGTTGGTGTAAATGATGTGGTCATCCGGCAGCAGGCGGAACTCATATGAAGGGAACAACTCGCCGCAGAGCCGGCGCACCGACTCGGTGAAAGCGCGCGAGTTGCAATCGGCATGGGCCAGGATCAGCCCGCCCTGCTCCACATAGCGCTTGAGCTTCTGCTTGTCTTCTTCCTTGAGGTTCAGGGCTTCGTTGCCGCTGATGTAGAGAATCGGTGCATCGTGCCAGTCGGCCGTACGCGACTGCATGCCGACCACCTGCCAGTTGTGCTCGCGCTCCGCCTGGCGACCGACCCAGCGGGCGACATTGGCCACATCCCGCGGGCGGTTGTTCCAGCCGGGCTGCTGCGCGCCTTCGTTGGCGTACTCCAGCTTGTTCATCAGGATCGGCGCCCCGCCGCGCGACAGGAACAGCAGCGCCATGCAACTGCTGGGCATGACCTGCACGGCGTTGTGGTCGCTGGGAAACGATCCGTCCTTGCGCTGAACCGACACCAGCCAGTCCGCCCCCTTCTGGAACCAGTCCACATCGCCGATGTATTTTCGGCCGCTGGCCACGCCGATGCGCTCGATGGCATAGAGTGTCACCATGGGGAAGTCGCGGCTGCGGAAATGGCTCTTACTGGTGGCGATCTTGTCCATGTTGGCCGCCATCCACTTCATTCCCGCTTCGATCGAGGCATCGCTGCTGACAGCACGGCCGGGCCGGCAGTCAAGGCCGCGATTGGCATACAGATAGTCCTGGATGATGTAGAGGGTAGCCACGCCGGCGGCGGTCATGCCGGGGGTCACCGGATGACCGGTAATATCGGGATGCTGATAGGTCCAGCCGCCGCTCTTGTCCTGGTTGGCCATCCAGGCATGCTCGACGACCTGCCAGTAGCGATTGGGAATCTCGATGCCCATCTGGGCCGCGGCCCAGATACCCAGGACCGCATACTGGCTGCGACTGTGGCTGTAGGAGGTGGTGCCGGGGACATAGCCGTAATGCCCGACCGCCCCCTTGCCCTTGGTGCCCGGGCCGTTGATCATGCTCATCAGGAAGCGGGCATCGCGAACCATCAGGCTCTTGACCTCGTTGGTCGGCGGCAGGAAGTACCAGACCTGGCTGCGCAGCCCCACGGCGTAGACGCCAACCATCTGCTCGGTGCGGAGAAAGTCGATTGCCCGCTTGAGGCGCGGATCCTGCGGGCTTTCACCGGCCGCCAGGAGCGAGTAAACCGCCAGGGCGGTGCGTCCGCCCCACTGCCCGCCTTCGTGCTTGTTGCCCTTGTCGGTTGGGTCGCGGGGCTTGTTTTCCCATGTGCCATCGGGCTGCTGCTGGGAGTAGATATACTCCTTGGTTCGCTGAATCGCGGTCTCGATCTGCTCGGGTGTGGCCGCCATTGACCAGGCCGCCACGAACAGGACCGCCAATCCCGTTAGCACTCGGCTGCAATTCATTGCACCTCCAATGGATTCGCACGCACTCATCTGACAGTTGCCGCATTGTAGCCCAGCCGGCCACCGGTTGCCCGGTTGGATCGCCGATTGTGCCGCAAACGACGAGAAACATCACCACTGTGACATGGGCGATGTGCACCTGGCCGCACGAGAAACGGCAGCCCCCAAAAAAAGCACCGGGACGATCCATGATCGCCCCGGCGAATCTGCTGCAAGGATTTGGTGTCTGCTTACTGCGCGCCGGCGGTGGCGCTGGTGGGGGCAGCGGGAAGCTGCAGCACCATGCCCACCTTCAGCTTCGCCGGATCAGCACCGATCAACTGGCGGTTGAGCTGGTACAGCTCATCGGCCATCGCGCTGCTGCCGTAGAGGCGCTGGGCGATGCGGTGGAGGCTGTCGCCGCTCTGCACGCGGTACTGCCGGGCGGTGTCGATCGGGGCCGCATCGGCAGCCGCGGCCGACCGGCCGGCCGTCTCAGCGCTGGTCAGCGCTGCGCGGGAGGGCAACTTCAACTGCTGGCCCACCTGCAGGCGATTGGGGTTAATCCCGGGGTTGGCGCGGGCAATGTCGTTGTAGTAACGGCCATCGCCGAAGACCTTCTGGGAGATCGTCCACAGGCTGTCATTGGGCTGGACCGTGTAGGTATCGCTCGCGGCCGTCGTATCGGGCGACACCGTGGCGCGGGTGGCTCGACCCGGCTCGCCATCGGCGATCGGGGCCATCGCGGTTGCGGCGGATGGGGATGCCACGGCGGCCGCTTCACGGGCCGTGGTGCTGCGCTCGCTGGGGCTGCGCTCGATGCCGGCGGCCTGGTTGCGATACAGCAGCGCCACCCAGTCCACCTCATCGGTGCTCTGTACGATGGGCGTGCGCGTCACCTCCGGCTCGGCGGCCGGGGCAGGTTCGGTCGCAATGGGGGCAGGGCCGGCCGGTGACTCGGGGGTGTGAGTGGCCAGCGGGCCAGGTTCGATGGCGGTTGAATCATCACCCACCGATTCGATCGGCGTGGCGACGGTGCCATCGGGGTTGAGGGTCTCCAGCGACACCGGCTCGGGGCTGTCGGCCGGCACAACCAGCACGTAGACCACCAGCACCGCCAGCAGGATGGCGCCAATGGTGAGGCCGAATCGCACGTCCTTGCGCATGGGAGGGACTCCTTCCCCGTCTAGAGTTCAGAGTTTAGCGGTCAGGGTGCAGGATTCAGACAGACGCCTTGCTGAATTCTGAACGCCGGACCCCATTCAGACTTAATTACTTCCCACCGACCGAACCGGCTTGCAGTTGCCCGACAGGGGTTTGCGACGTCGCCGGCTGGGGCGCTTCGCGGATGCCGACCATCAGCAGCGGCGCAGCAATGACAACCGACGAGTACGTCCCGCAGATAATGCCAAGCAACAGGGTGAAAGTAAAGCCATGGATGCCCGGCCCACCGAAAATATACATGATCAGGATGGTTACGAGGGTGGTTCCGCCGGTCAGCAGGGTGCGGGGCATGGTCTGGTTGATCGAATCATTGATGATCCGCCGGCTCACATGCCCGAACTTGCCGCGGTTTTCGCGAATACGGTCAAAGATGACCACGGTGTCATTCATTGACCAGCCCAGCACCGTCAATACTGCCGCCACCATGTTCAGGTTCACGCGGAACGGCTCCAGCAACAGGGCATCTCCGATGAGGGTGCCCGCCAGCAGGTGGGAAAAACCGACCGCCGCCAGCGTGAACGCCAGGTCATGGATGAGCGAGACCACGGTCGCCGTTCCGTAGCGCAGATCACCGAAGCGGATCCAGATGTAGGCCATGATGGCCACGATCGAGATCACCAGCGCGACGGTGGCATCCCGCTGGGTGTCGCCGGCCACCTGGGGGTTGAAGTTGGTGACGCGCTGGAGGTCTGACTGCCAGTTGGCCGCTTCCACCGTCAGCCGCCACATGGGGCCCGCAATCTCATTGAGCCAGCGCTCGGGATTGGCGTTGTAGGTCAGGGCCGGATCGGACACGAGCACGACCGCCGTCCCTTCCGGCGAGACCGCCACATCAAACTCGCGATACTCATGACCGGACTGGACAGCGCCAGGCAGCAGACGGAAGCGATTGAGACGCGATTCCAGATCGGCCGCACTCAGCCGCGGCTCCAGGTGTTCCAGCACAAGTGCCGCCCCACCGATGTGCTCGGCCAGTTCCGGCGGCGTAAAGCCGGCGATCACCTGGCGCTCGCTTTCGATCGGTACGATCAGGCCCGCGGTGAATGCCTCCTGCGGCGACTGGTCCATCCCGTTGAACGTCAGGCGCGGGGTGGTGGTCAGGTGCTCGCGCAGTGCGGTCCGCACAACCTCCTGCACCTGGGCGGCGTTGGCGTTGGGGGTGACGACCTCATAGGTGCGATCACCGGTGCCCACCGCCACCACGCTGGGGCTGGGCAGGGCGGTGGGGTTTTGCCGTGCGGCCTCGTTGATGATGCGCCGAACCTCGCTCTGCTCCATGGGCTGGACCAGATCGAACGTGACGCTCGTGCCCGAGGCGAACTCGATGTCCAGCAGGTTCCCCTGCTTGTACTGCCATCCCAGTACCGAACAGCCACCGATGATGAACAGCACGCTCAAAATACCAAAGTATTTGGCCTTGGACATCCAGTCGATGGTGGGGGTGATCAGACGATCCCACTTGGGAAACGTCAGCGGCAACGACCCGAGTTTCTCGACCGGGGTGTATTCCAGCAGGAAGGCAAAAATCGTCTTGGTGACATACAGCGCGGTGAACATCGAGGTCACCAGACCGATGATCAGCGTCAGGCCGAAGCCACGCACCTCTTCGCTGCCGAAGTAAAACAGCACCACCGCCGTGATGAGGGTCGTCACGTTGGCGTCGACGATCGCCGACCAGGCACGGTCGTAGGCGTTGCGCAGCGCCTGGCGCACCGACAGCCCGCGCTTCTGCTCCTCGCGCAGGCGCTCGTAAATCAGCACGTTGGCATCCACCGCCATGCCCAGCGTCAGCACGATGCCGGCCACGCCCGGCAGGGTGAAGGTGGCATCGAACGCCGCCATCACGCCCAGCAGGAAGATCATGTTGAGCAGGACCGCGATGGTGGCCACCACGCCGCTCATGTAGTAGTAGCCGATCAGGAAGACGGCGGTGAGGATCACGCCGGAAATACAGGCGATGAAACCAGCGCGGAGGTTGTCGGCACCGAGCTGCGGACCGACTGTGCGCTCGCTGATCGGCTCATCGCTGAGCTGGGCCGGGAGTGATCCGGCACTGAGGGTGCTGACCAGGTAGGTCAGTTCCTCGCGGGTGAAGCCGTGGTCGCCGCCTTCGATGTATCCCTGGCCGCCGGTAATGGGATTGCGGATGTTGGGAGCGCTGATGACCGCATTGTCCAGCACGATCGCCAGGGCGCGGCCCTGGTGCTGGGTGGTCAGCGTGGCAAACCGGCGGGCACCCACCGGATCGAAGCGGAAGTTCACCACCTGCGCCACGCCCATGGCGGTGTCACGGCCGGTCCAGGCCCGCTCCAGCGCCCAGCGCGGCTCGCCTTCGCGGTTGACCATCGAGTGCTCGGGGGTGGTGTGCAGCAGTACGTACTGCTTGTCGCCATAGGGGTGCATCAGGCCCGTGCGCCCGAACTGCTCGGGGCGATCCACCTCAAACCAGCGCAGCTCCGGCGTGGCCGAGGCCACCGGGCCAAGCTCTTCCAGCCGCCGCACCATCTCCGCACGACGATCGGGCGCCAGATCATCGGCCACAATGTGGAATGACAGCACGCCCGAACCCTGAAGCAGGCGCTTCAGCTCGGCCCCCTGGTCGAGCGAGCTCCGCACCGGCTCATATGCCTGCCAGGCCTGCACAAACCCCTCCAGGGCCTCGGCCATGGCGGGGAAATCCTTGAACTGCGCCCGGCGTTCATCCAGCTCCCGCTGGCGCTGGGCCTCGGGCTGGCTCATGATCGCCTCGAGAGCCGCCACCGGCAGGTTGGTGCGCTCGAGGCGCTCGATGATGCTCTGCTCCTGGGCGGCCAGCGGAGCATCCTTCTTGTAGGCTTCGGGGTCCTGGCCCGATTCAAACGCCTCGGCCGCCGCCCGGCGCTGATCGACCACGCTCAGCAGCGCCCCAAACAGCTCCTCGCGGGTTTCGCTCCCCTTGGCCAGCGCCATGAGCCGTTCCCGGCGTTCATCGGCCGAGAGCCCGGTGTCGCGGGCGATCGACAGCACCCGCGGAATGCTCACGTTGAGCTGCGTCACCCGGTCGTGCGCCTCGACATACGCCCGGCGGGCCTCCTCGGCCCCTTCGCGCTGGGCGGTCAGCGGCATCTGGATTTCCAGGCGCGAATCCCCCTGCGGGCGCCAGATCAGGTTCTTGGTGCCATCGGGATCGACGCGCCGCTTGAGCGACTGCATCACCTCGCGCACCACATCCGGCCCGCGGGTGACCCCCTCCGGAGTCTTGATCTCGTACAGCAGGCTGGTTCCCCCGGCCATGTCGATGCCGGGCTTCAGGTTGTGCTTCTGGGACCAGGGGATGCTCCCGTCCAACAGCCTGTCGAGCGGGAAGATGCCGCCGCCGATGAAGGGGACCCCGAACAGGGCCACCAGCACCAGGATGGCAATAAACGTGAATCGGCCGGAGAGGTTAGTTGGCATACCAGGGTTCAAGTTCGGGGTTCAGGGTTCAGGAAAGCAGGCAGGGCGAGCCAAGCGCTGAACCCTGAACCGCGAACCCTCAGTGCTACTTCGCATCCGTCTTTTCTTCGGCCACCACGCGGTGAATGGCTGAGCGGGAGAAGCGGATCTTGGTATTTGAGCTTTCATCGACCTTCAGCAGCACACTGCTGTCGTTGGCCTCGACGACGGTGCCGTGGATGCCGCCGATGGTCTGCACGCGGTCGCCCCGCTTCAGGGACGCCAGCATGTCCTGTCTCTTACGATCCTCGTTGCGCTTGGATCGGAACACGAAGAAATAAAGCACGACAATGCCCAGCAGCAGCGGGATCCACGGGCCGCTGAGCAGGCCCGGTGGCTCGGTCTTCTGCTGCGGCGGCTGCTCGGGGCTGCCATCGGCCTGCGTGACAGCCTGCGTATCCTGCTGGGACTGCCCGGTTGCGGCATCGGGAACCGTCTCGGGGGCGGCGGGCGGGGCGGTTTCGGGGGCCGCACCCTCGGGGGCGGCCTGGGCCAGGAACGGGAACGAGTTCAAGGTTGCTCCTTCTAGACAGCGGGATTCCGGGAAGCGATGGCCCGTCCTTCAGCGTCCACAATCCGGTCAGACATGCACCTTACCGGATGCTGCGGGCTGATGCCGGGTTCCGCTTCCTATTCACTTTCCGACGACTGGCTGATCGACGGCCCAAGCCTCGCCCGCGGGTCGGTTTCCATGAACTGCCCGAAGCGCTGCTCGGCGATGGCCCGGCGGATGTCCGCCATCAGTCGCTGGAAGAATCGGATATTATGCAGGGAAACCAGAACCGGGCCAAGCATCTCGGCGGCGAAAAAGTAGTGGCGGATCGCCCCGCGGGTAAAGGTGCGGCAGGCGTAGCAGTCGCAGCCCGGCTCGATCGGCTGGTCATCTCGCGTAAACTTGCTGTTGCGCAGGCGGATCGGGCCCTCGGCGGTGAAGGCGTAGGCGTTGCGGCCGTTGCGGGTGGGCATGACGCAGTCGAACATGTCGATCCCCGCCGCCACCGCCGCCACGATGTCGCGGGGGAACCCCACCCCCATCAGATAGCGCGGCTTGTGGTCCGGTAAAAGCGGCGTGGTGTGATTCAGCACCCGCAACATGGTCTGGAAACCCTCGCCCACCGCCAGCCCGCCCACCGCATAGCCGGGCAGGTCCAGGTCGATCAGCTCGGCAGCGCACCGCGCCCGCAGATCAAGATCGCCGCCGCCCTGCACGATCCCAAACAGCCCCTGCTCACTGGGGCGGGCATGGGCCTGAACGCACTGGCGCGCCCAGCGGAGCGTGCGCTCAACGGCCTGGCGGTGATACTCAGGCGGGGCATCGCCGGGCGGGCACTCATCGAACATCATGATGATGTCGGCCCCGAGGGCGTTTTGCACAAACATGCTCCGCTCGGGGCTGAGATGCACCACCGCCCCATCGACATGGCTCTTGAACGTCACGCCATCATCGGTGATCCGGTTGATGTCGGCCAGGGAGAAGACCTGGAACCCGCCGGAGTCGGTCAGGATCGGCCCATCCCAGGCCATGAAGCGGTGCAGGTCTCCCAGGGCGGCGACCGTCTCAGCGCCGGGCCGGAGCATCAGGTGGTAGGTGTTGGCGAGGATGCACTGCGAGCCGGTTGCCTTCACATGATCCGGCAGCAGGCCTTTGATGGTCCCCTGCGTGCCCACCGGCATGAACGCCGGCGTGTCAAAAAACCCATGCGGCGTCCGCACCCGCCCCAGCCGGGCGCGGGTGGATGGATCGGCTCCCAGGAACTCGTAAACAATCGGCGCAGCCATTGATCACGCGGATCGTAGAGGCTTGTGCCCGGCCTGTACATGCGCCAGGCCGGTTGCCTCACTGCATGCCGGCTCCCGCCCTGCTCAATCGGCTTATTGGCGGATGGCACGATCGATGGAAAACGGCTGGCCGGACCAGGCCAGCACGCTGGTCCAGGGGCGCGGGGGATCGGCCCAGAAGGGGTCTTCCGGCGGCAGCCCCAGGGGAAGCAGGCCAACGCTGCACAGGTAGAGGCTGCCGGTGGAGATATACCCCTCACCGATCCCGGGCTGGTGGCCGCAGAAGCCGATGGTCAGCCAGCCATCGGCATCAAAGGTGCCGGGGGCTTCGATGCAGCGCCGGATGACCGCAGTCATCGCCTCGCGCACCTGGGCCGGGGCGAGTTCCTCGGGCAACTGATGCAGCAGCGCCATCTGCGCCAGCGTCTGAAGCGCTCCGAAGCGGTAGGCCAGCGAGCGCCCAATCGGCGGGAAGGTGCCCTCGGGAGAGATCAGCCGCTCCTGGATCGCCGCATAGCGCCGCGCGCGGGCAATAATGGCCTCGCCGAACTGCTTGCCCCAGTCGTGCCGGTCGCCGATGTGATGCAGGATGTCCACCAGCATGGGCTGGATGACAAAGCTGTTGTAGTAATCCCAGTGGAACGCCGGGCCATCGCCATAAGCGCCATCCCCCTTGTACCACTGCTCGTGCTGGCGCAGGGCGTAGTCGATGCGCATCGGATCCCAGTCCGGCTCTCCGAAGGCGCACAGCGCAGCCTCGATGGTGGCGCTGAACAGCAGCCAGTTGCAGAATGCCGGGCGGGTTGCGCGGGTCGAGCGCAGGGCCGTCAGCAGGTTGCGCTTGACGCGATCGGCCAGCGGATGCCACAGCGCCTCAGGCGCCCGGAGCAGCCCCTGGGCCAGGAACGCCGCATCCACCAGTGCCTGTGGATCGCCCTTCCAGGTGCAGTAATCGGGCGATTCGGGATCGGTGATCGCATCGATTCCCTCGCGCGCCTGTGCCGCCAGATCGCGCGCCGCCGGCTCGGCCAGCGCCAGCCACGGCGCGATCCCCGCCAGCAGCCGGCCTACCGCCTCCAGGTGTGTCACCGCAGCGAGGTCATACCCCGGCCGGGTCTCAACCGGCATCTTGCGATGCAGCGTGCGCTGGGACAGGTTTCCCAGCACCGGCCCGGCGATGCGCTGCAAGACCTCGATCCAATACGCCCGCGTCTCGGTTTGTGCCATTGGCTTCTCCCGTCGATGCCCACTGCCCGCACACATGCTGCCGTCCGATCCAGCTTGACGCAACCGCACTGTATCGCGCGGGCCCGGTGAACGGTGGCGATACGGATGTGCCATGCGCGATGTGCGACGTGCGATTGGCTTGGCTTCTCCCATCGCTTATCGCATCCATCCCTCAGCCGGTTGCGCGCGATGTTCTTTCGGCCTCGAATCGCTCGATGATCCGCTCGGCCAGCCTCTCCGGCGGCTGGGTGCCATCCAGCCAGGTAACCGCCTCGAACCGGCGGAACCACTTGAGCTGGCGCTTGGCAAGCTGGCGGGTGGCGATCTTGATCTGCTCGATCGCTTCCTCCAGGGTCAGTTGGCCGGCAAGATGCTGGATCAGTTCGTGATAGCCGGTTGCCTCGGCGGCGGTCTGCGAGAGCGTGCCGTGGCGATCGAGCAGGGCGCGCGTCTCCTCAACCCAGCCGGCGGCGATCATCTGCTTGACGCGGGCATTGATCCGGCGGTTGAGCGCTTCGCGCTCCCAGTGCAGGCCGAACCAGAGCGCCGGATGACGGGCCGCGGGGGCGCTCCACTCGGTTTGCAGTTCGGAGATCGGCCGGCCGGTCAGTTCATACACCTCCAGCGCCCGGATCAGCCGCTTGGTGTCGTTGACATGGATGCGCGCAGCCGCCGCGGGATCAACCTGCGTGAGCCGGTGATGCAACCCGGCATTGCCCACCGTCTTCAGCCGCGCCCGCAGCGCGGGATCTGCCCCCGGCCCCTCGAACAGGCCGTGGAACAGTGATTTGTAATACAGCGGCGTGCCCCCCGCTGCGATCAGCGGCATGCCGCGCTTGCGGGCATCGGCGATGGTCGCATCGGCCAGCTCGACAAAGCGCGAAACGGTGAAGGTTTCGGTCGGGTCAACCAGGTCAATCAGGTGATGCCGAACCCGCGCCTGCTCGGCCGGGGTCGGCTTGGCGGTGCCGATGTCCATCCCGCGGTAGACCTGCATCGAATCGACGCTCAGCAGCTCTGCGCCCAGCCGCTCGGCCACGGCCAGCGCCACCGCGCTTTTGCCGCTGGCGGTGGCGCCGATCAGGGTGATGATGGGATACGCAGCAGGCATCAGAACGATTACCAATCCAGCCCCATGCGTGCATCCAGGACACGGCCAGTCTGCCAATGGGGCAAAGACTGCCAGATTGGCAGAAAGGGGCCTTAGGCGCCAAATTTGGCAACGCGTAAGGACTTTATTTACAACAATTTACACCACGTCCAGCACGAGTCCCTTTGGCATGGGAATTGTTATTCAATTTGGCGCCAGCACCGCAGGAGCGGTGAGGGCAAGCGTAACCGATTGAACCAGCAAGCGAAAAGGAGGTAGCAATATGGCACTACCCATTCGAGTACACCGTGGTTTGAGCACGTGGGATCCGTTTGAGGATGCCCGCCGCGAGTTCGACACCATGCTGAGCCGCTTCTTCGGCGGCCGGGCACTGGATAACGGCGATCGCGGCCTGCTGGCGCCCTATGCCGTGGACGTGCGCGAGGATGCTGACCACATCTACGTCGAGGCAGAGCTGCCCGGCTTCCGCAAGGAAGATGTGGACATTACCCTGGAGAATCAGACGCTCACGATCACCGCCGAGCGCAAGGAAGAGAAGGACGACCAGAAGAAGGGCGACCTGCTGCTGCATGAACGGCGTTACAGCCGCTTTGAGCGCAGCTTCACCTTGCCGCCGACGGTGGACGAGAGCAAGTGCGACGCCAAGCTGGCCGACGGCGTGCTGACCATCACGCTCGACAAGCGTGAGGAAAGCAAGCCGCGGAAGATCAGTGTGCAGTAAGTTCGCCTGTCTGTGCCGATGGATGCCCCCGCAGCGCCCCGCGAGGCGGGGGCATCCTGGTGCGCAACTGCATTCTGATGGGCGGCTTCCTGATACGCCTGCTTCCTGATATGCCCGCTTCCTGATGCCCACCTGCTTTGGCGCG
Organism: uncultured Tepidisphaeraceae bacterium; assembly: GCA_964398315.1. Lineage (GTDB taxonomy): Bacteria > Planctomycetota > Phycisphaerae > Tepidisphaerales > Tepidisphaeraceae > JADLCB01. The sequence goes on along the minus strand of CAYNMV010000005.1, from coordinate 38,290 downwards.
CCCTTTTCTCTGACCGATGCGGCGTTGTCTGACCGCGCCGCACCGGGCCTGCATCGCCCCTTTCCGCCGTCCAGGTGCCCCCGCTTTTCGGACGTATCCCGGCCGTTTTCAGACCTGTGCCAGCCGCCGATTTTGGTTGACGGGATTGGCGTAAAATCATATTATTGCGGGTCTTTCGGCCGGCGTTGCCGGATTTGACCTGTCTGAAGTCTCGCCGTGGAGAAAGGAACGGGCAACGAAGTGGCCAAGAAGAGTCCTGTCAAGGGAGCTGCCTCAGGCAAGAAAGCGAAAAAGACGGTCGCTCGAAGCACCCGGACCGCCGCCGAGCGTCCGGCCAAGGCGGCCCAATCCACCGCCGCTCCGTCCACTACCGCCAAATCAGCCGGTACGCGCTCGCGCACAGCGCGATCAGCCCAGGCCAGCAAGAGCAGCAAGACAACGGCAAAAAAGACGCGTAAGACGGCGGCCAAGGCATCTACCCGGACACGCGCTGCCGAGCGCACCACAGCGCCGGTGGCGGTGATGTCCCCGCCGGTGCCCATGCGCGTCAGCACCCGCGAAGCGCCGCGCAAGAACCAGGCCGGGTTGAGCCGGAAGGATCTGGAGCATTTCCGCGATCTGCTTCTGGAAAAGCGCCGGGAGCTGGTCGGTGACATGAGTTCCATGGAGCGCGAGGCCCTGCGCAGCGGCGGCAGCACCAATCTCTCCAACCTGCCGGTCCACATGGCCGACATGGGCACCGACAACTACGAGCAGGAGTTCACCCTCGGCCTCGTCGAGAAGGACCGCAACCTGCTGCGCGAGATCAACCTGGCGCTGTCCAAGATTCAAAACGGCACCTACGGCATCTGCGAAGGCACCGGCAAGCCGATCAGCAAGGCCCGCCTCGAGGCCAAGCCCTGGGCGCGCCACTCAATCGAGTATGCCCGCAAGCTGGAACAGGGCCGCGCCCGCTAGAGCACATTGCCGCCCAAGGCACGTTCGTGGCATGGATTTGCAAATCCACGCCACGAAACGGTGTGCGCATCAACTTGTCATCCGCGCCAGCCGGCGGACGGCTGAGAACCAACGCATAGCAGGAAGCCGCGCAGGCAAGGAGCGGTGATCCTCGCCTTCTCTGCTCCTCTCGCTGTGTCCTGGTCGCCTTCTCCCTGGCTTGCCTGCTCCCCCTTTTGCCTTCCACCTCCCGCCGCCGTACCCTACGATTCTTCTGCACCATGAAGCCGCCATCGCTTGATGCCATCCGCTCCCCCGCCGCACTGTTGCGATTCATCGCAACCGCCGCCATCGGGCTTGCGCTGGATCTGGGGACGAAGGTCTGGGCGTTCCGCGTTCTGGCCGGCGAGATGGTGGAGATCGCGCCCGGCCGCTGGGAGGTGGTGCACTCTGACACCTACCGCCTGATTCCCGGCTATCTTCATTTCCATGTCACGGTCAACCACGGCGCGGTCTTTGGTCTGGGGCAGGGAAAGATCTGGCTTTTTCTGGCGGTTTCGGTGCTGGCGATCGGCTTCCTGGGCTATCTGTTCGCCGCCAGCCGGCGAGGACAGTGGTTTTACCAGATCCTGCTTGGCATGCTGCTGGCCGGCGTGCTGGGGAACATGTATGACCGCATCGTCTACGGCTACGTGCGCGACATGATCCACGCCCTGCCGCGCTGGGATGTGTTTCCCTGGATCTTCAATATCGCCGATTCGCTTTTATGCGTGGGCGTGGCACTGATGCTGGCGTACACGGTATTCGTCAAGGACCAGTCCGAGCCACAACCCGCGGCCGTCGCGAATCCGGTCGGTCCACCGCCGGGAGAAGCGACCCAGCCGGTTGAGCGATGACCGCATTCACTGATGAAGAGCTGCTGCGCCGTGCGATTCGCCTGGCCATGAAAGGGCGCGGGCGGGTTGAGCCCAATCCGATGGTCGGGTGCATCATCACCCAGAAGGGCCGGATCATCGGCAGCGGCTTCCACGAGCAGTTCGGCGGCCCGCACGCCGAACCGAACGCCCTGGCCGCCTGCACCGAAGACCCGCGCGGCGGCACCGCCTACATCACGCTCGAACCCTGCTGCCACGAAGGCAAGAAGACGCCGCCGTGCGTCCCGCAACTGATCGAGGCGGGGTTGTCGCGCATCGTCATCGGCTGCCTCGATCCCAACCCGGCCGTCAATGGACAGGGCGTTGCCATGCTCCGGGCGGCGGGGATCACAGTCGATGGCCCATTGCTGGAAAGCGAAGCCCGCCAGCTCATCGCGCCATTCATTGCGCAGGTATCCCATCAGCGGCCGTATGTGACGCTCAAGTGGGCCCAGAGCGAGGATGGCAAGGTGGCCGGCCCCGGTGGCCAGACGCTGCGCCTCAGCGGCGAGCGCGCCTGGCACGCGGTGCACGAGCTGCGCGCCCGTTGCGATGCCATCCTGATCGGCACGGGCACTGCGGTCAGCGATGATCCCCTGCTTACCCCCCGGCGGGTACAGCGCCTGCGCCCGCGGCTGCTGCGCATCGTCCTGGATTCGCATCTGCGCCTCAGTGCGGAAAGCCGCCTGGCAACAACGGTGGACATGGAGCCGACGATTGTGTTCTGCCTCAAGGATGCCTGCGACCCGGCCCGTGCCAAAGCGCTGCGCGACCTGCGGGTGGAGGTCGTGCCGGTGGAAGGTGAGGGACGGGTGCCGCTGCCGGCGGTGATGGCCGAACTGCACCGCCGGCAGGTGATGCATCTGCTGGTGGAGCCCGGCCCGACACTGGCGCGCAGCTTTTTCGATGCCAATCTCGTCGATCGCCTGTGGGTGATTCGGACGGCCAAGTCAGTCGGCGATGATTCCGCCCCCGCCGCCGCCGAAATCCCGGCCGATTATGTCGAAACAGGCCAACTTGCCCTGGCCCCCGATGTGCTTGTCGAGCAGCTAAACCCCCGCAGCCCCGTCTACTTCACCCCGCAGGCATCGGCCGATTTCCTGGCCCTGTGCGACTGACCGCAAGCGGTTTCCCGATCCACCGGCACATCCTCCCGCGCGGGCGATCAACCTGCTCGGGCCGTTTCACACGGATCGGTTTTACAGCGGGCGAAGTGCTTTATCGTATCTGGAGAGTGTTCGTATCGAACTCATCGCCGCGGAAGGTGTTGCCGAGGTAGGTGGCGCGGACCTCGGGGTCGTTGATGATATCGCGGGGGGTGCCTTCGCGGATGACGCGGCCATCGTTGATGATGAGCGCGCGGTCGCAGACACGCAGGGTCTGGGCAACGTTGTGATCGGTGATCAGCACCGACTTGCCGAATTCGTGCTTGAGGCGGATCACCTCGCGCTGGAGGTCTTCAACCGCGATGGGATCGACACCGGAGAAGGGCTCATCCAGCAGGATGAGCATCGGATCGGTCACCAGCGCTCGGGCGATCTCCAGCTTGCGGCGCTCGCCGCCAGAAAGGGTTTCGGCGCGCTGCTTGCGCGTCTTGGTCAGGCCGTACTGGTCGAGCAGCTCCTCGGCCCGGCGGATGCGCTGAGGGCGGGTGAGATTGCGGGTTTCGAGGATCGCCATCAGGTTGTCCCAGACGCTCAGACGGCGGAAATCGGAGCGTTCCTGGGCCAGATAGCCGATCCCCTTGAGCGCCCGCTGGTACATCGGCAGGTGGGTGATGTCTTCACCGTTGAAGGCGACCGCCCCGGCATCGGGCGTGACCATGCCGAGGATCATGCGGAAGGTGGTTGTCTTGCCAGCGCCGTTGCGGCCAAGCAGGCCGACGATTTCCTGCTGTTGCAGGACAAACGAGACCTCGTTGACCACCGTGCGGGAGTCGTAGGCTTTGACGAGCTTGGTGGTTTCGAGCAGGTTCATGTCAGGACGCTGCGGGGTTGCGGGCTGATCCGATGCCAGGAGGCCCCGACCCCGGGAAGCCCCGCTCAATGCGCCCGGCCGCACGATCTGCCGGGCCCATAGCGAAGTAGTCTCAGCAGAACAGGGGGAAAATCAAGCGCCGGGAAAAATGTGAATGGCCTGTGGATAACTCCGGGCGATGGGCGTAATCCGCCGTCATTGCTCAGGTTGTGACGCACGACAGCTGGGAAAGCGGCGAACCGGCAGAAATTGCCGCAAAGCCAGTCACCGCCGTAAAAACAACCGTAAATAACTTTAATAAAATCACTTACCGAATTATCAACTGTTTGCACCGGTCAGCCCGGTCAGGCGATCGGGCTGAATGGCAATTGGGGATGGATGGTGGACCAATCCGGGAGAGGCAGGCGGCGATGCGGGGTGGGCTGTTTGTGGATAACTGGTCAATCCGCACCAGCGATGTCCCGTATCGTCGATAAACCCGGATTCCTTTGGGGACCGACTCACCATTGTGGTAATGTGACAAGCTGCCAATTTGTCCGGCCACCGATGGGCACCGGTGGACGGGCCATCACTCGGGGTGGCCTCCGAGGAGGAACATCAGTTCGTGCCTCCGGCCCGAGGTCGTTTTTTCACTTCGCTCCGGGCGGGACTTGGAAAGGAGTGGCTGCATGGCCACGGGTAAGGTCAAGTGGTTCAATGACCAGAAGGGTTTCGGCTTCATTTGTTCGGAACAGGGGAAGGACGTCTTCGTTCATCACACCGTCATCGAGGGCCAGGGGTTCAAGACTCTGATGGATGGGGAAACGGTTGATTACGATGCGGAGGAAAGCCCCAAGGGGCTGAAGGCGACGCGCGTCCGTCGGGTTGGCACCACCGCCGAGGTCAACGGCTGAGGCCAGTCTCGGCAGACGACAACGCCCTCACCGGCCGGAAACGATCCAGCATCGTCTTCGGCCGGTGTTTTTTTTCGCGCTGCGACAGGCCGTGCATCGCGCCAGGTGGCGCACAGATGAAAATGGCCATGCCCGGGGGGCATGGCGCACGGGGGACGCTGGATCCCAAAAAAACAGTCCCCCGGCCGCGGGGGCCGGGGGACAGTAAAGCGGGTTACGCGATTGCGCCAATCCGTTACAGGAGCAACTGGAACTGGCTGCGGAGGACAAACTGGTCCTCATCGCCGCTGTTGACGTAACCGATGCCCTCATCGCCAGGGCCAGCGCCGTTGGGCAGCCAGTTGATGTCAACCGAGAACTTCGCGTTGTGGTTGCGGAGGTAGTAGTTCACACCCGCGGTGATCTCGTGCAGCTCTTCATCGGCATCGTCGAAATCGACGTAGCTGTAGCGGGCGAAGACTTCCCAGCGGCTGTCAGGGATCAGGTAGCCGATCTGGCCCACCGCACCCCAGTCATACGCATCGTTGTCACCGTCTTCGCTGTGAACCGCGACGTACGCGCCGTACAGGGCCAGGCCGCCGGGGTTCTCGTACTGCACATCGACGGTGTGATAGATCACATCGCCGCTGCCGTTCTGCGTCCAGTCAGCACCGGCGCCGATGACCAGCAGGTCTTCCTCGGTACCCAGGGCGCTGAAATCGTCGTAGTTCTTGCGGTTGCCCATGACCAGCCACTCGATGCGGCCGCTGACGCCGAAGTCCGGGCCACCGAACACATCGGTGTTGTCGCTGTTGGCCCCGTCATGGTAGACGGCCGTCGCCTTGATGGCATCGTTCTGGTAGATCAGCCCGACACCCTGCACGCGGTCGGTGTTGGCCCCGCCGAGGAGCTGGTTGACCAGCGAACGGTCAACCGCCAGCATGCGCTTGGTGCTGACCAGTTGCTCGTGATGCACCGGATCCTTGAACTGACCGCCGAACACGCTCCAGCCGCTGTCATCGAACTTGTAGCTGACGACCGCGTCTTCCAGGTTCAGCGAGCCGCCGTTGCGGTTGCTGCCCCAGACGAAGACGTATTCCACGTTCTTGCTGAAGACGTTACCGCCGACGCCGAACTTCATGCGGCGGATCTCGAAACCGTGATCCCAATCCCCATCGCCATCGGGCTCGACATCGTCGGCATAGTTGACGACGTGGCGCAGCTGGAACATGAAGTTGGGGTTCAGCGAGAAGTTGCCATCGGCACTCTGAATCAGGAACTTGCCCTTGGAGTAGCCGGCGGTGAAGCCCTCAACCTGGAGCAGCTGGCTGCGCTTGTGGGCATCGGCCAGCACCTGCTCGACGGTGAGATCCACATCGCGGCTGTTCAGCTGCTGCTGCTGGGTCGCTTTCAGCTCAGTGAGCTGTGCCTGCAGGGCTTCGATCTGCTTCTGCATCTCCTGCACGGTGGGCTCAGACGCCAGCGCAAGCGCGCTGCTGGCGCCGAGAGCCGCGGCGAAAATGGCCGGCATGGTCCGGCGCTGCTGGGAGGTCATACCTTCTCCTTCTCTGGGTGGCTCAGTGGCCACGCTCTGGGTGGCACAGGGGCCACACGACTCAAATCCAGCCGGCCGCGGCTACAAACCGTCGCAACCGGCAAACGCTTACTTTCCATTCGCCGCAGTCCCGCGGCGGACAACCCGGTGAGCACCCGTTCCCAACCGTTGGGACGGGCTCCCATGGCCGAGGCGGTGATCGGTCGCCTCACGGCGCCAACGGCAGTGCCGCCGATGGACTGCCAACAGCTTGCTGCGAATGAGACTATCGGAACCGCACCGGCGGTTTCTTCGATAAATCCTGTATAGAGCGATGTTTGGGTACTCAAACCTCGTTGCCAACGCAGCAGGGCCGGAATTATCAGACCCCAGTATTAGATCCGCATGAGCTCGGTGTCAATTTAGTGTGATCCATCCCCGGCCCAAATCGCCGCCGTGGGCGTGCGGGTGCAGGATTGAATGGAATGGATCGGAAGACCGCGCCGCGCTCAATCGACGATGCCCGTCGGCTCGGCGATCAGGCGGCCGGCCGATGTCTGGGCGGGCGCGGATGTGGCCGGGCTGCCCGTGCCCTTGATCGCCAGCATGCGCTCCAGCGCCACCGTGGCCCATCGGCGCGTGTGCTCATCGACCTTGATCGCGTTGACCACCTTCCCCTGCACCAGGTTTTCCAGAGCCCAGCACAGGTGTGGCAGGTCGATGCGGTACATGGTCGTACACAGGCACTGGCAGTCCGAGAGCACCATGATCCGCTTGTCGGGATGCTGGTTTTTCAGGCGGTTGATCAGGTGGACCTCGGTGCCGATCGCCCAGGTGCTGCCGGGCGGGGCGGCCTCGATCGTCTTGACGATGTAGGCCGTCGAGCCGATCAGATCCGCCTTCTGCACCACTTCATGGGCGCATTCAGGATGCACCAGGATCTTGATGTCGGGATACTTGGCCCGCGCCTGGTCAACATGCTCGGGGCGGAAAAGCTGGTGCACCGAGCAGTGGCCCTTCCAGAGCACGAAATCCGCCTCCCGCACTGCCGCCTCGCTGTTGCCACCCAGGTCCTTGCTCGGATCCCAGACGATCATCCGATCCAGTGGATATCCCATCGCCGCTGCGGTGTTGCGCCCCAGGTGCTGGTCGGGGAAGAAGAGGATCTTGGTGCGGGGCGGGGCCGCTGGCGATCCATTGCCCTCGGCCGGCTCAGCGCGGTTGGCGCCGCCGGCAACCGCCCATTCCAGCACGTTGCGGGCATTGCTGCTGGTGCAGACCGCCCCGCCATGCTCGCCGACAAACGCCTTGATGGCGGCCGAGCTGTTCATGTAGGTGATGGGGATGATGAGCTGATCGGGGCAGACTTCCTGCAACTGCTCCCAGCACTCGAAGGTCTGGTCAAGGTTGGCCATGTCTGCCATCGAGCAGCCGGCACCCAGGTCCGGCAGGATGACATTCACGGATGGGTCGGTCAGGATATCCGCCGACTCGGCCATGAAGTGGACGCCGCAGAAGACAACGAACTCAGCCTTTTTCTGGTCTGCCGCCCGCCGTGACAGCTCAAAGCTGTCGCCCGTGAAATCGGCAAACGCCACCACATCATCCTGCTGGTAGTGGTGCCCCAGGATAACCAGGCGCTCCCCCAGTGCCTCACGGGCATCCTGGATGCGGAGCTTCAGCTCCGGCTCCGAAAGCTTCTGATAAATGGGCGGAAGGGGTTGCTGCCAGACAAGTGCCATCGATGTCTCCTGCTCCTTTTCGAGTAAAGGGTCCAGAATTATACGGATGCCGGCTTCAAAGGCTCGCGCCCGGTCCAAAAAAGATCATCCCGGCGAATCCGCTGGCGGGGCATGGCCACAGGTCTGCCGGCCGCTGGCCCGGGGGCCGGGCCAACCCGCCGCTGGCCAATCACCGGCGCCCCAGATGCAAGTCACTTGCACATTGGATAGAATGATCGGAATGTCCTGCCTCGTACAGATTGAGGGTCTGGAATTCGCCTACCACGAGCAGCCAGTCCTGCGCGACATCAATCTGCAGGTTGAGGCGGGCACCACCCTGGGGGTGATCGGCCCCAACGGCGGCGGCAAGACAACGCTCATGCGCCTGCTGCTGGGCCTGCTCCAGCCGACGCGCGGGCGCATCCGCGTGGATGGCCTGCCGCCGCGGGCTGCCGTGGCGCGGGGGGACATCCTCGGGTATCTGCCCCAGCACCTGCCGGCGGTGGATCAGTTCCCGCTGACGGTCCGGCAGGTGGTGCGTTTGGGGCTGGCGGGCAAGACGGGCCTGTTTCGCGCCTATCGCCGGGAAGACCTGGCATTTGTCGAAACCCTGATCGAGCGCGTGGGGCTGGGCGATCTGGTCGGCCAATCGGTCGGGACGCTGTCCGGCGGGCAGCTACAGCGCGTCTTCATCGCCAAGGCGCTGGCAGGCCGGCCCAAGCTGCTGATCCTGGATGAACCCACCACCGCCATCGATCGCAGCGCCCAGCAGCGCGTGATCGAGATGATCCAGCAGCTCAAGGCGGAACTGGGCCTGACGATCATCCTCATCAGCCACGACCTGCGGGCCGTCAGCGCGATCGCCGATCGCATCGCCTGCCTGAACGGCACGCTGCACTACCATGATGTGCCCGAGCACATCCCGGCCGAACTGGTCTACAACATGTTCGCCTGCGACCTTGAAGCCCTGGGCCTGGGCCGCCCCCGCGAACCCAGTCGCCTGCGCGCTGCCCACTTCGTCCCCCTCAACGTCTCGGAAAAACGCGGAGGCGGACAGGAGGAAGACTGAAGCAGGAAGGCTGAACACCTGTGCCACGAAACATCAGCCTGGAAGCCGCTCCAAGCAGGTGTTTCTTCTTCAGGCTGTAGCCTTCCCACTGGCATCCTGCTGCTTAGGATTTGATCCATCGCTACGAACCCCGGGCCTTATATGCCGACCGATTCTCTTATCTCTCCCCTGCTGGCCGCGACGGTAACGGCCGTGGCGCTGGGGGTGGCATGCGCGATCCTGAGCGTCTTTGTCGTACTGCGGCGCTGGGCCTTCATCGGCGAGGGGATCGCCCACAGCGGCTTTGGCGGCGCGGGTGTGGCGTGGATGCTGGTGCTGCTGTTCCCCCAGGCGCTGGGCGCTGAGCAGACCCCCTGGATCGTCTCGGCCGCGGTGGCCTTGGCGGGCATGGCAACCGCGCTGCTGATCGGCTACTTCTCCAACCGCGAACGGATGAACTTCGATGCGGTGGTGGGCGTGTTCCTGGTGGCGTCACTGGCATGGGGATTTCTCGCCCAGCACATTTACGTTCACCTGCGCGGCGCCCAGCCATGGGGGTTTGACAGTGTCTTCCTCGGCAACGTGATGGATGTCTCCGCGCGATACGCGCTGATGGCGATTGCGGTCTGCCTGGGTGTGATCGCTATCGTGATCGTGCTGTGGAAGGAAATCCTGAGCTACAGCTTCGATCCCACCGGCGCCCGCGTTGCAGGTGTGCGCGCGGGGCTGATCCATTACCTGCTGCTGCTGCTGATCGCCCTGACGCTGATCGTCGGTATCCGCCTGGCGGGGGCGCTGCTGGTCACCGCGCTGATTGTGCTGCCGGGCGTCATCGGGCTGCTGCTGAGCCGTCGCATGGGCATGGTGCTCACGCTGGCCGTGGCCACCGGCCTGGTTGGCACCCTCGGCGGCCTGCTGATCCACGAATCCGCCCGCTTCATCCCGATTGGCCCGGCCATGGCCCTCATCCTGTTCGTCGAGTTCCTCCTGGCCTATATCGCTTCACGCCTGCGCGTGCGAACCTGATGCCGCCATCAAGGCTCGACCGCCTCTTTCTCCTCGGCGACATCGACCGGCCCCTTACCCGCACGAACGGCCCCCGCCTCCTGCCAGACACGCAACTGGTTCAAGCGACGCGCCCGCAACAGCGCTGGACCAGGCCCATCGGGAACCTGGCCTGCTTCTTCCGCAACCGGCGGCAGATCGACACCGCCGGTCAGGCGCGCCAGGCTGATCAGACGCGCCTGTAACTCTGACCCGGCCGGGGCAGCGGCCAGCCCCTCAATGACCGCCTCCCGCGCGGCCAGACCCAGTCGCTCCAGCGTCTTGTGCGCCCGCTCGCGCTCGGCGAGATCGGGGCCGGACAGCAACTTCACGAGGTGCTGCGGCTCATCCGCATCGGTCGCCTTCTCCACCACATGGGTGGCCGGCGCAGCGCCCAGCCGTCCCCGCGCCATCAGCATCACGCCGGCCGGATAGGCGATGGCCGGATCGCTTTGGCCCAGCCGCTCCCAGAGCACCTCATCGGGCACTTCTCCCTCGGCCCACTCTCCTTCCGGCGTCTGCTCCGGCCGCAGCGCCTCAACCAGGTCCCACACGATGGCCGTGCCGGTCATGCCGCCGGTGATGATGCGCCGATCATCGGGCAAAACGCAGACCGAAGCCGCCCCGGCGCCAGCCACCGGCAGCCGTGTCACCAATTGCCCCGAGGCCACCTCGATCACCTCCAGGCCGCGTGCCCCGGGCACCAGCAGCAGTTCGCCGCTGGTCGAGAAGACCGCCCCCAGCCGCACCTGCCCATCGCGCTTCACCCAGCGCGGCTCAGCCGGGGCGGCGGCGTCGATCTCCCACAGCCCCACCGCCACGCTGCTGCCGCAGGCGATGGACCGGCCATCAGGCGAAAAGACGATGCTGAGCAGTTCCCCCACCTCGCCCGGCACCCCCGATGCCACCACCTCCCAGGTCTGGCAGTCATACACCTGCCAGCCGCCCAGGTCCGCCACCGCCAGCCTGCGCCCATCGGCACTGAACGCCACCGCCTGCGGGGCACGCTGCTCGTGCGGCGGGATCACGCGCAACGGCTCTTTGCGCTGATCGGCCGACCAGACATGAACCCCGCCGGCACTGGTGCGCGCCGTCAGCCGGCCATCCGGGGAAATCGCCAGCGTGCGCTGGAGCTGGTTGCTCCACACCTGCTGCGGGAACGCCTCGTTGGGCGGCGCGATGCTGACATGCCCGGCGAAATCGGGCAGGGTCCAGGGTTGCTCGCGCGTGGGGGCGGGCCGCGGACGGCGCGACTGGGAATCGGCCTGATGCTGTGCCGCTACGCCGGATGGGTCCAGCAGGCGAGCCGGATCGACGAAGCGCATGTTCCCATGTTGCTGGCGGATAGTGGCCTGGGCTTCATCCCCGTGGAACAGGTCCAGCAGGGCGTTGTCACGTCCTTGCGGCTGGATACCGCCACGACGACCCAGCAGCCGCCCGCTGGCCGCATCCCAGCGCGCCAGCCCATCGGTCGAGCCGGTGATGATCTCGCGCCTGTCCAGCGAGACGCCAACCAGATGGATCGGCTGTCGGTGCGGCACAGGTGGCACGATCGCCTCGCCGGTTTCCACCGACCAGGCATTGATCCGCCGCGACATGTCCACCTGGAACAGCGCGGCCCCATCATCCGAGAGGTACGTCTGCATCGGCATGGGCGTGGGGAAGGTGCGCTTGATCTGCACCGCCCCATCGGGCGTCACTTCCCACACCGTTGTCTGCAACCCCTCAACCACCGCGACGCGCGGCACGCGCGTGGCAGCCCTGACGGCGTAGACCCGCGGCCAGCGGATCAGTTCCCGCCCATCCTGCCCCACTCTCGGCCCGTAGGTGGGCTGGGGGACTTGTTTCTCGCGCTGCTCATCCAGGTCGAAAAGGCGTAAGACCGGGTCATCCGGCCCAATCTGCGCCGGCAGTACCAGCAGATGCCGCCCATCGGCCAGCAGCAGGGCATCGCCGACACGCCCGGGGAAATCCTCAATGGCATGCAGATTGAGCGGATTGCGCGTTTCCAGGTCCCACACGGCAACCGCGCCGTCGGGGCGGACGGCCAGCAGCCGACGACCATCAGCGCTGATCGTCAGGCCGGTGCGCTGGCGCGGGCCGGCCGGGCCGGTCTGTCCCTGCGGGCGCGACAACCGCCCGTGGGTCGGCGCGAACTGGCCCAGGTCCGCCAGGCGCTCGCCCGTGGCGGCATCCCACAGCTCGATGCGCTCGGCGGCGGTGATGAGCCACCGCCCATCGCACGACAGCGCCAGGTGATGCAGCGGCGTCTGCTCGCCGGCCGGCTCGAGCACATGCAGCGTACGGCGCTGGGCCAGGTCATAGAGCGTGATGGCGGCCGGCCTGTCGCCGGGCGTGCCGATGGCGATCAACGATTCGCCGCCGAAGCTCACCGGCGCGGGGTAGAGCACCCGGGATTGCTGCTGCGTCGTCGGCGCATCGGTGATCGCCTCCGCGCTGCCGCGCGGACGGGGCAGCAGATCCACAATCACAGCCGGCGGATCGAGCTGGCAGATGCGCACCCCCCCGCCGGGCTGGAGATCGCTGATGGCCAGTCGGCCGCCGGAGATGGCCAATTCCCCAGCGTGGCCGGCCCCCACCGGGAACCCCACCCCCAGTTGCATGACCGCCCCCGCCGGCAGCGCTGTGCCCGACGGCGCTGAGGAGGCGGCCTGCCGAGCCGCCCTTTCCTGCGCCAGCACGCCCGCGCAACCCAGGGCCATCACCCATGCCGCGATTATCCATCTGATCATATGACTGCTGCCCCGTGTGAAAGTGCGGATGATTGTGGCGGATCAATCCCGCCGAGGGAAGGGGTGTCTCAACCGCCCCCGGACACCGGGCGTCGCTCTCGCCAGGGGGAAGCCTGTGCCGGGTGTGCCGGATGTGCGGCGTGTATGGGCGAATAAGCGGGCGCCACGTGGAGGAATCGCATCGATCCTGCTGCTGACAATTCACCCTCCCCCCATCCACTAGCCGATCAAACACGCACGATGACGTTCTCGCCGTGTCCGATGCGCCCTGATGAGCGCACCGTTCAGCCGACTTCGCCCGCGCCCCAGGCGCTGATCGCAGAAGCGTCTGTTTCCTGTTTGCCGCCCGCCGCCGCACAACTGGATCCGGCGGAGGAGGCGTTCCTCGATGATCTGCAACACCGCAGCTTTCGCTACTTCGTTGAGCAGCAACATCCCGAAACCGGCCTGATCGCCGACCGCGCGCCGCGCGAAGGCATCGATCCGTGCGGCGGCTATTCCCCGGCCAGCATCGCGGCAGTGGGGTTCGGCCTGACCGCGTTCTGCATCGGCGCAGCGCGCGGCTGGATGGATGCCGATGAGGCCCGCCAGCGCGTGCAGCGCACGCTCCGGTTCCTCCTGCATGATGCGCCACACAAGCGCGGCTTCTTTTATCACTTTATTGCCATGGGCAACGGCGATCGCGCGTGGCGCTGTGAGCTGTCGAGCGTGGATACCGCGCTGATGATGGCCGGCGTGCTGACAGCGCGCGAGTATTTCGAGGATGCCGAGATCCGCCGGCTCGCCACCGATCTGTTTAACCGGGTGGATTGGCCGTGGATGCTCAACGGCGAGTTGACGCTGTCGCTCGGCTGGAAGCCACAGCGCGGATTCCTGCGGCATCGCTGGGACAACTTCAGCGAACATCCGGTGATGTACCTGATGGGCATCGGCGCTGAGCGCCATCCCCTGCCGGCCGAATGCTGGCAGGCATGGCGGCGGGAACCGTATGTCACCTATGCCGGCCGCACGTTTCTGCAATGCGGGCCGCTGTTCACCCACCAGTTCCCGCATGCCTGGATCGACTTTCGCGGCCTGACCGATGGCACCACCGACTTTTTCGCCAACAGCGTTGATGCCACGCTGGCCCATCGCCAGTTCTGCATCGACCTGGCCGCGAAAAACCCGCGCCGCTTCGGGCACTACTCGGCGGACTGCTGGGGCATCACCGCCTCGGACACCGCGCGCGGCTACCGCGCCTGGGGCGGCCCGCCGGTGATGGGCCGGGTGGATGGCACGGTTGTCCCCTGCGCCGCCGCCGGATCGCTGCCCTTCGCGCCGGCCGAGTGTCTACAGACCCTGCGCGCGCTGCATGGGCAGATGCCCTACGGCCGCTACGGCTTCGCCGATGCCTTCAACCCCCGCACCGGCTGGGCGTCGGCCGATGCCATCGGCATCGATGTGGGCATCACCCTGCTGATGGCCGAAAACCTCCGCTCCGGCTTCGTCTGGCATACCGCCATGCGCGCCCCCGAGTTCCAGCGCGGCCTGGCCCGCGCTGGGTTCGTTCCGAACTTCACCCGGCTGGTGAATGCGGCCTGATCCGGCTCTGGCACTGCACTGTTCCACGTGGAACAGTGCAGTGCGCGGCAGCACGGCCGGGCAAGCTGCCTGGGGTCTGAATGGGCGCAAGCTAAGCCACCTGCCATTTTCGGGCACATCGGCGGGCCGGCTAATTGGCGGGGGGGGATCAGATGATCTGCTTGATCTCCAGTTCCAGGATCTGGCGGGGGTCGAAGTCGATGCGCTGCTCGAAAGTGCCGCCAAGGCCTTCACGGCTGAGGGCGATGATCCACCCTTCCTCGATGATGAGATCCTCGATCACCCGCCCGCCGGGGAGGGTGGCACGGCAGACGGCGGTGTACTTGCGCTTGGGGGCGCCGGCGGCGACCAGTTTCTTGCGCCACGGCTCGGGCAGCACCTTGGCCAGTCGGTTGCGGGGCGGGGTCTTGGAATGCATCGCCCCTGACGATATCCATTCGCCCCGCCCCGGCAAGCATCCGCGCTGCCGCCTGCCGGTTGCAAATCTCTGCTTGCCTTTCGGCCCGGCTTGGCGTCAGATGATTGGTTGATGCGTCGTCGCAAACCGCACCGCGAGAAGGATCTCACCCGCCGCTACCTTGAAGGCGGATATGAAACCGACATCGAGAACATCGAGCGCTTCAGCGCCCGCTCCAAGCACGCCGAGCAGAACAGGATCCTGCGCACCGCCCAGATGCGCGCTGAGCAGGAAGCCTCCAGCGAGGACCTGGCCGCCCTGCCGATCGGGCAAGTGGTGCAGGTCTTCAGCCTCTATCTCGAGGTGGAGCAGGGTGATCAGCGCTACCTCTGCACTACCCGCAAGACGCTGGATCGCACCAGCGACACCCGGGTCGTCGTCGGTGACCAGGTGCGCTTCCGCCCTACCGGCACCACCCACGAAACCGGCCTGCCCGAAGCCGTCATCGAGCAGGTGCTGGAGCGTCAGACCCTCCTGACCCGCGCTGCCAGCTTCCGGCAGCGCGACGCCCAGCCCATCGTCGCCAATGCCGAGCAGGTGCTGATTGTCGCCAGCCTGTGGGCGCCGTTTCCGCGCTGGGGGCTGATCGACCGGATGCTGATCGCCGCCCAGGCCGGGCGCTTGCGGCCGATCATCTGCCTGAACAAGATCGACCTGGCCGACAGCGTTCCTGATGCCGCCAAACAAATGGACACCGCACGGGAGGTGCTGGCGCACTATGAGTCCATGGGCCACACCTGCCTGCGCACCAGCGTGGAACAGCGCATCGGCATCGACGACCTGCGTGAGTGCCTGCGCGATCGCGTGACCGTGCTGGCCGGCCACAGCGGCGTGGGCAAGAGCAGTCTGGTCAACGCGATTGAGCCGACACTCAATCTCCGCACCGGTGATGTCTCGCAGGCGCATCTCAAGGGCAAGCACACCACCACCTCCGCCCGCCGCTATGATCTGAGCTTTGGCGGCGCGGTGATTGACACGCCGGGCGTCAAGCTGTTTGGCCTGTGGGGTGTTACCCGCGACAACCTGGAGGCCTTCTTCCCCGACATCACCGCCGGCACCGCACCGCCGTGGCGCCAGGACAGCTTCAACCGCATCGCCGACTCGCTTGAATAGAGCCGGGTCACTCCGCCCTGGCGCGGGCGCTCCGCAGCGCATGGCTGGCGTCCAGCACAATATCCATCTTATCTTGCCTTAATATCAGACAGAATCGTTTCTGCTGATCCGCGCTTTGCCCATCGCCAGCCCGCGCTTCATGCCGGGAAATTCAGGGCCAGTTCAGCGTGCATGCGGATGCCGGTGGCAAGGGCATCATCGGGGAAGTCAAACCGGTTGGAATGCAGGCCGGGATAGGTGTCGCAGCCGTCGGGGCAGGCGCCGATGAAAAAGAAGCACCCGGGGATTTTCTCCAGATAGTACGCGAAATCCTCGCCGCTCATGGCCGGGCGGGCGGCGGGCAGGTAGCGCTGTCCGCCCAGCGCCTGGCGAGCGATGCGCGCAACGTAGTCGGCCATGTCGGGATCGTTGTCCGTCGGCGGATAGCCCGGTTCCCACACCATCTCGGCCTGGCAGCCGGTGGCGGCGGCGATGCCTTCCACCCGCCGGCGGATCGCCTCACGCGCCGCGGTGCGGGTCTGCGTCACCAGCGTGCGCACCGTGCCGCCAAAGACGCACGCCGGCGGGATCACGTTGTCGGCGGTGCCGCCGCGCACCTGGGTCACGCTGACCACGATCGAATCGGTGGGATCGGTCTCGCGGCTGGCGATAGACTGAAGGGCAACGATGGCCTCGGCCGCGGCGACAATCGGATCGCGCGTCAGGTGGGGGAAGGCGGCGTGCCCTCCCTGGCCGTGCATCGTGACCTGGAAATAATCCGTGGAGGCCATCAGCGGTCCCGGGCGGGTGGAGACGATCCCCACCGGCAGCGTGGGCCAGCCGTGCAGGCCGAAGATCGCACGCACCGTCGGCCCTATGCGCCCATCCAGCACGCCCCGCCGCACCAGCACCTCCGCCCCGCCGCCGCCCTCCTCGGCCGGCTGCCAGATCAACTTGACGCAGATGCGCAGCTCCTGCTGCATCTGCTTGAGCACCGCCGCCGCGCCCATCAGCATGGCGCTGTGCCCATCGTGTCCGCAGGCATGCATGATGCCGGCATGTGTACTGGCATAGGGGGCGCCGGTCTGCTCCTCGATAGGCAGGCCGTCAATGTCGGCCCGCAGCGCGATGCAGGGGAGAGCCGGATCGCCGATCCAGGCGATGGTGGCGGTTTCCGCACCGGGCACACCATCGACATGGTCGATCCCCAGCCGGTCCAGTTCTGCCCGGATGACGGCGGCGGTCTTGTGTTCCTGAAAGCGCAGCTCGGGAATCCGGTGCAGGCGATGGCGCAGATCAATGGTCTGGGGCAGATGTGCTTCGATCACCTTGGCGAGACTCATACCGACACGGTAAACGCCCAGCCGGATGGAGGCAATCAGCGCAAGGGGCGAAGCCGACCTGCATCGGCTAAAAATCCGCCGCATTGCTGACGCCCGGGCACGGCAGGGCAGCGCACAAATGATGAGCGAGGAAAGGCGCTGGCCTCTCCTCGCTCATCACGCATCGAATTATCAATCGTAATCATCCGGGATCGCATCCAGATCGCGGTAGGACCGCGGGCGCGATGCCGGACGCGGAGCCAGGATCTCATCCGGCTCCTCATCGGCCAGATGGCGATCGGTGGAGCCGGTGCGTACGGTGGGAACGGGGATCACCACCGGGCGCGGGGCATTCGCCGCCGGCTTCGCCTCCGCCGAAGTGGCGGGGGCCGGTGCCGCAGGCTTGGCTGCGGGCTTGGCCGCCTTATCCGCCGGTTCATCTGCCTTGTCGGTGGATTCAGTAGCCTTGTCCGCAGACTTGTCTGCCTTGTCTTTGTCTGCCTGATCCGCCGCCGGAGCGACCCGCCTGGATGCGGCCTGCTTGCGCGTTGTTGCCCGACGGGTACGCCGGGCAGGCTTGGCCTTGCCCTCCTCTGCTGCTTCCGCTTCCGCTGCTTCTGCGGTTGCTGCCTTTGCGGTTGCTGCTTCTGCGGCAGCGGGCTTTGGCTCGGTGGTGCGCGCCGACCGGGCCCGGGACCTGGCCGTCGATGCGGACTTGACGGCCGGCGCGGGCTTGGCTGCGGGCGCGGGCTTGATGGCTGGTTCGGCGGCGGGTTCAGCATCCGCTTCGGCCGCTTCCTGTGCTTCACCTTCCACGGCAGGTGCGGCATCGGCCTCATCACTCGACGTGGCCGCCTCGGTGGTGGCCTTCTTTCGGCCACGCCCCCCACGACGACCCCGACGGCGCTTCTGGGCCGGGGCCGTCTCGGGTGTCTCCTCGGTCGATTCATCGCCGGCCGCTTCTGCGCTCACCGCTTCGGCGGGGGCTTCCTCAGGCGCTTCGGTCGGAACCGCCTCTTCCTGCACCGCCTGATCCTGCGCGACATTCCGCCGCGCTGCGTCTTCCTGGATGACTGCGCGCCCAGCCGGCTCGGATGGATGTTCATCCAGTACCGCTTCATTCAGCACAGCCTCATCGGCGGCGGCGTCCAGTTGCATATCGGATGCAGCCTGATCGTCCGCAGGATCGGTGTCCGCAGGATCGACGATCACCTCAGGGGCGGGGCCGATCTCATCGTGCGCTTCGTGGGATGAATCCGCTCCCGCCGGGTCGAGTGCGGCATGCTCGCCGCCGGCACCATGACCCCGGCGCCGTCCGCGTCCGCCACGACGACGGCGGCGACGACGACGGCCACCTCCCTCGCCATTGACTGCGCCATTTTCCTGGCCGGCCCCCTCGGCGGCAGCCGGATCACCATTGACGGGCATGCCCAGTTCCTGCGCCTGCTGACGTTTCTGGTCGGCCCGCTCCTCGCCGGCCTCCAGGGTTTCTTCCAAGTCTTCGTCGAACAGGTCATCGGCGGAGAACTCGGCCTCGGCGGGCCTGGGCAGCAGGCGACGGCCGTGGCGATCACCACGGCGCTGATCATGCCGGCCGCGCTGCTGCACCGGCAGGCGGGCCACCATCGCCTGGTCGCTCGGCTCCACGCCCAGGGCATCGATCTGCACCAGCCCCTCGCGCAGGTCGTACAGGTCGAAGCGCACCTCATCCAGTCCCAGCTTGGGATCGATGCGCACGATCACGCGCTTCTTGTTGCGCGTCTCCATCTCCGCGATGGCAGCGCGCTTGCGGTTCTGCAGGTAGAACGCCACATCGGCATTGACACTGATCTCCACCCGCACCACACGCTCATCGTGGATGGCGATGGCGAGCTTGCGCATGACATCCAGGCTCATGCTCTCAGGCGTCTTGACCAGCCCGGCGCCCTTGCAGTGGGGGCAGTCAAAGTAGACGCTGCGCTTCAGGCTGGGACGCATGCGCTGGCGGGTCATCTCGATGATGCCGAACTGGCTCATGCGCAGGACCTTGGTCTTGGCCCGGTCCTTCTTGAAGTTTTCCTGCAGGCGCTTTTCCAACTCGCGGCGGTGGCGCTCGTAGCGCAGGTCGATGAAGTCGCAGATGATCACCCCGCCCAGGTCGCGCAGCTTGAGCTGGCGGCAGATCTCATCGGCGGCCTCCAGGTCGGTCTTGAAGGCGGTGGTTTCGGCGTCGGCGTGCTCGCGGAACTTGCCGCTGTTGACATCGATGGCGACGATCGCCTCGGTCGAGTCGATCACCAGCGACCCGCCCGAGGGCAGCGGCACATGGCGCGAGTGCATCAGCTCGATCTCGTGCTCGATGCCGAACTTGTGGAACAGCGGAATCGGGTCTTCGTACAGTTCGATCTTGTTGCGCGTGCGCGGGGCGCTGATCTTGATGAATTCGCGCACGCGCTGGGCCACATCCTTGTTGTCCACGATGATGCGGTCGATATCCGCGCTGTAGACATCGCGCACGGTGCGCGTAACCAGGTCCCCTTCGGTGTACAGCTCAACCGGGGCCGGGGTATTCTTGCGCACCTTGAGGATCTGATCCCACAGGCGCGTGAGGAACTTGAAGTCGCGCTCGATCTCGGTCTTGGTCTTGCCGACGCCGGCGGTGCGGATGATGAACCCGACATCTTCCGGGGGCTTGAGTGAATCGAGGATCTGCCGCAGCCGCCGGCGCTCGGTCTCATCCTCGATCTTGCGGCTGACGCCCATCTTGGTCATGCCGGGCATCATCACCAGGATGCGCCCCGGGATGGACAGGTAGGTGCTGAGGGTCGGGCCTTTGGTGCCGATACCCTCCTTGATGATCTGCACGACGATCTCATCGCCGCGCCGCAGGCAGCGCTGGATGGGCGGGCGATCACGGCGGGCCAGCTTGCGGCCCACCGCTTCCTGGATGTCCTCTCCCTTGCGCCCGAAGTACTGCGGCAGCAGGTCAGAGATGTGCAGGAACCCGTTGCGGCCCAGGCCGAAATCGACAAAGGCCGCCTGGATGGACGGTTCGACGTTGGTTACGCGCCCCTTGTAGATGTTGCCGACATGGGACGTGGAGCTGGTGCGCTCCATGTACAGTTCTTCAAGCTTGCCGTTCTCCAGCAGGGCGATGCGGCATTCCTCGCCCTCGGAGACGTTGATTAGCATTTCCTTTGCCATTCACTCAGTCGGCGGCGGCGGCAGACGGCCGGCAGCGAAGAAGGGAGCGAACATCGCTCAACCGGTTCTTCCTGCCCACTGCCCGTCGCGCACTGCCTACTCCTCTTAAAATGCCTCGGGGATGATCTTCCGCGTCTCTTCGCGCAGGAAGTGCATCACCTGTCGTTCGGAATCAAAACTCATGACCCGCCGAGCAACCTGCTTGGCGTGCTCCATCGTGGTGGAGCGGATAATCTTCTTTACTTCCGGGATGTCCGGTCCGTTCATGGAAAAGATGTTCAGGCCCAGCCCCAGCAGCAACAAAGTGTACAGGGGCTCGCCGGCCATTTCACCACAGACACTGACGCTGATCTGATTGCGCACGCCGGCCCGGATCACATCGCGGATCAGGGCCAGCACCGCCGGATGGGCCGGGCAGAACAGCCCCGCCACCCGCTCGTTGGTGCGGTCCACCGCCAGCGTGTACTGGATCAGGTCGTTGGTGCCGATGGAGAAGAAATTCACTTCCTTGGCCAGGGTGTTGGCCATCAGCGCCGCCGACGGCACCTCGATCATGATGCCGATGGGGATATCGCGGCGGAAGGGCGTGCCCTCATCCTCCAACTCTTCCATCACATCGTTGAGGATCATCTTGGCCTGGCGCAGCTCGATGGAGGTACTGATCATGGGGAACATGATCCGCACATCCCCCATCACGCTGACGCGCATGATCGCCCGCAGTTGCCGCTTGAACATCGGGATGTCATGCAGGCACATGCGGATCGAGCGGTCGCCGAGGAAGGGATTGCGCTCGGGATTGGCCAGGGCGCCCTGGGTATACTTGTCGGCCCCCAGGTCCAGGGTGCGGATGACCAGCGGGCGGCCGGCCAGCAGGCGCACCGCCTCGGCGTAGGCCGCGAAGTGATCCTCCTCGGTCGGCTCGTGGTCGCTGGCCAGGTAGAGGAACTCGGTGCGGTACAGCCCGATGCCCTGGGCACCGCGCTCGATGGCATCGGGGATTTCCTCGGGGAACTCGATGTTGGCCTGCAGGCTGACCGAGTGCCCATCCCGCGTCTCGGCCGGCAGGTCGCGCAGGGTCGCCAGGTCGGCCTCCAGCCGCACCAGCTTGCGCTCGAACTCGCGATGCTCGGCGAGTTGCTCCTCATCGGGGTTGATGATGACCACCCCGCGGTTGCCGTCGATGATAACGGTATCGCCGCCGGAGACCTCGGCCGTGAGGTTCCCCAGGCCGACGACCGCGGGGATGCCCATGGCGCGGGCAACGATGGCGGTATGACTGGTGCGGCCGCCGACATCGGTGGCGAACCCCTTGACGTGCGTGCGGTCCAGCGAAGCGGTCTGGCTGGGCAGCAAATCGTGGGCGATGATCACCACATCGCGGTCCAGGTGCAGCAGCTCCTCGGCCTTCTGCCCGATCAGCGCCCGCAGCACGCGCCGCTCGATGTCGTGGATGTCCTTGACGCGCTCGGAGAAATAGCGGTCGGACATCTGGTGGAAGTTGTTGGCGTAGCGCCGCATCACCGTGCTGACGGCGTACTCGGCGGTGACGTGGTTCTCGTTGATCTCCTTGACCAGCTCCTTGGCGAGCGTGCGGTCCTTCAGCAGGCCGAGGTGGAAGTCGAAAATGCCGCCGATCTGCTTGCCATGCTTGGCGGTGATGGTGTCGCGCAGGCCGGTGAGGTCCACCACGCTGGCGGCGATGGCATCCTGCACCCGGCGGATTTCGGCAGGGGCATCTTCCGGCGGAATGGTGCGGCGGGGGATAAGCAGATCCTCGGCGTCCAGCACCACGGCGGTGCTGATGACGACTCCCGGGGAGACACCTATGCCCTTGCGGATTTCCATTCCTGATCAGTTGCCGGTTGCCCGTTGCCAGTGAGGAGGGGGTGTCTTGCACTGGCAACGGGCAACCGGCAACTCCTTTTCACTCTTCTCCGAACTTGCTGTCGACAAGCTCGGCCAGTTGCTGGACTGCCTGTTCGGCGTCTTCGCCTTCGGCCTCGATATCCAGCGGGGTGCCTTCGGTGGCCGCGAGAATGATCATCTGCATGACGCTCTTGCCATCGGCATCCACCGGCTCATCGCCCCCCTTGCGCACGGTGATGCGGGACGAGAACTGGTTCGCCAGATCGACGAACTGCATCGCCGGCCGGGCATGCAGCCCGAGCGTGTTACTGATAATGACCCTGCGTGAGGCCGTCGGCATTGCTGATGAGTTGACAGTTGACAGTCGATCGCTGGCAGTGAATGCACGCTACCAGCGGCCCATCGCCAACGATCAACTTCTCCCTCACCTTCCCTGGTCGGCCTCGTCCAGCAGCTCCACGATGGCTTCCCGCGTTTCGCTCTGGCGGAGGAACCGGCGGAAGGTGTCCTTCTGTAGATTACTGAACACGATGTTCATCGCCTGAAGGTGCTGCTGCGGCTGGTTTTCCGGGCTGAGCAGCAGCACGATGCTGTACACCGGCTGATGATCGAGGGCGGCAAAATCGATCCCGCTGGCGCTGCGGCCGACGGTCCCCACCATCTTCTGCACCCGCGCATGCTTGACGTGCGGCACGGCCACCCCCTTGCCGAAACCGGTCGAGCCGTTCTCCTCGCGCTTGATCAGCGCGGCAATGATCTCGTCGATCGCCTCTGACTCGACCGCGCCGGCGGCGGCAAGGCTGTTCACCAGTTCGCGGATTACTTCGTTGCGACTGTCTGCCTGGAGATTCGGTACGATCGCCTCTGTTACGATAAAGTCTCTGAGCTTCATCTTGACCTTTACAACCTGCGGATCTCTCAGCGCGGCGTGCGTGAGGTTGCACCGGAAGCCCCGCCTGTCCGGGCGGGCCGCCACGCCGGATCCAAGCGACTGAATTTTAGCCGTGATCGCTCCCCATGGTGTGCTGCTCGGGCACGGTCTGCTGGGGATGCTTGCGGTTCTTGATTTTCTTATTGTGGTCGGTCAACTGCCGTTCCAGCTTGTCCACGCAGGCATCGATGCACGCATAGGCATCGCCCTCGTTGTGCGTGGCAATGAACATGTTCTTGTGCTCGCCGTTGACCATCATGTCGACGCGGACCGCATCCTTGTTACTGTCCAGAACGACCTCGATCTCCTGAATGCGATTGTAATACTTGGTCAGCTTGCCCGCCTTCTGCTCGGCATAGCGCTTGAGGGCCGGGGTGATCTCCATGTGACGAGATGAGACGGTGACAATCACGTCAGACTCCTTCCAGGGCCCGCGGCGTCGCGCCGTGCGCGGCTGGCCCATCCAGCCTCAAACGCCGCCGGCACATTGTTGCAGAAAACCGGCAAAATGGAACTGCACCGTGCAGATTCCCGCACTTCTTCCAAGCGTAGGCCAGCCGGGGCCTTGACGTGAAGGGAGAAACGCTTTAGCCAGCCCGGCCAGCTGCTGCCGGGCTTCCCGTCGCACCCTGGCCCAGCACCGCGGATTCCCCCATCATGCCGGCAAACAGCCGCGCGCGAGCGAATCGGACTGATCGGCAAGACGGGGCAAAGATGCCTGTAAGTTAATGCCATCGCACCATCCCAGGTCGCCCGGCTTGTCCTGTCGCCGCGGTAAGTGACAGCAATCATATGCATCGGCCGCCGGCTGGCAGCATTGCCTGCGGATTCTTGCGGCCGGCTGGCTGCATATACAACACTCAATTCCATCAGCACCGCCGATCCATCCAGCACAGGCTTGCTTCTGTGCGCGGGCACCGCATGGCGGCTGGGTGAATTGCCTCATCCCCGGCAAAGTGGCAAGAACCCCGGACCCTCCAGGGTCCGGGGTTCTGCACAGCTCATTGCCTGTCCGAGGGGCACGATTACCCCACCTCTTCCAGGATCTGGTTCTTCACGTTAGCCGGGACCGGGGAGTACTTCAGCGGTTCCATGACGCTGCTGGCGCGGCCCTGGCTCATCGAACGCAGCTCGGTGGTGTAGCCGAACATCTCGCTCAGCGGCACCTCGGCCTCGATGACGCGGGTGTTGCCGCGCTGGTCGGAGTTGACAATCATCCCGCGGCGGCGGTTCAGGTCGCCGGTCACGTTGCCCACGAACTCCTCGGGCGTGGTGACCACGACTTTCATGATCGGCTCCAGCAGCGTGAGCCCGGCCTTGGTGGCCGCCTCGCGGAACGCCAACTGGCCGGCCAGCTCGAACGCCACCTGCGACGAGTCAACCTGGTGATAGCTGCCGTCCACCAGCGTGATCTTGGCGTTGATCAGCGGATAGTTGGCCAGCACGCCGGTCTTGGCGGCCATGCGCACGCCATACTCGACCGACGGGATGTATTCCTTGGGAATGACGCCGCCGAAGATCTTGTTCTCGAAGGCGATGCCGTCCTTCCAGTTCAGCTTCTTGAGCGTCTCGGCGTCCAGTGGATTGCCCGCGCCGTCGGTGCCGTCGAACGGCTCGATGTCGATGACGCAGTCACCGTACTGGCCGCGGCCGCCCGACTGCTTGACGTGCTTGCCGCGAACGTATTCGGCCTTGCGGGTGACGGTTTCCTTGTACGCCACCTTGGGCTTGCCGACGATGACCTCCACCTTGTGATCGCGCGTCAGGCGGGTCTTGAGGATGTCCAGGTGCAGCTCGCCCATGCCGGCGATGATCGTCTGGCCGGTCTCCTCATCGTAATTGGCCTGGAAGGTCGGATCCTCACGCTTGATGATGGTGAGGGCCTCGCCCAGCTTCTGCTTGTCGGCCTGGGTCTTGGGCTCAACCGACATGCTGATCACCGGCTCGGGGAAGGTGGGACGCTCCAGCAGGATCGGAGCGTTCTCATCGCAGAGCGTGTCACCGGTCAGTGCATCCTTGATCCCGATACAGGCGACGATGTCACCGGCCTCGGCCACGTCGAGCGGGTTGCGGGCATCGGCATGCATCTGGAACATGCGGCTGACGTTCTCACGCTTGCCGCGGTTGGCATTGAGCACGCGGCTGCCCTTCTCCAGCCTGCCGGAGTAGACGCGCACGTAGGTCAGGTCGCCGTGCTGATCGCTGACGATCTTGAACGCCAGGCCGCAGAACGGCTCATCCGGATTGGGATGGCGCTCGATGACGATGGATTCATCCTTGGGATCGGTTCCCCTGATGGCCGGCACATCTGCCGGAGCCGGCAGGTAGTCGATTACCCCGTCCAGCAGGCGCTGTACGCCGACGTACTTCAGGGCCGAGCCGCAGAAGACCGGGTGAAGCTTGAAGGAGATGGTGGCGGCACGCAGGCCGGTGCGGATCTCCTCCTCGGTCAGTTCCTCCCCGTTGAGATATTTCTCCATCAGGGTGTCGTCGGTCTCGGCGACCTTCTCGACCAGCTCATGGCGCCACTGCTCGACGATGTCTTTCAGATCATCGGGCACCGGCTTCTCGATCTGGCTCTTGCCCTTGTCCTTGTCGCCGTGCTCCACATCATAGTAGATGGCCACGCGGCGGATCAGGTCGACCATGCCCTGGAAGGTGTTGGACTGGCCGATGGGGTACTGCACCGCGACGGCAGGCGCGCCCAGGCGCTCGCGGATCGAGTTGAAGGAGTATTCGAAGTCGGCCCCCAACTTGTCCATCTTGTTGATGAAGCAGATGCGGGGGACGTTGTACTTGGTCGCCTGGCGCCAGACGGTTTCCGACTGGGCCTCAACGCCTTCCTTGCCGTCGAAGACCGCAACGGCCCCGTCCAGCACGCGCATGGAGCGCTCGACCTCGGCGGTGAAGTCCACGTGGCCGGGGGTATCGATCAGGTTGATCGTGTAGCGCTCGCCAAAGCGATCCCAGGGGCAGGTGGTGGCGGCGGAGTTAATGGTGATGCCGCGCTTCTGCTCATCGGGATCGAAGTCCATGGTGGCGGTGCCCTCATGGGTATCGCCCATCTTGTGAATCTTGCCGGTATAGAAGAGTATGCGCTCGGAGACAGTTGTCTTACCGGCGTCGATGTGAGCGGCGATGCCGATATTGCGGATCTTGGTCAGGTCGCGGGCCATAGGTCAGTCCTTCTGAACGACTTCAAAAACACATCCACCTGCTGCGATGCGGCCGCCACGGGCAGGAACTGCGCCATGCGCCGGTGCGCAAATGAAACTTAAAACCTCGATTGTGACGTCGGGGGAGGACAGGAGCAGTCGCCCGCGAAGCTTTGGGTGCCCCGCGGGAATCGCTCGTCCCGTGGCAAGTCACTTCATCGACTATACGTCAACCAGCAGCAGAAAGTTTGCGCCGCCGCCGGATTTCGCCGGGCGTAAAGGCCGGAAAGTGTACCCGCGACTTTGGGGCCGTCAAGGCCGCATCCATCATGGCCAGGCGCAATTTGTGCCGTATGGGAGGGCGTTTGCGCCGGCAAACCCAGCGGCCACGGCAGCCAGCTCATCGCCCTTTCCGTGGAGCCAGACCTGATCCCGCCAGTCCAATTTCCCTGCCATGCACTTCAATGGCGGCCAGTGCGGATCACCACGACATGATGCCCTGCCCAAGTCCAGTCCGGTGCGGGGCTGCACGCCTGCACCGCCCATTTTATCGCAATTTTGCCCAGACGCATCATATTTACTTGCGCCTTGGGGGCAGCAGCGCTCGGGTCCATCTCTCTTATAGATAAGAGGTAAACAACGCGGGCACGGCCCAGGCATGGACCGCGCCCGCGTTGCTTACCACATGGTTTTCGTGCGCCTACTTCAGGAGATCGTCCAGCAGGCGATCGGCGGCGATGTCGAGCTTGTGGTCATCCTCATACGTGCCGGCCTCAATGGCAGCGCGGATGGAGGCAACCTTCTCGGCCCGGATGTCGTTCTTCTGCAGCGTCTTCATCAACTCGCCGAAGCCGGACAGCTCCACCTTGTCCGCCGGCGCCTGCCGTGCGGCCGGGGAAGCAGGGAGCGACTTCTGAACGGGGTTGCTCAGGATACGCTGAATTTGCGGGTTATTGCCGATACTGTTGATTCCGCTCATGAACTGCTCCCAACACTCGGGTTAAACAAAACTGGAGTCGGCGAAGCACCCTTGCCCTCGACTCTCCTGATCATTGTCCTGGCGGCGACACCCGCCGCACCCATCGAACCGCCCGCTTCATCCCGCAGAGCAGCTTCGATGGTGATGTCATCGACGCAACTCTTGGCGGACCTTGAACCAACGGGGCTCCGGTTAAAATTGCCTTAAACTCTGTGTTATCAATCAATTGCGCGAAAAACGAAAACTGGCCGCGCAAGAATTTCCGACTACCTGATCATTTTTGCCACCGCGACAAACTCCCCAAGCCAGCCATTTTACCTATTTTCCGGTGGAATCGTTATCGGCAACTCTGGCAGCCACGATCTTATTGGACGCAGGCATTATTAGGACGCCACCCGAATTCGGATACCGGCCCGATGCCACCCCGTGCCCTGCCTGGCCGTGATGACCGGCCTCAGCACACGCTCTGCGGCGAACCGCACCCCCTACCCATGCGTAAGCACCCTTGACGGCGTTCAGTTGCGCTTTAAGATACGTCGCTTCCGTTGCGGCTGTGGCGGAATTGGCAGACGCGCTAGATTCAGGTTCTAGTCCGGGCAACCGGGTGGAGGTTCAAGTCCTCTCAGCCGCACTTTTCGATCAGCCCACGCCCCAAGGCGTGGGCTTCTTTTTTTGATCACTGGATGGAGTCCACGGGCGGATCGGCTTGCCCAGGGGCGGTGTCCTGATCGACCGACTCGGCGGCCGAGGCCTCGGCCAGGGGGTCAGGCTCACCCAGGGCTGATGCCAGCCGGCGCAGGGCCGACTGCAACACGGCCACCTGCCCTTCAAGGCTTTCCACCCGCTCGCACAGGCTTGGCCCGGCGGCCCCTCCCGCGGCAGCCTCTGGCACCTCGGGCAGATCCGCCCCCTCCGCACTGGCAGAGTCGACCGCGTGGGCCTCGGGCGCCAGCAACTGCATGAAACGCACGGCCCGGCTGCCCGGAAGCGGGTCGATCTGGCGAACCAGCGGCTCCTCCCGCTGCATCAGCGTCTCCAGCACACCCCTGGCCGATTCCATCGACTCAAACGGATGCATGCGCGACGCCCGCCCGCGCAGTTCGCCCAGGGTCTGCGGCCCGCGCAACAGCATCTCCGCCAGCAGCGCCAGGCTCGATTTGCCAATCCCCAGCTTGCGGTCGGTCTCGTGGCGATACTTACTGGTCCGCCCGCCCGGCACATCCACCTGCACGACAAGCCCTTTGGCCTTGAGACTGTTCAGCGCTGTCAGCACGGCCAGGTCCGCCATGTCCATCACCGGATGGCGGTTGTTCTTCTGATTACAACCGTTCACCAGGGCGTTGAGCGTCAGGGGGTATCCCTCGGGCGTGGTCAGCGCCTTCTCGATCAGCACCCCCAGCACGCGCGCTTCATCAGCGGTCAGTTCAACCATGCCGCCGTTGTCAGGCCGGGCTCGAGGTTTGTCAAACCAGCGCATCGCCCGCCGCAGCACTGCGGTGGACAGGCGATTCCCTTCTACCGCGCGCCCCCACTGAACCCTGAACCGACCACATCCCATTGCATCGTCTGCCCACCTGCACTATCACTTAGCACCCAGGCTGCCATGCGAGGGAACAATGGGCCTCATACGTAAAGGGAAGTGCGCGCAATGAGTGTGCCGTTCAACGTACAGAAGATCGAGAAGGCAACCGTGGTGGAGTTTACCACCGCTTCGCTGATGGACCCGGTGCAGCTCGAGGGGGCCGGCCAGGCCCTCTACCAGCTTGTGGATGAGCAGGACCAGCGCATTGTCATTCTCGACTTCGAACGCGTGCAGTTCCTCAGCAGCCAGGCCATCGGCATCCTCCTGACGCTCAACAAGAAGCTGGGCGCCCTGCCCGGCTCGAAGCTGATCCTCTGCGGCGTGGGGGCGCGCCTTCAGGAGCTGCTGCGCATCACCCGCCTGGACCGCGTCCTGACCGTCAAGCCCACCCAGAAGGAAGCGGTCAACAGCGTGTCATGATTTGCAATTGCCGATTTATGCCTTGCGATTGAGAATAGGCGCGTGCTCGCCCGCCCCATCGCAAATCGCAAATCGGCAATTGCATACAGGAGAAATCATGGCACAAGTGCGAACCGAGACGCAGTTCAGCATTTTCCTGGTCAACAAGCCCGGTGTCCTGGCACAGGTGACGCGGGCGATCGCCGACGCCAAGATCAACATCATCGCCATGACGCTGGTGGATTCGCAGGAGCATGGCGTGCTGCGCCTGGTGATCGAGCGGCGGGATGAAGCGCGCGAAGTGCTGAAGAAACTCAATCTGCCGATGACTGAGACGGACGTGCTGGCAATCGAGGTGAGCAACCGCCCCGGCGCCCTGGCCGATATCGCCCAGGTGCTGGGAGAGAACCACATCAACATCAACTACGCTTACAGCACCGGCGGCGCCCCCGGCGGCCGCAGCACCGCCATTCTCAAGGTTGCCGATCCCAGGAAAGCCGAGCGCGTGCTCAAGCCGACCAAGACCGCTGCCCGTGAACCGAATCTCGGACGCCGGGGACGAAGATAGCGGCCGAAGCGCGGTTACCCATCGCCCACGCGCTCAAACGTGCACGGTTTTCCCCAGCGGGACAGGCCAGCAGTCGCGCTGCGCCCCAGGCAGCCAGCGCTGGCCCCTTCCCAAGTCCCATCCGCCCGGTACCGCGCCAGCCTAGAACGGTGGCGGCTCGCCGCGCTTCCACCAGTCAGCATCGCGGTCATCTTTCTTGCGAGGATCTTCACCGGGCAGGCCGAAGGTGTCCGGGGCTTCGCCGGCGTACTCATCCTGCACATCGGCAGCGAAGTCGTCGGCCTCCTTCACGATCGACGCCAGCAGGCCGGCGAAGATCGGGCTGATCGTCCGCAGCACCTCGGCGTGGGTTTCGGTCAGCGGTGTCTGCTCATCGCGGAACAGCGTGATCGCCCCCAGCGCCTCGCCCAGGTACGTGCAGCTCACCGACAGGATCGACTGGTCGGCCAGGAACTCCAGTTCCGCCGACGACAGTGCCTGCTCGGCCTCCTCGGCATTCAGATGCACCAGTCCCTTGCGGATGGTCATGGGCACCAGCCCGCCGCGCATCGCATCGGTAAGCTGCCGCTCGCCGGCGAGGGTGTATTTCATGTAAGCGCCAAGCTGGAAGTTGCCCTCATCCGCCGCCAGCCAGATGGCAATGTTGCTGTAGCCCAGCTCCCGCAGCAGCCAGTCCATGGCGTGGCACAGCACCTGTTCCAGGTCTTTGGCCTGGGCCATGTACTTGCGGAACGAATCCTGCGTGCGCACGTCCTCAAGCTGCCTGGACAGCTCGCCGTACGCCGTCACCAGATCATTGCACAGCAGATCGACCTTGCGGCTGACGATCTTACGGGCCTCGTTGAGGCGTTTGACCGCATTTTGCAGGCGGGCAAGACGGCGTTCCTTCTTGGCCCCGATGGCCTGCCGCGCCAGGGCGGTGCGCATGCGCTCGGTAAGCTGGTTGGCATCGAACGGCTTGGGCAGAAAATCGAGCGCGCCGGCCCGCAGGGCTGTGATCGCCCCCTCAATGGTGGGCGCGCCGGTGATGACGATCGCGCTGGCCTGCGGCTGCTTCTCGCGCAGCTCGGCGAGCAGGCTGGTGCCGTTGCCATCGGGCAGATACACATCCGCCACCAGCAGCTCGATGCGTTCGCGGGCGATCATCTGTCGCGCCTCGTTCAGGTCGCGCGCGGCCACCAGTCGGCATGGCAGGTTCGGCACGACCAGGTCATTCATCATTTCCATCAGCATCGGTTCATCGTCAACGACAAGAACCTTGGGACGGATGCGGGTGCTGCGGGAAGAAGGAATTGCGGAGGTCATGCTGACTCCCTGTGATCGGGACTTCGGATTCAGAGGCGGCCGCCTGCCGCCGGGCATCTCACACTGCGGCAGCGGCACGCCACCGACTCAATGTTGCGCACACCTGGCATTCCGCGCCGGGGTCGCCGCGCTGACTCAGGTTGCGGCCTTGCGCTGCGGCACCGGGTCGGGGACCGCCTCGACCGCCGCCGCGGGCAGAAGCACGATCACCCGCGTGCCATGCTCGACACGGCTTTCCAGCCGGATCGAGCCACCGCTGCACTCAACCCATCGCAGCGCCTTGGCCAGCCCCATGCCGCGCCGGCGGCCGGCCTTGAGGTTGCTGAAGAACGGATCAAACGCGTGCTTCAGCGTCCGCTCGTCCATCCCGCAGCCGTTGTCGGTGATCGTCACCGCCACCCGGGCCGAATAGGGATCAAACGCCGCGTGGATTTCAATCTGGCCGTCGGTCGGGTCGGTGGCATGGATGGCGTTGGCAATCACCTCCGCCAGCGCTCCACGCACCTGCTCGCCATCAACGTTCACCGGCGGCACATCCGCCAGCGTCACCTCGACGCGCCTATCTGCTACATCGGCTTGCGCGCGGGCCGCATGAAGCGCATGATCGATCAAATCGGCAAGATTGTTACTTTCGGGCTTGGGCGGCTGCGGCTTGGCGTAATGCATCAGCTCCGTGATGATGTCGCTGAGGCGATGCGTCTGCTCGTAGATCTGCCGGGCCGAAGCCTTGAGCTTCTCATCCTCCAGCGAGGAAGCGAGCAACTGCGAGCGGCCGCTGATGACGGCAAGCGGGTTGTTCATCTCGTGGGCCGCGCCGGCGGCCATCTCGCTGATGCTGATCAGCATCTTGCTGCGGAGAATCTCATTCTGGGCGTTGTGAAGCTGGCGATTGGCCTCGGCCAGTTGCTCGGCGAGTGTGCGCGCTTCTTCGCGGATCTGGGCGGTGCGCAGGGCCAGGCCCCAACCGCTGGCGATGGCGCTCAGCTCCTGCACCTGGCTGCTGAGACGCTGGGACTCGCCGCCGGGCGCGCCCCAGACAATCCCGCCAATGCACTGGCCGTCAGCCTCCAGGCAGATCCAGTAACGCTGATCATGGGCCAGCCGCGGGCTGATCGCGCTGACCATCCATTCCATCTCATCGCCGCAGGCCAGCACCGGCCCATCGCTGCCATTGGCATGCTCGGGGCGGACAGGGCAGTCGATGAGGGTGTTCTCAAAGACGATCCCCTGCTCATCGAACAGCAGCGCCTCGGCGAACGCCTGCCCGGGGGGCAGGGAGAAAGCGCACAGGCTCTTCACATCCAGCACGCCCACCGCCGTCTGTCCGATCGCCTGCAAGACCGTCTGCGGCGGGGCATCGGGGCGCAGCTCGGACTGGAAACCGGAGAGGGCATCAAAGAACTTGGCGCGAACCGCCAGCCGGCGGTTTTTGATCGCCAGTTGCTCGCTGACCCGCCCCAGCTCCCTGTTGGCGCGGGAGAGGGCCTGCTGGTAAAGCTCGTTGCTGCTGGTGCGGTGCAGTCCCAGGGCCGCTGCGCGCGGCTCGATGCGTGCCACCAATTGGAGCTGCACCTGCTGGATGTGCTCCTCGGTCAGCGCCACCGCATCGAGCAGGGCCTGGCGAGGCACGGAATAGGTATAGTTGCCGCTGTAGCCGATGTGCTGCTCGCGCACGAGCTGATCGGCCAGGGTGATCAGGTTCACCAGCCGCGGGCTCTTGACCGTGGCCGGCAGCGCCTGGGGAAGCTGGCCATGCAGCCAGATGGCATCCCGCAACACCGCCGGAAGCTGCCAGCGCTCGGCCAGGCGCTTGCCGACAACCATGTGATCCAGGCCAATGACCTTGCGCTCGACATCGGCAATGTTGCCGCGCAGCATCTCGCAGGCCTCGACAACGCGATCGAAGCTCTTGGGCAGGCAGGCATCGAGGGCCACCTTGCCCAGGTCGTGCAGCAGGCCGGCGACGAACGCCTGGGCCGGTTCGATGCCGTTGTTCTTGCCGAAGACCTCGGCCAGCTTCTCGGCCATCAACTCTGCACAGCAGGCAACTGCGATCGAGTGCTTCCAGAACTCATCGCGGGCGAAGTGCCCGAACTTGCGGGCCGGGCCGGTGCCGAAGGTCTCAAATACGCTGACCGCCAGGACCGCGCTGCGCACGGCGGCAAAGCCGAGCAGCACCACCGCCCGGTCCACCGTGTTCACATCCCCGCGCACGCCCATGTCCGGCCGATGCACCAGGTGCAGGATGCGGGCTGTGAGCGAGACATCACTCTCGATGAGCTGGACCACATCACGCGCTGAGGACTGATCGTTGCCGGTGACTTCCAGCAACTGCATCGCAATGGACGGCAGCGTGGGAAGCTGCTCAAGCTGCTGTAAAATCAGCTCAGTGCGCTTGGCGTCGAGTTGTTCGGGAGCGATGGCCATTGCATTAGTCGGCAGTCGGCGGTCCGCGGGCAGGCCTCAGGCCGCTCGCAGTGATCGGATCAGACCGTCAATCAGTCGATCCACCTCTTGTGCCCGCTGCGGCAGAGCCGATGGATCCGGTTTGCTGGCAGCGGCAGCCACAGCGTGCGGTAAAGCCGCGTCTCAATCGTTGGACCCAACCCGCACGCAACCGGCCAAAACTGGATGAACTGCCTGTCATTGCCACGCCCCTCCCCGGTTGGTGCTGTCGGACAAACCGGAAACAACTGCCCTGCGGATCTGCGAGCACACTCCAGACCGCCCGTCATCGCGGCAGGCGCGGCTCTGTGTATCGACATCCTGTGCACAGACACCTGCCACAAGGTCCACCATCTGCTGCCAGGCGATCAGGTTGCGATCATTCCCGGCTGGCATGGTCCTTCCCGTGTCCTTGCCGCTGGCCGCCGGTTGCCGACTGTTCCTACACGCCCAGCAACTGCCCGATGCGCTCGATCAGCTTCTCGATGTTGAAGGGCTTTTTCACGAACTCATCTGCACCAGCGCCCAGCAGGTCGTCGATCTCATCCTGATTGACCACGCCGGAGACGATGATGATCTTCGTATGCTCGAAGGCAGGATTGGAGCGGATCGTCTGGCAGACCACGTTGCCGTTGATGTCGGGCAGCATGTAATCGAGGATGATCAGATCCGGGCCGAACTCATGGGTCAGGATGCCGGCATCGTAGCCGGTGCTGGCGGTCTTGACCTCGAATCGGCCGTCGCGGTTGAGCACATCCACGAACAGCTCAACGATCTCCGGATCGTCGTCCACCACCAGGATCTTGGCCTTGCCGCTCTCCAGGGCATCCGGCGGAATGCCGTTCTCCTTCATGAAGGCGATCAGCGCTTCACGCGGGATACGGCGGAAGCGGCTGCCGGGAACGCGAAAGCCGCGCAGTCGGCCGGAATCGAAACAGCGGATGATCGTCTGCTGCGAAACCTTGCAGATCTCGGCGGCCTCGCCTGTTGTGAAGACGGTTTTCATAACAATTGCTCCAGGTTCTCCACGTCCTGCCCGCCCGCCACCATCGGCAGAGTCTCGCGGGAACGGATAAACCCGAACCATTCGCAGGCTTATCCATCTTTCCTATTTGAACATCGGTTCACCTCTTTCTCAACTTGAAATACGCGTACGAAGTGTCGCAGGTGACGCCCAATAACTATTTTTGTCGCATGATTCCGCAAAACCCTGCTCACGGCAACCCTTTGGTGCACACCAAAAGGCCCTCCCCACTGCAGGCTCAGCGCTCACTCGCGGGGGAGGGAACAGGCCGAGCCATTGGCGGGAAAACGGAGCATCCCAATTCACCTTTCACGGCACCCGTATTGCATCTGCTTGCCGTTGATGACTTTTCTGTCCTGATTGGAGGCCTGATATGCATGTGCTGAAGCCCGCTGTCTGCCTGGTAGTCGCAACCGCCCTGGGTCTTGTCGTGGTTGGTTGCACGGTTGATCGACCCGATGAAGTGCCCGCGGATGCGCTGATGGTCACGGAGGGAGAAAAGACCCTCGCCTACCGTGCTCCGGAAAATGGGCGGGTGTATGTCTATGACGTGGATGGTCAGCGCATCATCTATTCCGGGGATATTGCCCGCGGCGACACCATCCGGCTCGACAGCGACAAAGACCGCATCAGCATCGATGACCGCACCGTCTTCGAGAAGGGCCTGAAATGGAATCACCGGCACCGCATTTTCTTTGACCCCCACGGCGATGTGCAGCGCCGGGTCACTGTTGAAGAACGTACCGTCATCGAGCGTGATGTGCGGGATCGCTAGGATTTCAGGTCGAGGCGGGCCTGAAGTGCTCTCTGCGCGTGGTCTACCTGCGCCACGCCTGGCAGCAAGCATCAGCCCGACACTGGTGGTCAAGCTGTTCGTTTGAAGCTGCGAAGGCATGCGGAGACCGGGTGGCTCATCCCAGTCATCCGCATGCCTTCGTTTCATGGCACAGCGGCGCAGCTCACTCGATATCCAGCCCGATATCCAGCGCGGCGGCCGAGTGGGTGATCGCGCCGACGGCGATGCGGTCCACACCGGTTTCGGCGACCGAGCGGACGGTTTCAAGAGTGATCCCGCCGGATGCCTCAAGCTGGACCTTGCTGCCCGACTCATCACGCAGCGCCACCGCCCGGGCCATGCCGGGGCAGTCCATGTTGTCCAGCAGGATCACATCAATGCCCTCGACCTGCAGCACCGCGCGGAACTGCTCCATCGTGTCCACCTCCACCTCGATCAGCCGTTGCGGGGCTTCGGCCCGGCTGCGGGCGATGATGGCCGACAGGTGCGCGGCCAGTTGTCGCACCGGCACCTCCGCCAGGTGGTTGTCCTTCACCAGCAGTCCATCGTACAGCCCGATCCGGTGGTTCATTCCCCCGCCGGCACGGACAGCGTACTTCTCCAGCAGCCTGTGGCCGGGGAGCGTCTTGCGGGTGTCATAGATCCTGGCCCGTGTCCCCTCCACCCGGCGGACAAAGCGGTGTGTCAGTGTCGCCACGCCGCTCATGTGCTGGAGAAAATTGAGAATGACGCGCTCGGCTGACAGCAGCGCGCGCAGCGGGCCACGGATGCGCAGCAGCGGCATCCGCTTCTGGTCGTTGAAGCGCCCCTCGATGACCTCCAGATGGAAGCCGGGAATCTGCTCCACCCGCAGGCGCTCATCATACGCCTTGCAGATCATCTCCACGATCGGCAACCCGCAGCTCACACCCACACCGCGCTGCACGAGCGTGCCGACCCCTTCCTGATCTTCGGGCACGAGCAGGCGGCTGGTGACATCATCGCCGGCCAGATCCTCCTCCCGGGCCAGGCGGATCAGGTCGCGCAGTTTTTCATAAGACGGAAATGTGTTCAGTAGTGCGTTCACGATACGAATTGTACGCCAATGATGGGGGGTGTGTGCTAGCGATGCGCGGTTATGCCGCTGACCCGCCCGGAACACGCCCCGCCGCCCAGACGGGCTGAACCGCCCCAGCCGCGGTCTCGGCACCAGCCTCGCCGCAGCCTCCTGGCCAGCCACCCAGCCGATCCGACGCTCCGCCCACGCAGGGCGGCCCGCCCGAACGCGCACCTGCACTGGCAGGATCGCTCGATCGGGCGGGCCGCCCATCTGCCGCCTCGGGGACCATCCCCGCGCGGCCACCCAGAATCAGCCCATGCATCACTGCGCTTTGGCGCGCAACTGCCACTCCCGGGCCGCGGCCTTGGGGAACAGGATGCTGTTCTCCTTGTGGACATGACGGTGCATGTCGCGCTCGAGTTCCGCCAGGGCATCGTACATGGCGCGGTAGGTGTTACAGGCGTGCATGGGTGGCGTGTAGCCGTTGGTCAGGTGCCGCAGCTTCGCCAGCGCAGCCCCGGCGTCGTTGTGTTCATGGACCATCTGCCTGATCGGGTTGTCCACCGAATCGCAGTGGATCTCCGGCAGCGTCTCGGCGTTCTCCAGCGCCCGGCACAGGGGGAACAGGACGCGCTCCTCCTTGAGCAGGTGCTCTTCCAGTTCAGCCTTCATCGGCAGGAACGTATCGCGCACCTCGATCAGGTGGGGCTGGGTATCGCCGTGGCGATCGGCCACGCGGCAGACCAGGTACTCCATCCGCGGCAGCTCGCGCTTCAGGTAGGCGTGGTGCGTCTGCTCGATGTTGGCGCACAGTTCATGGATGCTCGCCTGCGACCAGTCGCGCTCCGGCTCGCTCGCCTGCTCATCGAGCATCTTCAGCACATTCAGGACCGTGTTGGGGTCGATTCCCTTGGCCGCACATGCTTCAGCCAGCGGCTGCTTGCCGCCGCAGCAGTAGTCGATGCCGAAGGTTTCAAAGACCCGCGCCCGGCTGGGGCGCTCCGTGACCATCTCGCCGATGGTGCGTTCGAGGGTTGCGGTGCTCATTGTGTTTTCCTTTCTCAGTGATGTTCCGTTGGGGCCCTGGCTCGCGGGGCCGGTTGTGCATGGACTCGACAGGCAGGTCACGGCCGGCTGGCCCGGCCGTGACCCATCCTGCGCTCCTGTCAGTTGACAACTTCAGACTGAATCCCGCGGCCGACCATGCGCTCCAGCCGCTCCGGTTCAACCACGGTCACACGGCGGACGGACCACCCGCCCTTCAGGCCGATGACGAACCACACGATCCCCACCAGTCCGCCGGCGAAGATGGTGTCGCCGATCATCCGCAGCCAGCGCAGGGTCTGCATGTAGTCCTGCTGCATGAACTCGGCCGAGCGGGCATACCACATGCCGGTGTCGATGCTGGCGATCGTCTGGGCGATGCCGATGGGCAGGAGGCTCAGGAGGACCATCAGCGCCAGCCCGATGTTGATCGCCCAGAAGCTGTAGTTCAGAAGCTTCGTCTTCCACTCATGCTCGGCCGCCATCGTGCGGAGGCAGAAGAGCATCAGCCCGATGCCGAGCATGCCGTAGACACCGAACAGGGCGGTGTGGCCGTGCACGGGCGTGAGGTTCAGCCCCTGCATGTAGTACAGGGCGATCGGCGGGTTGATCAGGAAGCCGAACAGCCCCGCGCCGACGAGGTTCCAGAACGCCACGGCGACGAAGAAGTAGATCGGCCACTTGTACGCCCGGACCCACGGCTGAACCCGGCTCATCGTCAGG
>CAYNMV010000004.1:100091-118944 GCA_964398315.1 uncultured Tepidisphaeraceae bacterium | reverse complement strand
ACTGGGATGATGCGGACAAGAAGCTGCTGGAAGAGCTGATCCAGTCGCAGGAGAAACTGGATGCGTTCATGCAGCAGAAGATCAGTGATTTTTCCAAGCTGGCCGAGCAGGACATGGCCAACAGCTCGCTGCTCAAAGAGCTGCTGGAGGTCTACAGCGAAGTGACGATGGCCAAGGATGCGCTGAAGAAGGATCCGGTTGAGATCGCGGTGTCGCTGGAGGAATCGGGGCTGGAACTGGCGACCGAGATCCAGTCCAACCTGGAAAAATGGCTCATGAGTGAGCCGGACCGGATCAAGTGGACGATGGAGGACCCGGTTGACAAGGTCGATACGCCGATGGCCGAGCTGCCCGATGAGCTGGAGGACATGATCGGCGAACTGATGGAAGAGCAGGAAGACCTGTTCGATGAGATCGAGGACACCAACGCCAACTGGACCGACAGCCTCGACAAGGGAGCCGGGTGGGATGCGATGGATGGCCCCATCGCCAACATGACCGCCAAGGGCGTGACCGGCAATCAGTTGCCCAACAACAACGAGATGGGCGGCCGCTCCGGCGAGGGGCGCAGCGGACGCTCGCAGGGTGAGTTCGTCGAGGAAACCGCCTCGGGCAAGGGCGGCCGCAACACACCCACACGCCTCGATCCCACCGCCTTCGAGCAGGGGCAGATCAAGGATATCTCGCAGGATCCGGTGGGCGGCGCCACCGGCGGCGGCAAGCTCTCCGGCCAGGGGGGCGAAGGCCTGGAGGGGCCCGTGCCCCCGCAGCGCGACATGGAGATGCAGCGCCTGCGCCAGAAACAGGCCCAGCTCCGCAACGCCGCCGAGCGCCTGAACCTGCAATACCAGCTTGGCCGCTACGACAATTTCAAGCTGCTCGAGGCGATCGCCCTGATGCGCCGGATCGAGAGCGATCTGGAAGCCAACCGCTACCAGACCGCCCTCCGCCGTCGCGATATTCTGCTGGATCGCATGGACACCAGCCGCCTGCTCACCGCCGGCCAGATCCACATCCAGCACGACACCACCCCCACCCTCTCCAGCCGCCTGGAGGATGACATCCATGACACCATGCAGGGCCACCTTCCGCCGGCGTGGGAAGGTGCCCTCCGGCAGTACTACGAAAAGCTGGGGCGGGAGTAGTCACGGCAGCGGGGGCGGCGGGGCGGTGGGCTGCCGGGCGAAGTCCTCGAAGACGGCCGGGTGGCGGTGGCGCCAGCGGAGGATGTAACGCCGGGGCTCGGCATCGCCGATCTCGAGGTTCTCGTTTTCACGTGCTGTCGCTGCCGGGCTGGTGACGGGCCGGGCGATGGCGCGATGGGGCTCCTTCGAATAAATACGCCGGCCGGCGGTGGTCACGACGTCCAGGTGCAGTTCGACTTCGTGGCCGAAGTCGTGGGTGAAGGCAGCGATGAGCGTCGAGCCGGCCTTGAGAGTCTTGTCGATGCGAACCTCCCCACTGATGTCGGCGCCGGCGTCGATGCGCATCCGCTGGCCGGGCTCGACATCACGCTCCTGCCATGGGCCGGCGGCGACCCACAATTCAGCGCGGCGATCACCCGGGCGGAGGGGGTATAGGTCAGAAGTCCCGTGCCGCCAGTAGTCTGCCGTACCGGTGGCCTCGCCCTCGCCCTGGGGCATCGTGACGTCGAACACAATGACGGCGGGCGTTTCGAGGCCGGCCAGCCCGGTCCAGTCGTGAGCGATGGGCTGCCCGCCGGCATCCCACCAGCAGAAGGGCCAGCGCGCGGGGTGCCCGATGGCGACCAGGCGGACGGTTGCGCCGTTGGGGAGCGTGCGCATCCATCGCTCGGGGATGGCGGCGATATCCAGTTTGCGATCGCCCGCCCATGCCGTTGCCCGATCCGCCAGGGCGCGGGCGCCCGCCGGGCCGATGCGCAGCCACTCGTCTGCGTTGAGCAGCCTGCCCAGCCGCCGTGCCTGCGGTTCAGTTGCGCGGTAGGCGTGGAACACGCTGACGCTGACGAAGCGGGTGTTGCGTGCCTCGAACCGGCCGAGCAGGATCGCCGCCTCGCCCGGGTGCAGGATGGTGGTGTAGTCGATGGCGCCGCTGATCTGGCGGATGTCGCGGGGCTCGTGGCTGTACTCCTGTATATGGCCGTCGATGGTGGGATCGCTGATGCGCAGCTCGAGCGCCTGGTCGGGCCGTTCGAGGATCGTCGCCCCGGAGAGGTTGAGCGAGACGGCGAAGTTCTGCCGGCCGTGGCGGAAGTCACCCCAGAGCTGGCGGGCGTTGACGTCGATCGGCCCGCCCATCACCGGCCAGCCGGCGATCGGCCGGTGCTCCACAACACGCCCTCCGA
The DNA here is from genome assembly GCA_964398315.1 of uncultured Tepidisphaeraceae bacterium. GTDB lineage: Bacteria > Planctomycetota > Phycisphaerae > Tepidisphaerales > Tepidisphaeraceae > JADLCB01. The sequence goes on along the minus strand of CAYNMV010000004.1, from coordinate 116,618 downwards.
CGAAAATCTGGCCGGCAGCGGAAGCGCGTCGAAGGACATCGAACACGTCCGCGGCACTGGCACGGCGCACGCTGAGGAAACTCGCGTTGGCATCGACCGCCGTGGTGGCGTCAAGGATCGACTGTTCGGCGGCGGCGTCGAGGAGGAAGTGGAAGTAGCCGATGAACGTCCGGCCGGGCAGCGCTGCCTCGGCCTCGGGTGCTGGGAGCGCGACAGACATGGGTTGCGGGGCGGCGGCGGGTGATGTGGAGGCGGTGGGCCGCTGCGGAGGGGCCAGGAGGATGACGGAGGCGATGATGCCGCCGATGACCGCCGCCGCGAGGGCGGAGAGCAAGGCGAACGCGATCGACGCCGAGGAAGCGAGCAACTTCGGGGCGGTCGCCTTCGCCAGCGCGGCCGCGGCATCGGAGACGTGGCCGACGGCGGTTTCGCGCGCCAGGTGGACCAGCGACGGCGTTGCCTGCGCCCCCGCCTCGGTTGCCAGCGCGGTCGCCAGGGCCGCCGCGGAGAGCGTCACGCCCCGGCGGGCGAGGATGGCGCGCAGCTTCTCCAGGCCGCGCGAGGTGCGCTTGCGGGCGGCGACAGCGCTGAGGCCGAGGAGTTCCCCCGTCTCCTCGGCGGTGCGGCCGTACAGGTACCGGAGCAGCACCGCTTCGCGGTAGCGCGCCGGCAGCGATGCGACCGCGGCGTCGAGGGCCGGCAGCAGGTCGCCGGTTGATGATGCGTCGGTTGCCTCATTCGTCCGTCGCATCGCGGCCTCCCGTTCATGCCGGCGCCGGCGGGCCAGCGTTCTGCGGGCGTTGGCGCAGCAGTAGCGTGTGGCGCGGTGCAGCCAGCCGGCGAGGCTTCCATCGACGCGGAGGTGTGGGGCGCGCTGCCAGAGCAGCAGGAAGACAGCCTGCGTAATGTCGTCGGCCTCCTCCGCGCACTGCCGCCGGGCTGCGCCGTGGACGCCATGCACATGCCGCTCGACCAGTGCCGCGAAGGCAGCCTGATCCCCATGCGTCGCGACTTGCTCCAGCAGTTCCCTGTCGGTGGTCATCAGAGGATAAATGTACGCCGGCGCGAATCGTGTGACAGAAAATTCGGGCGCAGCTGTTCTCGCACTGGTTCCACCCTGAGCGGGCGCGCAGGCGGCCACCGCCCTCCCGCGGCATCCCCGGGCATGATGCGGCGGAACAATAATATTGCTACGGGGGTGGTAAACGGGGACACTGGGGCCGCCAATTCACCGAAAGGGGCCTCCATGACCGCGATCCTGCCGGACCTGTACTATCGCCACTCGGGGCGCGCGCCGATCTCCAGCATCATCTTCTCGCTGGGTTCGGGGCTGATCGGCGGGGCCGTGCTCGCGGCCATCTATGCTTACCTGATCTACTACATCCCCCTCGGCGGCTACATCAGTTTCCTGCTGACCTTCGGCTGCGGATGGGCGCTGGGATGGCTGATGGCCCGCTGCCTGCGCTGGGGATCGGTGCGCAATGTGGCGGTGGCGACACTGATGGCGCTGGTGGTGGGGCTGGTGACGCTCTATGTCGCGTGGGCGGTCTGGCTGTATGTGCTGCTGGGGCAGGCGTATGACAACGTGACGCTGCTGCCGATCCTCTCCCGGCCGGATGTCATGTGGGAACTGATCCTCGCGATCAACGAGACCGGGGCGTGGTCCATGAACAACTTCACGCCCACCGGGATCGTGCTCTGGCTGATCTGGCTGGCGGAGGCCATCATCATCGTCGGGGCGGCCGTCTGGTACGGCCGCTCGGCGGTGGCCGAGCCGTACTGCGAAACCTGCTTCGAATGGACGACCGCCCACCCCGGCGTGCTGGTGACGGCCGCGGGCGAGGCCGAGACAGTCAAAAACGCCCTGGAGCGCCGCGACCTGCCCTTCCTGCGGCAACTCGGCCCGGCCACCGATCCCAGCACCTTTCTCCGCTTCGACCTGCACAGCTGCCAGGAGTGCGGCGCCTTCCACACCCTGACTGTCAGCGCCTGCGCCCTGCAGCCACAGAAGGATGGATCGGTCAAAATCAAGGCCCGGCCGGTGGTCCGCCACCTGCTGATCGGCCCCGCCGAGGTCGAGCAGATCCGCCAGATCGACGCTGACTTCGAGGCCGCCGCCCAGCAGGACCAGGCCGAGGACGATGCCGTCGCCGCCGCCCCGGCGGGGGAGGGCGACGAAGAAGACGCCAACCGGCAGGATGCGGCCCCATGAAGCGGGCGAGGATCGGGTGACAATTGAAGTTGACGATGGGTTCAGTAGTGAGCCCTTATCCGCTCGTCTGGTGCCGAGGATTAGCGTCGGCGGACCAGAAACGGCAGAACTACAGCCGAAAGCCCGAAGAACACGACCAGAAACCATTCCTCAGTGCCGCTGTAGTGTATCGCATCACGAACAAAAGCGGCCGAGATAGCCGCCGACACCAAGAATATGACGTACGAGACGATCTCACGTACGCGCGCAGCCCGCCACGTTCGTCGTACAGGTGTCTGATATTCGAGTGGTTCAGGCGGCATAACGGATCAGCATTGAAGGCCGGCCGGGCGCCGAGCCGCCTTGGGATCACAAGGGCCGTTCCGCCTGGCCGGCCCGTTCCAGTGCGTGGTTATTCAGCGGCCGTGCAGCCGCTTCACGCTGCGGCTGGTGTCTTCAGAGTAGGCACGAGTTGCTCGGCGTGATCGATGAACGCCTTCATCACGTCAATGCAGTGTCTAATCTGAGGTCGAAACTGCAACCACGAATCGACACCTTTATTCCCGTGGAAGATGTTGTTCCGATAGCGATATGCCGTCAACGCAGCGATGAACACTTTGTCATCGCCGGACAATGACCCGAACGGCAGCTTAAGGAGTCGCTCCATGCGCGCTGACGTCTGTTGGTGCATCAAGTGGCGGTACAGACCGTTGTTTTGATAACGACTGTGAAAGTGACCGGCAATGCTTTCGATTGCTCCGACATTAAACTGCTCCTGAACGATGATTCGCTTGGAGAACGCATCAATGTCATTGATCTTAGCGAAGCCGCCAAAAAGCTTGGCTTCGAAGAGTGACCATGCCATCAGAAAATGAAGAGCGGTCTCGTCTGCAAGGAGGCGCCTGACCTCCCTCTCGCCGTGGCCGAGGAGTTTTGCGAGCCATGCCTCGAAGCCCATATCGCCTCCTTTCCGCTGAATAACAAGATATTAAACTGACCGGCGCGCCGATTAGCATGCCGGGTGGTCTTTGGCGTAACTGCGGGCATTGTAACGGGGTTGCGCCGAAAAAGCGCTCATATTGCGAGCAGGAAAGCCGGCGCGGCATGGCCGAGACCGGCAGCGCCGTTGGGGGCGGTGCGGGCGCGGCGCGAATGCGAGGGAGGAGAGGCGAGGGGCAGGCACCATCGCCCCAAGTTTCCTTCCCCTCGCCTCTCCTCCCTCGCGCTCCCTCCTCTCCACTCCCCATCCTCCTTCCCCATTTTCCCCCAAGGAGGAGCGGGCGCGGGCAGCAAGTCGGCAGTCGGCGGTTGGCAGTCGGCAGTCGGTGGGCGGCGCGATGATGCGCAGGGCCGCGGCTCGCGCGGGTGGTCCCGCGCCATCAGGGGGCTGGGTGGAGCGGGTCCTGCGGACGGCACGTCTGTGGGGGCAGAGCCCCCACGTTTCCTGCGGAGTCCTGCGGACGATTGGATTAAAGTGGACGGGTCTTTATCGGGGACCGCGTGATAGAGACCCGTCCCCTTTGATCACTCCTGCGGAGGGCAAGAGGGGCATTGGATGCATTCTCGAAGCACGCGGGCGGGCCATCCGTCCGCATGGGCGCATCGCGTTTTCATGCGGGCGGGTCATTCGCCCGTTCGGGCAGGTCATTTGCCCGCGCGGGCACGTCATCCGTCCGTTCGGGCACGCCATCTGCCCGTTCGGGCAGGTCGTCCGCCCGCGCGGGCGGGTCGCCTGCCCGAACGGGCGCATCGCAAAAATGCGCTTTCCCGCGTTCAGCCGCGCCCCTATTTCGCCGAAACAGCAGGTAACGCAGCACGGGCCGCGGAGTGGTTCGGCGGACGGCGCTGCCGGGTCTTTGCCAAGGGAGATCGTCATGGCGGTCCCGAAGAAAAATTCGTTGCTGGTGCCGTGGTCGACCAATTTCAGCGCCCGCGCAACCGCCGATCCGGGGAGTTACGGGCTCTGGTCGGAGCAGGCCTCCCAGTATGCCGGTCTGCATGCCTTGTTTATCTCCGCCTATGAGGCCCTCATCAGCGCCCGCGCCAACGGGGTCTGGTCGCGGGTCCAGACGGCGGCCGCGGCCACGGCCAAGGCGAATCTGTTGCGCTTCGCGCGGGAGCTGTACGCCTTCGTGCAGGCCAATACATCGGTATCAGATGCGAAGAAAATCGAGATCGGCGTCACCCCGCGCTCCGGCGGCTCGACCCCGGTCCCGCCCCCCGGCGTGCGGCCGGGGGTGGACCCGGTGTCGGCGGTGGGGCACACGGTCACGATCAACATCCACGACAGCGATTCGAGCGCCAAGCGCGGCAAGCCGGCCGGGGCGCAGGCGGCGTGGGTCTACACCTTCATCGGCGCTGAGTACCCCAGCGACCCGGCGGCGTGGACGTTCCACGGGTCGACGACCAAGGCGAAGTTCGACATCGTCTTCCCCAGCACCCTGCCGGCGGGCACGCAGGTCTGGATCCGCGCGGCCTGGATCAACGCCAAACAGCAGGCCGGCCCGATGAGCGCTCCGATCACTGCGAACCTGCCGGGCGGCGGCGGGATGGCGGCGGTGGGGATGGACGCGAACGCGTCCGAGGTGAAGCTGGCGGCGTAGGGCGGATGGCAGGGTGACAAGGTGACAAGGTGAGGGTGTGCTGTTTACCGTCCTCACCTTGTCACCCCCTCACCCCCTCACTCCGTCATCCCCGCGGCCGGGGCGTCGAGGAGCCAGACGAGTTTGCCGACTTCGGGGCGGATGAGGGTGATGGGAGTTTCGTTGGGATCGGGCTTGTCTTCCAGGACTTGCCGGAGGCGCTCGGCCTTGCTTTGGCCGGTGACGAGAATCATGACCTGCCAGGCGCGGTTGATGAAGGGGGCGGTCATGGTCAGCCGCCAGGCATTGAGCTTGGGCACGAAGTTGGCGACGCAGCGGTGATGCTGCTCGGCCAGGGCTTCGGTGCCGGGGAAGAGGCTGGCGGTGTGCCCATCCTCGCCCATGCCCAGCAGGACCACATCGCAGCCGGCATCGCCGAACTGCTCCTTGAGGAGCTGGCCGTATTCGGTGGCGGCGGCCTGGGGGTCGATCTCGCCGCGCATGCGGTAGATGTTGTCCATCGGGATCGGCAGGTGCTGGAGCATCGCCTCCCGGGCCATCCGATAGTTGGAATCGGCATGATCCGGCGGCACGCAGCGCTCATCGCCGAAATAGATGTGAACCTTCGACCAGTCGAAGCGATCGATGAACGGCTCCATGCTCAGGCGCTGATACAGCAGCCTGGGGGTGGATCCGCCGGCCAGCGCCAGCGAGAACCGGCCCTTGAGCGCCAGCGCCTCTTCATAGGCCTCAACCAGCCGCTTGGCGGCCTCATCAGCAACGGCGGCGGGTGTCTGCGACACATGGATAATCGGTTCAGCCATGACGGCAGTACCATCCGCCCGAAGGCGATGAACGTCAAGGGGCAGGGGGCAATGGGTGATGGATCGCCGGTGGGGGGCATCAGTTACCGCGCCAGCCGACCCATCCCTGCCCGTAGCGCACCCGCCTTCATCCCGGCCACCCAATAAGGAGAGCCCGGAGTGGGACGATCTCCGGGCTCGGGCGTGCATTGGGCGTATGCACGGATGGGCTATGCGGACAGGGGGATGTGTCTGTGAAAAGAGACACCGCCGAGGGGGTGGAGATTACGGGAAAATCCACGATGGGATGAGATCGGCCTGCCAGGGCGGATCAATGCACACGCGTGGAACAGGCTGGCACGTGCGTGCGGGGAGCGCTGTCAGCACGCCCTGGAAAGCCCGTGCCATGAAATGGGGTGTGCATCCGCTTGCCAACGGCCCCAGGCGATGGCCCGGCTCACTCAATTTCACTCCCCCGGCCCCTGCGGGCGGGCCGCGGTTTTGTTACACTGCAATGACTATGGACGTCTTCCGCATTGGTGGCTTTGAGATTCACAATCGCCTGTTCGTTGGCACCGGCAAGTATCAGACATATGACCTGATGCGCCAGGCGCTGGATGCCAGCGGCTGCCAGGTGGTGACGGTGGCGGTGCGCCGTGAGCGCCTGATTGATGCCGAGGGCAAATCGCTGCTGGATTACCTCGACCTGGATCGTTACGTGATCCTGCCCAACACCGCGGGGTGCTTCAGCGCAGATGATGCGATCCGCGTGGCGCTGCTGGGGCGCGAGCTGCTGGAGAAGCAGGGGAACAAGGGGGCCGGCTGGGTGAAGCTGGAGGTGCTGGGCGACAAAAAGACCCTCCTGCCCGATCCGGTTGGCACGATCGAGGCGACCCGGGAACTGGTCAAGGAGGGGTTCACGGTCCTGGCTTACAGCAGTGATGACCCGCGCAGCGCGGTGCGCATCAAGGAGGCGGGCGCGGCATCGGTCATGCCGGCCGGTTCGCCCATCGGCTCAGGCCAGGGCATCCTCAATCAGTTGAACATCAGCCTTTGCCTGGAGCTGCTGAAAGACGGGGATCCGGCCTACCCGGTGATCGTGGATGCCGGCGTCGGCACGGCATCGGATGTGACCATCGCGATGGAACTGGGCGCTGATGGCGTGCTGCTCAACACCGGCATCGCCCACGCCAAAGACCCGGTGAAGATGGCGCAGGCGATGAAGCATGCCCTGGAGGCAGGCCGGCTGGCCTACCAGTCCGGCCGGATTCCCAAGAAGCGCTACGCCACCGCCAGCAGCCCCTTCGAGGGGGTCATCACCTACATCCCCGGTGAATGAGCCGCCCGAGCCGGTGATCGAGCACGCTGCGCGCTGACAGAACCACAACCTCTGGTGTGGTGCTGAAGGTGTGGCACAATTTTAGTGCAGTGTTCCACGTGGAACACTGCACTGCCTCTACCGACAACGGGATAAGTGACAGCAGCCAGGCCGCGCTGGACCAGCAGCCGGGGGGTGTCTGTGTTGACCGGGAGTGTGTGCTCGGCGATGGATGCCTGTGGAAGGGCATCAGGCCTCTTCATCAGCCGGAACGATGAGGGCGCGCATCGGGCCGACACTGCTCAGCAGGTGATGATGGGCGCCGTAGCTGTGGATCTGGTCGCGTTTCAGTTCGGCCAGTTCCTTGTGGGCGGTGAAGACGATCGCCTTGCCCTGCTTGTCAACGATGCGGGCGATGTCCCAGCCGCGGGCGCGCGGATAGGCGAACAGGTCGCCCAGCATGCAGACAACATACTCGTAGGTATGGTCATCATCATCCAGCAGGATGACGTGATAGGGGGGCAGCGGCTTGTGTCGGCGGCGGGTGCGGGCATCGCGGCGCGTACGCTGCGCCACCGCGGGGGCCTGGGCCTCGTTTGGGGGAGGGGGCTTGGGGGTTTCGGCCATGGTCCACCTTCCGCTGAATCGGATTATTTTGCCCGATTTTCACCCGGCAAAGCAAGAAAAAAACAAGGGCCCGCTCGGGTCGGGGCAGCCCCACGCGGGTGTGGCCGGCCGGCTTCAAACAACGTGCGGACAGGCAAAAAGCGGCCGTTTGGCGCGCATGGCCGCGCTTGACGATAGGGCGATTGTCCTTACGATTTTCTCCACGCTTTCATCAGCGGACGGGCATTTAACGAAAGGAGTCTGCGATGCGCGGGCTGAAGATGGGTTCGATCGCGGTTGTGCTGCTGGCGGTTGTCACGGGCGGCTGCGAAAACAAGGTGAAGAAGGAGCGCGATGCGGCGATCAGCCAGAGCCGCGAAGCGCAGCAACTGCTGGATGCCACGCGGCAGGAGAATCAGTCGCTGGCGGTGCAGAACCAGCGCCTGCTGGCTGAGAACCAGCGCCTGCAAGCCGAGGCCGCGGCATTGCAGGAAAGCCTGCGGACCCAGCCGGCCAACGCCCCGGCCGAGCCGGGCCTTGAGGGGATCGATGCCGTCTACGATGCCGCCGCCGGCACCGTGACCGTTACCCTTCCCGGCGATGTGCTGTTTGCCAGCGGCTCTGCCGATCTGCGTCCGGCCGCCCGGACCACGCTCGACAAGATCATCCGGGCCGTCAAGAAGGACTATCCCGACAAGAAGATCTCGGTTCGTGGTCACACCGACACCGATCCGATCAACAAGACCCGCAACAAGTGGTCGGACAACTGGGACCTGGGCTTCGCCCGCGCTCATGCCGTGCAGCAGTACCTGATCAAGAACGGCATCAATGAGAAGAACATCGCCGATGTCAGCAGCGCTGGCCCCAACTCCCCCAAGGGCACCAAGGCCGCCAGCCGCCGCGTCGAGATCGTCGTCGCGACCCGATAACGACATTGAACAAGCGGGAGATCGGGAGATTGAGTGACTGGAGCAACCGCGCTTGCGGCCGACTTCAGCCATTCAATCTCCCGCTCGCTTTCATCACCCGATTTGACACATGATCTCCATCCTCGACTACGGCATGGGCAACCTCCGTTCGGTGCAGAAGGCATTCGAGCAGCAGGGGGTGGCCGCACGCATCATCATCACGCCGGATGAGGTGGAGGCATCGGGCAAGCTGATCCTGCCGGGTGTCGGTGCGTTTGCCGATGCCATGGCCCACCTGCGCCAGCAGGATCTGATCGAGCCGATCCGCCGGCATGTCGCGGCGGGCAAGCCGCTGCTGGGCATCTGCCTGGGGATGCAGCTCATTTTCGATCTGGGCCACGAAGATGGCCGCCATGAAGGTCTTGGCCTGGTCCGCGGCGAGTGCGTTCGCTTCGACGTGGATCGGACGCTGCGCCTCAAGGTTCCGCACATGGGCTGGAACCAGTTGCGGGTGGAGAAAGACTGCCCCCTGTTCGCCGGTCTGGCCCCCGGCGCCAATGCCTATTTCGTCCACTCATACCACGTGGTCCCCGAGGACCGGTCGATCATCGCCACCACCACCGACTATGGCCGCCCGTTCGTCAGCGGCATCGCCGCCGGCAATGTCTTCGCCTGCCAGTTCCACCCGGAAAAAAGCCAGGCGGTGGGCCTGAAGATCCTGAAAAACTTTGCGGAAATGGCCCTCTGAGCCGGGCGGGATCGTGGTGCCGGCAACGGATTGACACATCCCGCATCCGCAATGCCCGGGTTTGCCCTCGGCAATCGGTGCTGTCCGAATTGACCCCCTTCGCCGCGTGCCTTACCATCATCGTCCCGCACTGCGAAGCGAGCGTTGTTCCTGATTTTCGCGGGCGGCGGTGGCGCCATGTTCGCGATCATCAGTGACGTACATGCCAACCTCGAAGCCCTGACAGCCGTCGTTGAAGAGATCGACCGGCGTCAGATTCAGCACATCCTCTGCCTGGGAGACACGATCGGCTACGGGCCGAACCCCATGGAGTGCCTGGACATCGTGGCCAGTCGCTGCCGGGCGAGCCTGATGGGCAATCACGACTTTGCGGTGCTCTACGAGCCGTACAACTTCAACAGCGGGGCCGAGGCCGCCTGCTTCTGGACGCGCCAGCAGTTCGAAAACGATCCCGACCCCGAGCGCCGGGCCAGGCGCTGGAAGCACCTGGGGAACCTGCCGGTGCGCATCCGCACCAGCGAGTTTGTCGCCGTGCATGCCAGCCCCCGCCGGCCGGTCAACGAGTACATCTTCCCCGATGACATCTACACCAATCCGGGGAAGTTCGTCAGCATCTTCGAGCGCTTCGACAAGCTCTGCTTCGTCGGCCACACGCATGTGCCCGGCGTTTTCCTGGAGGGCCCTGACTTTTACAGCCCCGAGGAACTCGACTACAAGTTCGAGCTGAGCGATGAGAAGGCGGTCATCAATGTCGGCAGCGTGGGCCAGCCGCGCGACCGCGATCCCCGCAGCAGCTTCGTCATCGTCAGCGAAACGCACGTGGAGTTCGTGCGCGTCCCTTACGATGTGCAGACCACTCTCAAGAAGGTCGAGGCGATCGAGGAACTGGATAACTTCCTGGGCACCCGGCTGCTGGACGGCCGCTAAGCATTGCCGATTGCCAATCGCCCGTTGCCGCATGGGACGGCAGGGCCATCGGCGACGCAAGAACCTTCAATCGGCAATCAACAATCGACAATCGGCAATGATTCAATGGACACGAAGCGTCTGATTCTCGCAATGGTACTGATGACAGGCCTGATCCTTGGGTATCAGGTGCTGTTCAACTATCTGGCCGACAAGTACGGCTGGTACAAGCCCGGTGAGCCGCGGCCGCAGCACGTGATTGGCGATCCGGCCACCCGGCCTGATGCGCCCACCGATGCGGGTTCTGCCGATGCCACCGCCGGTGAGCAGGCCGCGCCGGGCGGGACAACACAGCAGTCCGGGCAGGCCACGCAGCCGGCCCGGCCCGTCGCAGGCTATCGCGCTGTCGCCCAGGAGCCGCTCACCATCACCATCGGCTCGGATGTGCGCTCGGACGACAGCCCGCTGCGCATGGCCGTGACCCTGTCGGCCACCGGGGCGGGGGTAGACCAGGTGGTGCTCAACGAATTTGACGCCGCCGAGCAGTCGGGCAAGAAGCCCGAGGAGCGGGTTCACTACGCCTATCAGCAGCCCTACAGCCAGTTCGAAGCCCTCACCCGCCCGCTGGCAACCACTTCGCTGGTCATCAACGGCCAGCGCCTGAACCTGGCCGGCATCGCCTGGCGGCTGGCCTCCAGCAGCGACACCGAAGCCACCTTCACCCTCGACATCGTCTCCGGGGATACGCCGGTCGCCCGCCTGTACAAGAGCTACCAGCTTACCCGGCGCCAGGATCCGAGCCTCGGCTATGAGATCCTCGTCAATCAGCGCATCGAGAATCTCGGTGACAGCCCGTTGGTGGTGAAGGCAGAACTCAATGGCCCGCTCCCGCCGGTGCGCGAGTTGCTCACCATGGATGACCGCCAGATCCTGGCGGCCTATAACGATGAGGGCACCCTGCGCATCCAGCCGCATTTCCCGGCTGCCTTCAACGAGAAAACCCCCAGCATCGACCTGACAACCGACTCGGAAGAAAACCGCTTTGTCTGGTTTGGCGCCAGCAGTGTTTATTTCAATGCCCTGGTGCGGGCCCAGGACCCGGCCCGGCTGGACAGCATCACCGCGGCCGCCCTCAATCCGGCCAGTGCCCCGGAAGATCGCCTGGTGGCGATCGATTTCAGCACTGCCGATCTGAACATCGCCCCCGGCACCGCGGAAAATGTTGCGCTCAATGTTTTCTTCGGCCCCAAGCGGCGGGATGTGCTCAATACGCCCTATTACGCCGCCAGCGGGGCGGGTTATCACCTAACCCTCACGACGCTTAACAGCGGCTGCGCCAACTGGTGCACCGCGCAGTGGATCATGGATGGCCTGGTCTGGCTGCTGCGCGGCTTCTACTTCATCTTCCGGGATTGGGGCATCGCCATCATCTGCCTGGTGATCGTGGTCCGCGCCATCCTCCATCCGATCACCAAGCGCTCCACCATCTCCATGCACAAGATGGGCAAGATGGGCCCTGAGATGGAGCGCCTCAAGAAGAAATATGGCGACAACAAGGAAGAGCTGAACAAGGCCATGATGCAGCTCTACAAGGAGCAGGGCGCCACGCCGATCCTCGGCTGCCTGCCGATGTTCCTGCAAATGCCGATCTGGATCGCGCTGTGGAGCGCCTTGCAGAACACGATGGAGCTGCGCCAGGCGCCGTTCCTCTACGGCTGGCTGTGGATCGATGACCTCTCCAAGCCCGATGCGCTGGTGAGCTGGGATCCGATCCCGCTGTTCTTCGGCTGGAAGCTGCGGGCGATCAACGTGTTGCCGATCCTGATGGGCGTGGTCTTCTACCTCCAGCAGAAGTTCACCCCCAAGCCGGCCGCCGCCACCCCCGAGCAGGCGCAGCAGCAGAAGATGATGCTCTGGATGACGGTGCTGCTGTTCCCGCTGTTTCTCTACAACGGCCCCAGCGGCTTGAACCTCTACATCCTGACCAGCACGACCATCGGCATCATCGAGATGAAGCGCATCCGCAAGCACATCCAGGAGCGCGAAGAAAAGGAGAAGGCCGAGGGTCCCATCCGTGTCGAGGCCGGCCGCACGCGCGTCGGCAAGAAGCTGGCCAAGCAGCGCACCCCCGAAGAGCCGCCCAAGAAAGGCCTGGCCAAGTGGCTGGCCGATCTCCAGCAGAAGGCCGAGGAGATGCGCAACGAGCAGCAGCGCCGCCAGCGCGACCGCGGCTGATGCCGGGATACGATCGAATACAAAGCCAGATGATCACCACAGCGCAAGCCATTGGCTTGCGCTGTGGTGATTGTGGCATCAGCCATTTCCCGCGGCATGGGTTTTCAACCCGTGTGTGGATGACGCTCTGCTTCCCACGACTTGCAAAGTCTGCTTCACCCCAGGCGCATCGAATCTGTGCATGGACGGGGCAGGTAATCGCTCCCCCCCTTGCCTCGGTTGCTCGCGGGTTTTCATTCAGGACCGCCTTCGCGGGCAAACCTTTGCTGTCTGCGTTGGAAACCGATCGCAACTCCCTATAATCGCCGGCACATCGAAAGGGAGGTCGCCATGTCCAAATGGTTCCTGCGCGCAGCGCTGTCGGTTTGCCTGCTGATTCCAGCCGCACTTCATGCCCAGCCGTTGGCCGATCGCGTGCCGGCGGGAGTGGAACTCTACATCGGCTGGAAAGGCGCTGATGCACTGCAGCAGCCGTATGCCGGGTCGCACCTGCAGGGCGTGATCGAGGCTTCGCAGTTGCCGGCGGTCTTCCAGAAAACCTGGCCCAAAGCGGTTGAGCGGTTCGCGCAGCATGAGCCACAGATGGGCGAGGCGCTGGACCGGTTCGGGCAGGTTGCGCGCATCGGCTGGCGCTATCCGGCGGCCTTCTACTGTGCGGCAGGGGATCAGCAGGAGAAGGCCGTGCTGCTGATCCAGGCCGGCGCACAGGCCGATGCCGTGGCCCAGCGGCTCAGGGATGCCCTGTCGCTGGAGCAGAACAATCTGGAGATGAGTCTCACCACCCGCGATGGGCTGGTCATCATCGGTATCGGCCGGCCGGCAGAGCAGGTGGAACTGGCCGGCGCGGGTGGTGTTGAGCCGCTCGGCACTGATCCCACCTTCACCCGCTTCCTGTCGCAGGTGCAGCAGGACCCAGCGCTTGTCTATTACGTCAACGGTGTGATCAGCCGCCAGACCGCCAGGGCGGTCATGCAGCACCAGGCGGGCGAGGATGCCGACCAGCCCGACGATGGCTCGTCCATCGACTCACAGATCATTCGCGCGATGATGTACCTGGGCGAAGGGTTCGACGGCCTGGTCTGGTCGGGCGGCTTCGAAGGCAAGCAGTGGCGCACCGATCTGTTCATCGCCGCCCCCAAGCGCGATGTGGGGATGGTGTCGTTGCTTGAATCCGATCCGGTCTCCGATGAAATCCTGGGGGCGATCCCGAAACAGGCGGATTGGGTCGTCGTCCGCCGGCTTGACCTGAACAGGGTGTTTCTGCTGGCCCGGTCGGCGGCCGAGCAGATGGGGCCGGATGCGCTCAGGGCCTTCGATCAGGTGATGGGTGGGGCGACGATGGCGCTGGGCACGAATCTCCAGCAGAACCTGTTTGAGCCGCTGGGGGATGAGTGGGCGCTGTATATCGCGCCCGACCAGGTGGGGGTGGGGCTGCTGGGCGGTGTGATCATCAACCGCACGGATGATCCGGCCCGCGTGAACCGCGCGCTGTCATCCGTGGCCATCGCCGCCACCAACGTCTTCACCAACGCGATGCGTCGGCAGAACATGTCGATGCAGTTGCGCTATATCGCGCACCAGGGCACCCGCATCAGCTACCTGCCGACACCGCTGATCACGCCGGCGTGGGCAGTCAGGGGCAACCTGCTGTTCATCGGCTTCTATCCGCAGACGGTTGCCGCTGCCCTCGATGCCGCGGCGGCCGAGGGCTCGATCCTCGACAACGAGACCTTCCAGGCCATTCGCAAGCAACTGCCCGACAAGCCGGCCACCTCCATCAGCTTCGTCAATCTCCCCGAAACGGCCGAGCAGAGCTACATGACGCTGCTGATGGTCGGCCAGACCTACATGGGCTTCGCCGACCTGTTCGGCGTGGACGGCCAGCCCATGCTGATTCCAACGCTGGCCGATCTGCGGCAGCACCTCACCCCCAGCGCCCGCATCGCCTGGGTGGATGATGCCGGCTGGCATGCCCAGACGCTCAGTCCCTTCCCCTTCAGCGGCATGCTCGGCGGGGAGATCAGCGCAGTGATGGGCCAGTACCCGGCCCTGGCCGCCATCCTCATCCCTTCGCTGGCCCGCGCCCGCCAGCAGGCACAGCAGGTGGCGACGATCAGCAACCTCCGGCAGATGGGCGTGGCCATGTACATGCACGCCAATGATCATAAGGGGCAACTCCCGGCCGATTTGGGCGAGCTGGTGGAGGGCGGATACATCACCGCCCACGTCTTCACTGCCCCGGCCGCCGGGCAGACCGTGCCGCCGGAGATCCTCGCCGCCACCCCGCAGGAACAGGCGGCCTGGATCCGCCAGAGCACGAACTACATCTACATCCGCCCGGCCGACAAGATCGCCCAGATCCACCAACCCAGCAAGGTGATCCTGATCTACGAAAACCCGGCCAATGTCCGGCCCGGTGCGCCGATCGGGGCCGTCTTCGCCGACGGTCATGCCGAATCGCTTACCCCCGACCGCCTGAATCACCTGCTCCAGCAGCAGGGCGCCAAGCCACCGGGTGAGGGAGAATAACGCCACGAGTCCATGCGCACAGGCCTCTCGCTACAGGTGAACATGGATGAACACAGATGAACAAGTGGCTTGCGCATGGACACACGCTTCTCCACGCGTCCGTGGTATCGACGATGCCCCGGATCTGATCAACGACTCGCTTGAGGAGGATCATAATCGTGGCGCGATATGCCCTGGGGTTTGATTTCGGGACCGAATCGGTTCGTGTGCTGGTGGTGGACATCCGCGATGGGCGGATCGCCGGGCAGGCCTCGCAGAATTACGCCCACGGCGTGATCGATGACACGCTGCCCACCACCGGTGAGAAGCTGCCGCCGGATTATGCCCTCCAGCACCCGCAGGACTGGCTCAGCGACTCGGCCAGGGCATGCAGGAAAGCGATGAAAGCGGCCAGGGCCTCGGCCGATGAGGTGATCGGCATCGGCGTTGATTTCACAAGCTGCACGATGCTGCCTGCACTGGCCGATGGCACGCCGCTGTGCCTTGTCCCCGGCCTCGACACCGAGCCGCTCGCCTGGCCCAAGCTCTGGAAGCATCACGGCGCCAAGGCCGAGACCGACCGTATCAACCAGGTGGCCGCCGAGCGGAAGGAGAAATGGCTCGCCCGCTACGGCGGCATCATCGGTATCGAGTGGTTTTTTCCCAAGATCCTCGAAACGCTTAACCACGCCCCGCGCGTATACGATGCCTGCGAAGTCTGGCTTGAGGCCGGCGACTGGTTCGTCTGGCAGTTGATCGATGGGCCGTTCCCCAACTGTTCGCCGCAGAACCTCGTGCGCTCCACCTGCCAGGCCGGCTACAAGGCGATGTGGAACAGCCACAGCGGCTACCCGAGCGAGGCCTATTTTGCCGCGGTGCATCGCAAGATGCGCACGGTCGTCACCGAAAAGATGCCCGGCACGCTGCTCAGCCCCGGGCGGCAGGCCGGGGTGCTCTCGGAGCCCTCTGCCAGGCTGCTGGGCCTGCGGGCGGGGATTCCTGTCTCCGCCGCGATTATCGATGCCCACGCCGGCGTCCCCGGCGCGGGGGTGGCGGGGGCCGACACGATGGTGCTGGTGATGGGCACCAGTTCCTGTCACATGATGAACAGCCGCATCGAGGCGTTTGGCGCGGGGGTGGCGGGGGTGGTTGAGGATGGCATCCTCCCGGGCTTTTTTGGCTATGAAACCGGCCAGGCCAGCGTGGGTGATGCCTTTGCGTGGCTGGTTGAGACCTTCAACCTGTCACACCGTGAGATGAACCAGCGTGCTGCCCAGCTACCGC
This sequence comes from uncultured Tepidisphaeraceae bacterium, assembly GCA_964398315.1. Lineage (GTDB taxonomy): Bacteria > Planctomycetota > Phycisphaerae > Tepidisphaerales > Tepidisphaeraceae > JADLCB01. The sequence continues at coordinate 100,529 of CAYNMV010000004.1, read as the reverse complement.
CCGGCAGCGGTGGGGTGATCGCCCTGGACTGGCTCAACGGCTGCCGCACTCCGCTGATGGATGGCCGGCTGAGCGGCGCGTTCGTTGGCCTGACGCTCAATACCCGCCCCGAGCAGCTCTACCGCGCGCTCATGGAGGCCACCGCCTTCGGCGTGCGGTGGATTGTCGAGACGTTGCGCGAGGCGGGCGTGCCGGTGAAGCGCTTCGTCGCCAGTGGCGGGCTGCCGGCCAAGTCGCCGCTGCTGATGCAGATTTACGCCGATGTGCTGGGGGAGAAGATTGCGCTGGCCGAGAGCGACCAGTCGGTGGCGCTGGGGGCGGCCATTCTGGGCTGCCTTGCCGCCGGCCCCAAGGCCACGGGCTACCGTGACGCCCGCGCTGCCATCCGTGCCATGGCCCGCCAGCGTGAGGATTTGATCTACCGGCCTGATCCCGCCG
>CAYNMV010000004.1:90106-99991 GCA_964398315.1 uncultured Tepidisphaeraceae bacterium | reverse complement strand
TCAGCGGTATCGCAATCATTCGACAGGGGGGCCAGCGCCTGGCGCAATCCCACGGCAAACCTGCCGCTGAAGCGGCGGCATCCGGCATCGGTCAGTATCATGCCGGTGATGCGAACCAGCGACCTCGATTTTGACCTGCCGCCGGAACTGATCGCGCAGACTCCGGCCCATCAGCGCGCGGCATCGCGGCTGCTGCATTACCGCCGGTCATCCCGCGCCATCGTGCATCGCACCTTTGCCGAGCTGCCCGATTTGCTCAGCGCGGGCGATCTGCTGGTGCTGAACGACACGCGCGTGCTGCCGGCCCGGCTGGAACTGCGCAAAGCCACCGGCGGGCGCATTGAGGGGTTGTTCCTGCATGAACTGAGCCCGGGCCGCTGGCGCGTGATGCTGAGGGGTCTGGGCAGTCGCATGGTGCCGCTGCATTTCGCCGCTGATCCGCAGATCACCGCCATGCCGGTTGCGATCGGCGGAGCCGGTGAATACGAGATCGAGCTGAGCGACGCCGCACCTGCGGCCGACCTGCTGGGCCGTGTCGGGCGGATGCCGCTGCCACCGTACATCAAGCGGCACAGGGAGCGCGATGAGCGCGATGCACAGGATCGCGAGCGCTATCAGACGGTCTACGCCCGCGCAGGTGAATCGGTGGCCGCCCCAACCGCCGGGCTGCACTTCACACCCGCTATCTTTGAGGCGTTGCAGCAGCGCGGCGTGCAATGCACGTTCATCACCCTCAACGTGGGGATGGGGACCTTCAAGCCGGTGACCGCTCCGACCCTGGAGGAGCACACGATGCACGCCGAGCGCTATACGATCTCATCCGAAGCGGCCGATACCCTGAATACAGCCCGGCGCCAGGGCCGGCGGATCATCGCCGTTGGCACCACCTCGGCGCGCGTGCTGGAGAGCCAGCCGGCCGATCAGCCCTTCGAGCCAAAGACGAGCGAGACATCGATCTTTATCCACCCGCCCTATGCCTGGAAGCATGTCAGCGCTCTGGTGACGAACTTCCACCTGCCCCGCAGCACGCTCATTGCCCTGGTGGCCGCGCTGGTCGGCCTGGATGAGCAGCGCCGAATCTACCGCGAGGCCATCGCCCAGCGCTATCGGTTTTTCAGCTACGGTGATGCCATGCTGGTGGAGTAAGCCGGGCGGGATGGCGCTGGCGGACTCGCTTGCGCCTGCTTTGCCTGAAGGAGGGCGGCCGATGCCATGATGTGTGCGGTCAGATCTGCGCGGCCTCGGCGGTGGCGGGGATCGGGACGGCAGCGGCTTCAACGCGCACGGCGACCATCGTCAGGTCATCCACGATGTCGCGATCGGCACGAAACCGGGCGATCGCCTCCAGGACGCGGTCGATGCATGCGGCCGGCTCGGGCTGGTCTGCGGCCAGGGCCGTCAGCAGGTTATCCACGCCGAAGCGCTCGCCGGCGGGGTTCGCCGCATCGGGCACGCCATCGGTATACAGCAGCAGGCTTGCAGTCTCCGGCAAGTCAAAGCGCTCGGTGGGGAACTGCTCATCCGGCTCGATCCCCAGCACCAGGTGCGGCTTCATCTTCAGCGGGTAAAAGCCGTTGCCATCGGACACCAGCGGCGGGAAATGCCCGGCCGTTGCCGCCTCAAGTCGCGGGCTGCCCTGTGGATCGATCGCCACGATCAGCAGGGTGACGAACTGCCCGTTGAAGACCTGGTTGCAGAGCTGGCGGTTCACCTCGCTAAGGCAGGCGCCGGGATCGAGCACGCGCAGCATGGTGTTGCGCACCAGGAGCTGTGTGGTGGCCATGAGGAACGCCGCCGACATCCCGTGGCCGGTGACATCGCCGATGGTGATGACGGTGCGCCCATCCGGCAGGTCGAACCAGTCGTAAAAATCACCGGAGATATGATTGGCCGCCTGGTTGACGGCGGCGATGCGAATGGGCCGCTGCTCGCGGCGGCCGGCGGGCAGCCAGGCAAGCTGGATCTGGCGGGCCTGCTCCAGTTCACGGCGAAGGGCCTCGTTGCGCAGGTTCTCCAGGCGCACGCGGGCCCGGATCATCTGGATGGCGGTGGAGACCAGGATCACCGTGAGCGTCAGCCCCACCAGCACCGCCCAGACCAGCGCCCGCCCGAAGGAGGTCCGCACGATCGCATCCACCTCGGACAGGTGCGAGGCAACCAGCAGCGTCCAGGGCCGCGGGTTCATAGCAGTGCCAGTGGCCCCCATTTCCGATGGCTGATCGAGGAAAATCGGCACCGCCGTGACCATGCGCGGCGGCAGGACGGTCTGGCCCACCTCCAGCGGCTCTTCGAGCTGGGCCGTGGTCATCCTGGGATGGGCCATGTAAGCCTCGAGCAGGCGCAGCGCAGGTGGATCGTGCAGATCCCGGTAGACATTGCCGCCGACCAGCGCCTGATCGGACGTGGCCATGGTGTGCCCGGCAGCATCGAGCAGGGAGGCCGACATCGTGGCCTCGCGGTTGACGGCATCGAGGAAGCGCTGCTCGATGACCTGGATCGGCACAACCGCCACGATCAGGTAGTCCTCGAAGAAGGGGACGGCGACCAGGTTGGCGCCGCCGCTGCCCAGGCGGAAGAAATCGCTGACCACCGGCTTGCTGACGGTCAGCAGCCAGGGGCGGGCATAGTCGAGGATCGCCTCGGCCTGCGGGCGCGATCCGGGCGGCAGGGCAAACCCCACCTGCATGTCATGACGCCGGACAACGAAAAGTTGCTCGGCCCGGCCTTCAAGCTGGCTCCAGAGGGTCGTTGCCATGCGCAACGCCGGCAGGCGCTCATTGAATCGGTGCCCCGCGCTGCTTCCCGCGTTGGAGTCGTCTGCGGGGCCGGCAAGGGTTCCCCTCCCTGCGGCAGCCTCGGCTTCTTCCATCCGCTTGATCAGGTGGAGATTGGCCAGGATCGCGCTGTAGTGCTCCTGGATGGCCTGGGCGGTCTGTCCGGCCAGTAGTTCCTGGCGCTGCCGGGCCTGCGCCAACACCTGCGCGCGGGCGCGCTGGTAGGTCTCGCGCGTGGCGGCGTAGACCAGAATCAGCACGCCCGCAAGCAGGATCACGTGCACCGTCAGCACCCAGCGGGCATATCGTCGTGCAGCTTCTTCCATCGCATCAGCTCGATGGGAAAGTCTACCCCGATGCGATGATGATTGCGAAGGAAAGCCGCCGGGGCGCACCGCAGGGCGGCGCGGGTGGCCCGTTCAACGGCATTTGGTTTGCTCCGTGCCTGTGGGCGTCCAATAATTGGTTGGACACCCATAGGTCTTGCTTAAAAGCTAAGCAATCTGCTTTAAGCAATCTGCTTTGAGCAATCTGCTGAAGAAGTCTTATGAACCGGCATGTGAAATATCTGCTGATTGGCGGTGGTGTGGCCAGTAGTGCGGCGGCCGAGGCGATCCGCGCGCTGGATCGCCAGGGGACGCTGATGCTGATCACGCAGGAGCCGATCCGTCCGTATCACCGCCCGCCGCTGAGTAAATCGTTCCTGGCCGGCGGGCAGGAGAAGCGGTCGCTGTTCACCCAGCCGCCCGAGTGGTTCGCGCAGAATCACATCGAGCTGCGCACCGGTCGGCGGGCGGTGCATGTGGACACCGCGCGCAAGTCGGTTGCGGTTGACGATGGGCAGGAAATCAGCTTTGACAAGCTGTTGATCGCCACCGGCGGCTCACCCCGCCCGCTTGATCTGCCGGGGGATGAGTTCCCCAACATCTACTTCCTCCGCACGCTGGATGATGCCGACCGCATGCAGCACGGCATTGAGCAGGCCCTGAACGAGGGGCGCAAGCATGAGCGCGGCCGGGGGATTGCCACCGTCATCGGCGCCGGGGTCCTGGGGGTGGAGATTGCCGCCACGCTGACGCGCCTGGGGCTGGCGGTGCATCTGATCTGTGCCGATGCCTATCCGTGGACCCGGTTTGCCGGCGAAAGCATCGGGCGTTTCCTGATCCGCCATCTTGAATCGCACGGCGTTACGGTTCATACCCTGCATCGAGCGACTGCCCTGGAGGGGGATGGGCGGGTGCAGCGGGTGGTGCTGGCCGGTGGTGAGGTGATCCCGACCGACCTGGTCGTGGCCGCGGTGGGCATGCGCATCAACAAGGACCTGCTGCGCAGCACCAACATCGAGGCCGAGCGGGCGATCCTGACCGATGAGCATGCCCGCACCAGTGTTCCCGATATCTACGCCGCCGGCGACTGCGCGGCCATCTACGATCCGCTGTTTGGCAAGCATCGGCTGTTCGATCACTGGGACCATGCCATCCAGACCGGCCGGCTGGCCGGCCGCAACATGGCCGGGGCGAATGAAGCCTACAACCACGTGAGCTTCTTCTTCAGCGAGGTCTTTGACCTGTCGCTTCATGCCTGGGGTGAATCACGGCGCGTGGAACGGCGGTTGATCCGCGGCCTGCCCAACGGCAATGCCGCGGCCTTTATCGAACTGGGCCTGGATGACCAGAGCCGCGTGTCGCAGGTGCTGTCGCTGCGCACGGATGGCGAACAGCCCGACCTGGCCTGGCTGGTCCGCCAGCGGGTTGATGTCACCGGTCGGGAGGAACAGTTCAAAGACCCCATCGTGCCGCTGGAGTCCCTGGCGAACGGGTAAGCGGAAGGCGCCGGTATGGAAGGGGGTTGACTGATCGGGCGATTGAACGTGCTTTCTGCGCAGAGCGGTTTGCAGGCTGATACACACCGTATTTCGTGGCACGGGTTTTCAACCCGTACTGGCAACGCCCTCTGCACGGGTCGAACACCAGTGTCACAGGCGTGCATCAACCTGCAAACCGCTTAAATCTCCCGAAGGGGCAATTCTTAGTCCTCGCGGCGGATTTCGGTCTTGACGGTCCGGTCGCCATCGGAGTCGCGGCGGATGGTGGTTTTGCGATAGGAATCGTCATCGCGTCGAATCTCGGTGCGGCTGGAGCGAAGATCGGGATCATCATCGCCCACCTCCGCTGATGCCTTACATCCCACCATCATCCCTCCGAGCAGGCCGACCGCGGCCAGTGTGAGCAGCCATTTCATGTGGATCTCCTTTGCCAAACGGCTTTGTGAAAGGCTATTCGCGGGACAATCCCGCGGACCCAGCCGTGTAAACAAATGCAATGCCAGGGCCCGCTTATGCGACAGGGTGGTGCGGCCCTCATCGCTCTCCGACAGGATGTCCCGCCCATGGCAGATTGTCGTGCTTGGGCATCCGGCAGGGCATGGTTTGGGATCGAGGGCGTTTGCAGGCCGATGGACAGGCCCGTGGCGCGGGTTTTCAGGACAGTTGGGCTGGGTCTACCGCTTTTGCGCTGGCCTATGACTGCACCCACAGCCCGCCGATGTGCGGGGCGATGATGCGCTGTTCATCGCTGACCGCTTCCAGCAGGCGCTCCAGTGGCTCGGCCATCGGTTCGTGGCTCAGCCTGAAGGTGGAGTGATGGATCGGTCCGATGCGCTCGGCCCGGCAATGATCCGCCATCGCCAGCGCCTGCTCGGGGGTGGCGTGGGCGGCCTCCCACGGGTTGTACGCGCCGATCCCCAACAGCGCCAGGTCGATGTGGCGCAGGTCGGCGTAATAGTCGTGATAGGCGCTGTCACCGCCAAACAGCACGCGACGATTGGGAGATTCGATGAGGTAAGCATTAAATCCCCGGTGATGGTCATAGAAAGTGCGCGCGCCCCAGTGATTGACCTTGCGGGCAGTGAGGGTCAGCCCCGGCAGCGGCTGGCAGTTTTCGCCCCAGCGCAGTTCTGTTACCCGCTGGAAGCCCAGGTCAACCAGCAGGTCGCGCGTATGGTGGGCGGTGATGATCGGCACCGATCGATCCAACTGGTGCAGGGTGGGGCGATCGAGGTGGTCAAAGTGGGCATGCGAGAGCAGCAGCAGATCGATGCGCGGCAATTGCCGGAGCCGCAGTCCCGGGGCGGTCAGGCGCTTTGGCCCGCCGGTCAGCAGGCCCAGCCCGACGCCGACACGCGGGCCGAAAACCGGGTCGGTCAGGATCGTGTACCCCTCCATTCGCAGCAGCACGGTGGCATGGCCGATCCAGGCGGCGGCCAGCGTATGGTCGGCCCAGCCGGACAGATCGGGCGTGAGCGGGGCGGGAGGACAGGTGCCCAGATGGTCCAGCCAGCGCAGCCGTCCCCGGCCGCGGCCCATCCGGTCGGCCAGGCGCAGCGCTGCCGGGCGATGCTTCGCCCAATCCGCCAGGTGTTTCCAACTCACCGCCATCATGCTCCCGTTGCGGGGTGATGATTGTATGCCGGGGGATACTCATCTCCACCGCCGCGGCAGCAAGGTGCGCAGTACGCCGCCGTTGCCGGGTTTGACCTCTCTTCCCCCCGGGCAGGCAAAGCCTGCCGTGCAGTTGCCCCAGCCGGTTTGAGCGGCTATGATCGTTCAGCAAATGTACGGTACGTGACTTCTGTGTCTTGTCTTGTTTTTGCTCATTTGTCCCGTCGTCGTTAATGGTCCTTCGCGCCAAGTCCACCCGCCATGATTTCCGCCATCACCGGTACGCTGAAACAGGTTGAGGATGATCGTGTTCACCTGGAGGTGGGGCCGATTGTGTGCGAACTGATGGTGCCGGCGGCGGATCTGCCGTTCCTGCAGGCCGGGATGGGCGAAACAATCACCTTCCACACGCTGATGTATGTGGAAGGCGACAGCGGCGGCGGGAACATGGAGCCGCGGCTGCTTGGGTTTCTCCGCCCGGAGGACAAGCGCTTTTTCCAGAAATTCATCACGGTGAAGGGAATCGGGCCGAAGAAGGCGCTCAAGGCGTTCACCTTCCCGGCCAGCGATATCGCCGCCGCCATCGAGAACAAGGATGCGCGGTTCCTGGTGCAACTTCCCGCCATTGGCAAGCGGATGGCCGAGCAGATCGTGGCCGAGCTGTCCGGCAAGGTGCAGGAGTTCATCCTCGCCGGCGTTGAGCGCAAGATGGCCCCGGCCGGCCGCGGCCGCCACACCCCCGATGAAGAAGATGCCATCCAGGCGCTGATGGCGCTCGGCGAGCGCCGCGAGGCCGCCGAAGCGCTGCTGGAACGCGCCCGGGCATCCAACGACAAGCTCACCGGCACCGAGGCCCTCATCCGCGAGATGTTCCGCCTGCGCACCGTGCGGGCATAGGCCCGGAATCCCGCGCTGATGCAAGCTCATCGACGACACCGAGTCGGATGCGTTTACCCTGAGATGATTGCCACTCACAGTGCCAACCGTCTCACCTCACGGCGTTCGCTGGCCTGAATGACGATCCGGTTCAGCACATCCAGGCAGGTGAGCCAGCCGCCATTGTGGGCGCCGGTGTCGATGGCGATGGCGTAGCCCAGGTCGCGCGGCTTGCCATCGGGCAGGGGGGTATGTCCGCAGATGATGGTCTTGCCCGAGCAGTGGGGCCGCAGCTGATCGAGCGTGAGCCAGCGCAGCACCGAGGGATGCTGGCGGTGGACCGGTTCATCCGGCTTCAGGCCGCCGTGGACGAAGATGTGGGTGTCGGTTTCCCAGTAATCGCGGCAGACATTGGCCATGAAATCCCAGTGATCATCCGGCACATCCGCCAGCGTGCCGTCATCATCGAAAGGGGAGTAGGAGATGAGCGTGGCATCGCCGCCGCAGTTGAGCCAGAACTGCTCGCTGGTCTTGTCCTCGCGGGCGGCGAGCATCATCTCCTCGTGATTTCCGCGGAGTGCGATGTGCCGGCAGCGCTCCCCCAGCCGCAGCAACCGGTTCAGCACCCCGCAGCTATCCAGGCCCCAATCGACGTAGTCACCCAGCGTTACCACCTGATCCCGCGGCTGCGGATCCACCGCCGCCAGCAGCGCATCGAGCGCATAGGCGCACCCATGAATATCTCCGATCGCGAGCAGGCGCGAGGTGGCGGGCATCAGGCAGGATTCTGCCACAGATGCACACCGATGAACAGGAAAGCGGTGCGGCAGTTCAGCGCTTGCCGCTGCGTTGTTCAGCCCTTGCTGCTATTTCAGCCGGTCGGGGTTCAGATCCTGCAGTTCGGGCAGCGTGAACAGACCGTCCTTGCGGATGACCTGGTCGTCGAAGCGGATCTCGCCGCCGCCGTAGTCGGGGCGCTGGATCATGACCAGGTCCCAGTGGATCTGGCTCTTGTTGCCGTTGCTGGCCTCATCGTAGCAGGAGCCGGGGGTGAAATGGATGCTGCCGGCGATCTTCTCATCGAACAGGATGTCCTTCATCGGCCTGGTGCAGTACGGGTTGAAGCCGATGGCGAACTCGCCGACGTAGCGGGCGCCCGCATCGGCATCGAGCACCTCATTCAGCTTTTCCGTCTGTGTGCTGGTGGCCTCGATGATCTTGCCATCGCGGAAGACCAGCCGCACATCGCTGTGGGTGGTGCCACGGTAGATGGTGGGGCAGTTGAAGTGGATGATGCCGTTGACGCTCTCGCGCACCGGTGCGGTGAAGACCTCGCCATCGGGGATGTTCAGCTTCCCGTCGCAGCCGATGGCGGGAATGTCCTTGATGCTGAAGGTCAGGTCGGTGTCGCCAGGGCCTTTGAGCTGCACGCGGTCGGTGCGGTTCATCAGGTCGATCAGCGGCTGCATCGCCCGGCTCATCTTCGCGTAATCCAGCGTGCAGACGTTGAAGTAAAAATCCTCGAACGCCTCGGTGCTCATCTCGGCCATCTGCGCCATGCTCGGGGTGGGCCACCTCAGCACGCACCAGCGCGTCTTCTTCACGCGGATCTCGTGGTGCACGCGGTGCCACACGGTTTGCTCGTACAGCTTCTGCTTCTCGGCCGGCACATCGCACATCTCGCTGATGTTGGTGCTGCCGCGCACGCCCAGGTAGCACTGCATCTGCTCCATCTGCCGGCGCTCGACATCGGCGATGATGTCCCACTGTTCCTGCGTGCCCACCTGCATCAGCGCCCGGTTGATCTGGTTGCTCTTGAGCAGCACCAGCGGCCGTCCGCCGGCGGCTGCGCAGGTGCGCACCAGTTCGCGGGTGAATTCGTGCGGGATGTCGATGGCCTCGATGAGGAGGTTCTCGCCGGGCTTCACCGCGCAGGAGTAGTTGATGAGGACATCGGCCAGGCGGGTCATGCGGGGGTCGATCATGGGCAATAGTCTCCGAAAGCTGGGTAAGGCGTGCAGTCTAATCCGCCTGGCGCGGCTGTCCAACGGGTCGCGGCCAGATGCAAAGACGGATCTTTCTGTAATCGGAACGACGACGGCGGTGTCCCTAGGAGGTAGAGTTCGGTATTCACATGCGCTATGGGAGAGAACCATGCAGGGGCTGATCGAATCACTGGAGCCGCGCAGGCTGCTGTCTGGAGCCACCAATGTCATCACGCCGTTCATCCCGTTTGATCCCGCCACGGGGCAGATGATCGCACAGCCGAAGATGGACGCCTCAGCGCTGGTGGAGGCCGGGTGGAAGCTGCTGGAGAATGAAAACGGCGACCGCTGGTGGGTGCGCGGCTATCCGCCGGATGAGGTGATGATCGAGCGAGGTTACGAGAAGATCATCTGGAACGGCCAGGAGCAGTGGACCCAGCGCGGGGCATGGAGCATCGAGTTCCGGTTCGACGCCGGCGGGCCATTCCCGCCGGATGACCTGGATTTGCAGCCCGGCGATGTCTGGCTGCCGCCCGTGCCGCCAAACTATCACGAGATGGTGGCCGGCCTGGGGCTGGAACTGGAGGTGCAGGCCCCGTTTGCATCCGAATATGAGCCGCGCTTCGGCGAGCGGACGGTTACCGTTCGCGTGATATTGAGTGAGGGGGTAAGCATCGATCAATTGCACCAGGCGGTGGCAGGTCTGCCGGATGTGGTACAGGTCTGGCCGGATGCCGGGTACGTCTTTCTGACCGACATCATCGAGGACAGCCGCGTTCATCATGATGTCGATGTCATCCCCTATGACCGC
>CAYNMV010000004.1:53773-90006 GCA_964398315.1 uncultured Tepidisphaeraceae bacterium | reverse complement strand
CATCATCGAGGACAGCCGCGTTCATCATGATGTCGATGTCATCCCCTATGACCGCAAGTTCGCTGGGCGCATCCCGGTGCAGATGTGGGATCCACTGAAAGGGGCCAGCGCGGTGGCAGCCGCCGACCCGGTGATGCCGGCCGAGCCGGTGGGGTCAATGTCACTGCGGCCGCCGGTGTTCAGCGACCGGGTCCTCATACAGGACCGGCCGGGAGTGGATCTGTTCGAGGAGGAAGGCGACAGTCTGCTTGCTGGGGTGCGCCCGCGGCTTCAGTCACTGTGATGGGGCTGACGCTGTGCTGCCACAGACCTGTGGCGCCAGGCGCCGATGGCTCGGTTTGAAAAACCGTGTCACGTGTGCGGCTACTGATTCGGAACCGGCTTTACCTTGCGTTGCTGCGCGCGGATGGTGCGCGGGCGCGGACAAGCGGCCGGGCGGTGGATATCGTTAGGGGGTATGACCAAGCGCATTGCATCCGTTGTTGTCCTGCTGTTGTGGCTGGCCGGGCCGGCATGGGCCTGGAGTACCAAGGAACACATCCTGCTGACGCGCCTGGCGGCGGCCTGGCTGCTGGATGATGAGCGGACACCGCCGGAGATGAAGGCATGGCTGCGGCAGGTGGTGCCCGGGCCGCTGGATGAGGCGAGCCTGCGGGCGTGGTATCTGCATGCGCGGCAGGGCGTGTTCCCGCGCGGGGTGGATGGGGCGGCGTTCTGGGCGGTGGTGCCGGACCTGCGGGCCATGACGATGCGGCCGCAGGAGACGGTATCGCCGTTCGGCGTCCACGAGCGCCTGCTGCATTACATCGACCTGGAGTTTTTCGATCCCAATCAGCAGGGGCAGGACAAGCCTCAATACAAGCCGGATGGCAGCGCCCGGCCGGCGCTGGAGCAGGTGTCCCGCGATCCGGCGGATCCACGCTATCAGCAGGCCGGCATGCTGCCGTTTCGCATCGAACAAGCCTATGGCGAACTGGTGAAGTCGATCCGCGCAGGCCGGCTCATGGACAAGCCGGGGCAGTTCCCGCGCGATGATCACGCTGCGCGGTGGGCGGGCTGTCTGGCGCACTATGTTGCCGACAATCTCCAGCCGCATCACGCAACCGTGGACTACAAGAGCCGCTCGTTTTTCCCCGATCCGGCCAGTGCCCCCGATGTGCATGCCCAGATGGAATACAAGCCGGTGGATGATGACTGGGCGGACTATCCCGACACCCGCCGGCGGGTGTGGGACCTGCTGATGGCAAAGCTGAAAACCATCGAGGACCCGGCGACGATGAGCGATGTGTGGATCGGATCGGTGCAGAGCTCGATGCACGCCTACAGCGCGTTGCCGCTCATCGGCCACGCCGCCCGGGCCGCGTGGAAGCCCGATCAGCAAAGCGGGCGAACTGGAGAGCAGGGCGTCCTCGACACCGATGCGTTCTACGCTTTCGAAGGCGACTGGGCAGGACGGAGGGTGAGCGTTGCGGAGATGAAAGCGGAGCTGCAGGCCGTGGCCGTGATCCGCATCGCCGCCCACTGGCGCAAGGCATGGGATGAGGCCACTGCGCAGGAATGAAGGCCAGGGCTGCCAAGCCGCCCGGGAAAGAAAAAATCGCCGCAGATGAACACGGATTGGCATCGATAAACGGTGCGCATCCGGTTTATCTGCGGCGAATCCTTACCCGAGTGCCCTGGTCGTCCTGGCGGCTGGTTTAATCCTCCAGGTTCAGGTACTTCAGTTCCTCCTCGCTGAGCTGGATATCCAGTGCCGGCAGGGTGGTGCGCGTCTCGGTCAGCGTGCGCGGGCCGATGAGGGCGAAGGTAGGGAAGGGCTGGCAGAGAACGTAGGCCAGCGCGATGTTGATCGGCAGGACGTTGTACTTCTTGGCCAGCTCGATCGCGCGGGCCTGGCGCTGGAAGTTATCCTCGCTGTACCAGCTTCGCACCTTCTCGGCATCGTCGGTCTTGTCCGGTGAGGTGATCTCGGGGATGAAGAACCCGCGGGCCTGGCTGGACCAGCTGAACTCGACCGTCTGCGTCTCTTTCAGCCACTTGCGGCTTTCGGGATCGCTGGCCGCCACACAGCCGCCCCACACCGGGTTGACCATCCGCGCGAGGCTGAAATTGTTGTTCAGGATCGAGAAGGGTTGCAGGCCCTTGCGCTTCGCGTACTCGTTGGCGGCGGCGAAGCGCTCGATCGTCCAGTTGCTGCCGCCGAAGGTCTTGATCAGCCCGGCCTTCACCTGCTCGTTCAGCACATCGACAAACTCATCGACCGGAATGTCGGGGTTGTCGCGGTGCATGATGTAGATGTCGGCGTGGTCGATCTGGAGCCGCTCAAGGCTGGTCTGGAGCTGGCGCTTGATGTCCAGTGGGGTGCAGAAGGGGGTATGGGCGCCCTTGACGATGACCGCCACCTGGTCGCGCACGCCGCGGGTGGCGATCCACTGGCCAAGCAGGATTTCCTGCCTGCCGCCGCCGTAGATGTAGGCGGTATCGAAGGCATTGCCACCGCGCTCGAACCAGTCATCGAACATCACCGCCGCGTGCGGCAGGTTCGGCTGGTTGTCGCACCCCATGATGAGCCGGCTGACCGGCTTGTCGAGGAAGGGCACCTGCCCGTAGCGCATATTGTGCTTCGGGGCGACCGCCAGCGGCCGGCCGGTGATCGTGCCGATCTTGCCCGGCTTTTCCATTTCGTAGACCAGCCCGATCGATTCGCGCCAGCGGTCCATCGTGCGCAGATTGCCGAGCGTATCATCGGGGGTCATGGCGGGGTATGCCGCCTCGGTCCTGCCGTCCAGGATGGCCCGGCCGGCAAAGTCGATCTCCAGGCCGAAGGTGGTGTTGTCGGCGTCGAGTGTGAGCTCGCGCGGCTCTTCACCATTCTTGTGAATGATGATCTTCCCCTGGTTGGGCTTCATGCGGTCGGCCACCCACGGATCGGGCAGGATGATTCGTCCGGCATCGCCGAAGATGCGGACGACATTTTCCATGTTCTGCTGCACCGCCGTGGCAAGCTGCGCGACGATCTCGCCGGGGAACTTCAGGCTTGCGACGGTGTAGTGATCGACACCGGTTGGGCCCAGGTGCCCGACAGCTTTCACCTCGGTCGGCTCGGCTGGGGCGGTCTGTCCCAGGGCAGCGCCGGCGATCAGCCGCGACATCGACACCGCATAGCAGCCTACATCCAGCAGCCCGCCGCCGGCCAGGTCGTTGGCGAACAGGCGGCTGTCGGCATTGAACCCGGCCTGGAAGCCAAAGGTAGCCTGGATCAGCCGCACCTCGCCGATCGTCTTCTCGCGCAGGATCTCCACCAGCTTCTGGGTCTGCGGGTGGCAGCGGTACATAAATGCTTCCATGAACAGCACGCCATTGACCCGACAGGCTTCGATCATGGCCATTACCTGGGCCGCGTTGACGCCGGCAGGCTTTTCCACCAGCACATGCTTCCCCGCCTCAGCCGCCTTGATGACCCAGGGGGCGTGCATGGGATGTGGAGTGGCGATGTACACCGCCTGCACATCCGCATCGGCCAGCAAGGCTTCGTAGCCGCCGTAACAGCGGCAGGTGCTGTCGGCGTGCTCTTTGGCGAACGCCTCAGCCCGGGCCTGGTCGCGCGAGGCGACGGCCACCAGCTTGCCCGTCTTCGATCCCTTGATCCCCTTGGCGAAGGCCTTGGCGATTGCCCCTGCGCCAAGGATGCCCCAATTCACGCTTGCCATGTCCAGCTCCTGGTATGTGACCCGCCGCCGCTTCCGGCATCCGCACCGTCTGCGAAGGCAAACGGACGCATCTTACTCTTGCCCCGGCCATACTTCACGCAGCGCGTATTGCTCAATAAAACACCAGTGCGTATGATATGGGCATGTCGTCCGATCATCCGCCTGCCGAGCATGCAACTGTTCTGTCAACTGACCACGAAATCGCCACCCTAACAGAAATCAGCCAGATTCTTTCCTCTACTCTGGACCTGCGCGAGGCATTCCAGCAAATGATGCAACTCGTGTCAGATAAAATGGATATGCACCGTGGGTCGCTGGTGATGCTGGATGAATCGACCGGTCGACTGCGCACGGAAGCAGCAGTGGGGCTGACCAAGGAGGAGATTGACCGCGCCCGCTATGCCCTCGGTGAGGGGATCACGGGAAATGTCGTTGCCACCGGACGCTCCCGCATCGTGCAGGACATTCGCCAGGAGCCGGATTTCCTCAACCGCACCGGCCGGCTGCGGGGAGAAACCACCGAGCCGATCAGTTTCCTGTGCGTCCCCATCAAGATCGAAGGCCGTACCGCCGGCGCCCTCAGTATCGACCGCCCGCTGGCCACCCAGGAACAACTGGCCAAGGACCATGCCTTCCTCGGCATCCTCGCCACCTTCCTCGGCCAGGCCGTGCAGATCAACCGCATGGTCATGCGGCAAAAGGAAGAGCTGCTGGAGGAAAACGAGCAGCTCCGCGCCCAGGTGCGCGATCGATACCGCTTCGAGAACATCATCGGCGACTCCCCGGCCATGCACGAGGTGTTCGCCACGGTCGGGCAGGTCGCCAACAGCCGTGCCACCGTGCTGCTGCTGGGTGAAACCGGCACCGGCAAGGAGATGATCGCCAAGGCCATCCACTACAACTCACCCCGGCGGGATAAGCCGTTCGTGCGCGTCAACTGCGGCGCCATGAGCAGCACGCTGCTGGAATCCGAGCTGTTCGGACATGTCAAAGGCAGCTTCACCGGCGCTATCCGCGATAAGGTTGGGCGTTTCGAGGCGGCCGATGGCGGCAGCATTTTTCTCGATGAGATCGGCACCATGGAGCCGCAGCTCCAGGTCAAGCTGCTGCGCGTGTTGCAGGAGCGCGAGTTCGAGCGCGTCGGCGATACCTCTACCGTCAAGGTGGATGTGCGCGTGATCGCGGCCACCAACGTCGATCTGCAGGAAGAAGTGGCCCGCGGCAATTTCCGCGAAGACCTGTTTTACCGGCTCAACGTCGTCAGCATCTACCTGCCGCCGCTGCGCAACCGCCGTGAGGATATCCCGCGGCTGATCGACTACTTCCTCGACAAGTACAACCAGATCAACGACCGCAAGCTGCGCCGCATCAGCCGTGACATGCTCAACGTGCTGCTGCGCTACCCCTGGCCGGGCAACGTGCGCGAGCTGGAGAATGCGATCGAGCGGGCGGTGGTGTTATCGCGCGATGAGGATTTCACCGAAGAACTCCTGCCGCTGAGCGTGCGCATGTTTGCCCAGCAGCGCCGACAGACCCAGAGCAGCGAGAGCATCGAAACCCTCACCCGCCGCCTGGCCGAGCAGGCCGTCGCCGACTACGAGCTGCGCGAAGGGCAGATTCATCAGCTCGTCATCGATCAGATCGAGGCCGCCCTGATTGAGCGCGCCCTCAGCAAGTGCGGCGGCGTCAAGACCCGCGCTGCCGACTTCCTCGGCATCAACCGCAACACACTCAATAAGAAGGTCAAGGACCTGGGGATTGAGGCAAGCGACTGATCGCTCACGGGCCGGATAAAACACCGGCTGCCGAAGAAGGCCGATTCTTTCCGGGCGGTCTTGGCGGCGCAGGGGTCTTGCCCTACTTTCAGGCATCGGCGGGCGCAAGGGCGAGGGCCGCGCGGAGGCTTGCGGCCCTGCTCCTGTACTCACCTCATCGCCTGACCCTTTGCCAAGGAGCCGCCATGGCCTACCGCGTTTACGCAATGGACACCTGCTTCTTCACGCCTCACGGCAATTACGACTTTGATGTGCGCTGTGAGATGCTGCGGGAGCTGGGGTATGAGGGGACTTATCTCACGCTCTGGAGCGAGCAGGCATGGGCGGACCTGGAGCGCGTGCCGCAGGTGCGCCAACGACACGGGCTGGAAGTGGCGGCGGTTTATGTGACCATCGACCCCTGGGCACCGGCCGATCACCCCGAGCGACAGCGCATCCGCCGGCTGGTGGAGACGCTGGAAGGGTGCAACGCCATCGAAATCGCCACCATCCGCAACCGCGATGGAATCGGCAGCTCCGACCCGCGCGGAGATGATGCGGCCGCAGCATACCTGGAGAGCCTGCTGGAGGTCGCCGGGAAGCGCGGTATCCAGCTTTTTCTGTATCCGCACATCAACGCCTGGCTGGAGCGGGTTGAGGATGCGGTGCGGCTGTGCGAGCGGCTTCAGCATCCGAACCTGGGGGCGATGTTCTGCGCCTTCCACTGGTTCGCGGCCGATGGGCAGGACCTGTTTGCCCGCCTGGATGCCGCCCGGCCATGGCTCCGGCAGGTGAATCTGTGCGGCAGCCGCAAATCGCCCAACGGCGTGGCCGGGAAGGCTACCATCGAACCGCTGGATGAGGGAGAACTCGACAACTTCGCCCTCATCGGGCATTTGCAGCGCATCGGCTACCAGGGCTGGATCGGCTTCCAGGGCTACAGCATCGCCGGCGATGTCTACGCAAAGCTCAAACGCTCGCTCACAGCCTTCCGCGACATCGAATCCCGCCTGGCCCGCCATCCGCATTGGGCGAAGATGAGATGATGTTGGGGGGCAGGGGTTCAGGCGAAGGGGCGCAGGGTTTGACGTTCAGGAAGGTGCTCACTGAGGCGCCCGCTCGGGCAGACCATGCAGCGCGCGAATGTTCCACGTGGAACGCGCAATTGTTCCACGTGGAACATGCACTAAAATATGGCGCGCCGCTGACCCATCCACTACCTGTTGTGGTTTTGATAGCCACCGGGCAGCCCTCCCGATACATCGTTCCACGTGGAACACTTTGCATACCCTGAACGCGCCCTCATCCATGCCCTGGCGCGGGCAGGGCGACGGGATCAGCGGGATCATCATCGCAATGGGTGTCGATGGCCCGCCGGCCCCAGCAGCGCTCGGTGATGCGCTGGATCAGCACGTAGAAAACCGGGACGAAGAAGATGGCGACGAAGGAGGCGGCCAGCATCCCGCCAATGACACCGGTGCCGATCGAGCGGCGGCCGGCAGCGCCCGCGCCGGTGGCGATGGCCAGCGGCACCACGCCCAGGATGAACGCCAGCGAGGTCATGACAATCGGGCGGAAGCGCAGGCGGGCCGCGTGCAGCGCTGCCTCGATGATCGACATCCCCTGTCGCCGCAGGTCGACGCAGAACTCAACGATCAGGATGGCATTCTTGGCTGCCAGGCCCACCAGCACCAGCAGGCCGATCTGGAAATAGATGTCCTGCGTATAGCCGCGCAGCCACACCCCCAGCAGCGCCCCCAGGATGGCGATCGGGATCGTCAGCAGCACCGCCACCGGCAGCGACCAGCGCTCGTACTGGGCCGCCAGCACGAGGAACACCACCAGCAGCCCGAAGCCCAGCACGATTGGCGCCTGGTTGCCGGCCTTGATTTCCTGGTAGCTGGCGCCGCTCCACTCGATGCCGTAGCCCGGCGGCAGGGTCTGGGCGGTGATCTGGCGGATCCGCTCCATCGCTTCGCCGGTGCTGCGTCCCTCGATCGGAGCGCCGGTCACTTCAATGGCGGGAAAGCCGTTGTAGCGGCTGACGACGTTGGGACCGACGCGGAACGAGGTGTTGACAACGGCCGACAGCGGCACCATCTCTCCGCGCTCGTTTCGCACATAGATGCGCTCGATGTCCTGCGGCACATTGCGGAACTGGCTTTCCGCCTGCACCTGCACGCGCCAGATGCGCCCAAAGCGGTTGAAGTCATTGACGTACAGTGAGCCGAAATACGCCTGCATCGGCTCGAAGACATCGGCCAGGCGCACGCCCATCATCCGCGTCTTCTCACGGTTGAGATCCACGAAGACCTGCGGCAGCGACACGCGCAGGGTTGCGTTCAGCCCGGTGAGGATCGGGTCCTGGCGGGCCGCGTCGAGAAACCGGTTGGTCGCTTCAAACAGCTCGGCGACCGTGCCGCCACCGCGCTGCTGGATTTCCAGCGTGAAGCCGGAGCGCACGCCCAGCCCGGGGATGGCCGGCGGGTTGAGGGTCAACACCATGCCATCGGTGACGGTGCCGAACAGGGCCTGGGCATCGGTTACCAGTGCCTTGGCGCTGAGGGCCGGATCGGTGCGCTGCTCGAATGGCCTGAGGGTGATGAACAGCACGCCCGCGTTGGTGCTGGAAGCGCCCCCGGCCAGAAGGTCAAACCCCACTAGCGCGGTCACGTTCTCCACCGCGCCATGTTCCATGAAGAACGACTCGGCCTGGTTCACAACCTGCTGGGTGCGATCCAGTGAAGCGCCATCGGGCAGCAGGATCGCGGCAATCAGGAAGCCCTGGTCTTCCTCGGGCAGGAAGCCGCCGGGCACCGCCTTCTGCATGCGGAACATGGAAAAGCAGATCAGCCCGAAGATGATCAGTGTCACCACCCAGCCACGGATGGCCCAGCGCGCCCCGCGCACATAGCCATTGGTGAACCAGCCGAAGAAGCGGTCAAAGCCGCGGAACACAATGTTCTTCTCACCGTGGCCGGGACGCAGAATCATGGCGCTCAGCGCCGGGCTGAGTGTCAGTGCCACCAGGCCGGAGATCGCCACCGAGATGGCGATGGTCACGGCGAACTGCTTGTACATCTGCCCGGTGAAACCGCCGAGGAACGCCACCGGCACGAAGACCGCCGCCAGCACCAGCACGATGGCGATCACCGGCCCGGTGACCTGGTTCATCGCCTTGATGGTCGCTTCGCGCGGGGGCAGGCCTTCATCGTGCATCAGGCGCTCGACGTTCTCGACGACGATGATGGCATCATCCACCACGATGCCGATGCACAGCACCAGGCCGAAGAGCGTCAGGGTATTGATCGAGAAATCCAGCGCGAGCATGCCCGCAAACGCGCCGATCACCGCCACCGGCACCGCCAGCAGTGGAATGAGCGTGGCCCGCCACGACTGGAGGAACACGAACACCACCACGATCACCAGCACCACCGCCTCCAGCAGGGTCTTGACCACCTCGGCGATCGACTCGCCGATGAAGGTGGTGGTGTCGTAAGGGATCAGCCAGCGCACGCCGGCGGGGAAATCCTGCTGGGCGGCGGCCAACTCCGCGCGCACGCCTTCCATCGCCGCCAGGGCATTGGCGCCGACCTGCAGGTAGACCAGGATCGAGGCGGTCGGCCGGCCGTTGAGACGGGCCCCCATGCTGTAGCTCTGGGCGCCCAGCTCGACGCGCGCCACATCCTTCAGCCGCACCATCGCGCCTTCGGGGGTGGCGCGGAGGATGATGTTCTCGTAGTCGGCCACCTCGCTCAGCCGGCCGCGGGTCAGCACCGGCAGCGTCAGCTCGACCGGCTCCTCGGTGGGGCGCTGTCCCACCGTGCCGGCGGGGAAGACCGCGTTCTGGTCGCGCAGGGCCGCGGTCACATCCGAAACCGTCATGCCCTTGAGGGCCAGGCGGTCGGGGTCGAGCCAGATGCGCATCGAGTAGTTCTTGTTGCCGAACACCATCGCATCGCCCACACCGGGAACGCGCTTGAGGCGGTCCAGCAGGTTGATGGTGGCGTAGTTGCTCAGGAACAGCTCATCGTACTCGCCCGACTGCGACTCCAGCGCCACCACGCCCAGGATGTTGGTGGAGGCCTTGACCACGGTGATCCCCTGGCGCGTCACCTCCTGGGGCAGTTGCGGCTCGGCGATCGACAGGCGGTTCTGCACTTCCACCGCCGCCAGGTCCTGGTCGGTGCCGATCTCGAAGGTCACGGCGATGTTGCACGAGCCGTCATTGGCGCTCTGCGAGCTGAAATAGATCAGGTTCTTGATCCCGCTGAGCTGCTGCTCGATCGGGGCGGCGACCGACTCGGCCACCGTTTGGGCATCGGCGCCGGGATAGTTGGCGATGATGCGCACCACCGGGGGCGTCACCTGCGGGTAGCGATCCACCGGCAGGACATAGATCGACACCGTCCCGACGATCAGGATCAGCAGCGACAGCACGATCGAGAAGACCGGGCGGTTGATGAAAAAACGCGAAATCATGCGAGGCTCAGTTCGACGAGGGGGCGGCGGGCAATCAGGGGCACAACATCAGCCGGCGGGGGTGGCGGCCGGCGGGGCGGGCTCGCCTTCGGCCGCCGGTTGCTCCGGCGTGGGCCGTGCGGCATCGGGGGCGCCCGAGGCGGTCTCACGAATGATCGTCACCTCGGTGCCCGGCCGGACCATCATCAGGCGATCGGTAATGACCCGGTCGCCCGGCTCCAGGCCGCGCTCCACGATCCAGTGATCCGTGCCAGACCATTCCCCCAGCCGCACCGGGCGCGACTGGACCACGTTACGCTCATCCACCACCAGCACGCTCGATCCGGTCGGCGACTGCTGGACAGCGCTCTGCGGCACACGCAGCACGTTGACGCGCTGGATTCCGCCGACATTCACATAGATGAACTGCCCGGGCTTGAGCAGGCCGGTCGGGTTGGGCACCTCGCCGCGCACCACGGAGGTGCCGGTGGTTTCATCCACGTTCACATCGATGTAATTGATCCGCCCCTTGTGCGGATAGGTGGAGCCGTCGGAAAGGGTGATTTCCAGCTCGATCTGATCCATGTCGGGGACGGCCAGCACACCCGATTCGCTCTGCCGCTGGAACCGCAGCATTTCCTGCTCAGTGACCGAGTAGCGCACGTAGATCGGATCGACCTGCTGCATCACCGCCAGCAGCCCGCCCGCGCCGGCATCGATGTAGCTGCCGGTGTCTTTCAGCGCCCGGCCGATCACGCCGGTGATGGGCGCCTCGATGCTGGTGTAGCCCAGCTGCAGTTCGGCGGAGGCGATGTGCGCCTTTTGCAGGGCGACATCAGCCTCGGCAACCTGCTCCTCGGTCTGCCAGCGCTCCAGTTCCTCCGGCGAGGCCGTTCCCTGCGCCCGCATCATCTCGAAGCGCTGGCGCTGCTGGCGGGCATGGGCCAGGGTTGCCTCGGCCCGCGCCAATGCCGCCCGGGCCTCGGCCAGTGCCACCTCGAAGGGGCGGGGGTCGATCTGGAACAGCTTGTGTCCCTTTTCGATGCGCTGCCCCTCGGTGAACGTGCGCTCGCCCAGGTAGCCGGCCACGCGGGCGCGGATCTCAACCACCTGTGATCCCTCGGTCTGCCCGAGAAAACGCATGCGCACCGGCACCGTCTCCGGCTGCATCACCACCACCGACACCGGCACCGGCCCCTGGGGCGGCGGGACCGCCTCGGGCATCGGACCGATCTCAGCATCACGCCAGTAGAAGTAGGCGGCGATCACCACCACCACCATCACCAGCAGCGGGATGGTCCGGCGCATCAGATGCCCCATGAAAGTGCCGCGCTGGCGCTCAACCGGCGGGGGATTGCCATCATCCGGTGCGGGCGGGCGGGTATCCTGATCTTGCTCGCTCATTGCGGCGTGCTCCCAATTACATGTAGGGGGGTCATCTAAGCAAAGCGGCGGCCACGGCGAATCAGCCCCAGGGCCCATGCGCCGTGCCGCCGGCTGGACAAAACCAGTGTCCAGGCAAACCAGGACATCTGGTGACTGCGATTTATTATTAGAACGATCGTTCGAAAAACGCAAGCAGCCGCCCCGTTACATCCTCTTGCCAGTTTTCGCAAAGTAATCATAAATTGCTTGTGTAAATGGGTTTGCAATCGAAAAGATCGAGCTGGTTTTGAGGGAAATCGTCGGGTTATCGCTTCACTGGCGGCGCGGAAGCTCCTAGGATGAAACAATCCCCCAAGGAAGCCATGCCGGTAAAGGAGTACGGACCGGTTGCGCAAACGGATTCAAGGAGGCGATTGGAATGCTGGACCATCGAACCCCCGATCACCCGACCATCGAACCGCCGCCGCCCGAGGCTGGCGAGGTGATTGTGCGGGCGGCGATGCCGGGCGACCGTCAGCAGGTGAACCGATTGCTGCACGAGGGGTTGCTCCCGGGGCATATGGATTATGAATCATCCGAGGCCGATCGCATCCGCGAATCGCTCGGTTCGGCACGGGATGCCTTTTTTGTGGCCGAGGCCGGTGGGCAGATTGTCGGCAGTATCGCGGTGGTGGAAGGGCGGCAGGATGTGGGGTTCATCCATTGGCTGCGAGTGGCGCCGACGTGGCAGAATGGATACAAGATCGCCCAGCGACTGGCCGAGGCCGCCGCGACCCATGCCCGCGAGGTGGGTCTGCTCAAGCTGGTGCTGCACGCGCCAAACGGGGCCGAGGATCGCGTGGCCTCTTACTATCGCCAGATGGGCTTTGAGTTCTCCCGCGCCCGCCAGCGCGATGGGCGAAACGTGCTGGAGTTCTACCTCAACCTCTACCAGCGTCCCCGCCGTAACCGTCGCGCATAAGGAGCGCACTCACACTGTCTCCGCCCCCCGTGCCCGCGCTGCTGCACCAGCGGCCCCCCTCGCGCTCCAACCCGGTCCATGCAAACCGCTGCGCCTTCGGATGGCGCGCAGATCCGTTCGGATCCCCCTCCTTTGCGTTCGGAGACTTCTCCCACGCGTTCGGGGCAGACTGGAGCGGTTGGCAAGTTTATGTCCACGTCATCTCGTGGCATGGGTTTGCAACCCATGCGAGGTGCGCTTGGCGTAAAGGAATCGCCGGTTGCACTGCGCTATCTGCACGGACTGCAAACCTCTGCAACAAGTGTGCATTGACCTGCAATCCGCTCCAGCCAGCTATGGGCATCCCCTCCTGCCGTCCGCAGGATTCATTTATTGACCACCTGAGCTTGTCCGGTCGTGGCGGCATCGTAGATGGCGCGGAGGATGGAAAAATTGAACAGGGCCTGCTCATTGACGATGGCCGGTGAGGGTGCGTTCATCACGCGCTGATAAAAATAGTGCAGGGGGCGGTGGTGGGCGTGCAGGCCGGTGGCGTTGGGGTGCATCTCTTCCACCGTTTGCACCTCGCCCGCGCGGTCGTGGCTGTGCAGCACCAGGCCCTTGTCATTGCACCATTCCCAGCGCACCGCGCCGGCGGTCCCCTCGATCTCAACCGCCGAGCGACTTTCACCGTGCGTGCAGGCAGCGCGCTCATACGTAACCGGGATGGCCTGGCCGCCGGCGCGGTGGAAGATCAGGCTGGCCGCGGCGTGCTGCTCGGTGAGCATGGGATCGAACGGGTCGCTGCCGGTGCGGGGGGTAGCCATCCAGGCGCTGCGGATTTCAACGCGGATCGGCTCAAGCACTTCACAGAGGCAGGCAATGTCATACGGCCCCCAGTCCATCACCACGCCGCCGCCGCTCTGGGCCGGATCGAGGAACCAGCGGCTGGCGGGCTGGTATTCCACCCCCGGGCGCGCCCGCTGGGAACGGTTGATGAACGCGATGTGGTAGACCTCGCCGAGCGCGCCCTCCTGCATGAGCTGCTTCACGCGCAGGGTGGTGGGAATGGCGGCGAAGCGCATCGAGCAGCACCCCAGCAGCCGCCGGTTGGCACGGGCAGCATCGAGCATCTGGCGCGCCTGCGCTACATCCAGCGCCAGCGGCTTCTCGCACAGCACATGGCGTCCGGCCGACAGGGCGGCCAGGGTCGCCTCGCAGTGAAATCGCGGCGGAGTGGCGTTGATGATGATGTCATCCGGCCGGGCCTCATCGGCCAGCATCGCCGCCAGATCAGGCACCACCCGGCTGCCTGGAAACTGCTCGGTGAAGGTGCGGATGGCATCGGGATTGGGGTCGGTCACGAGCAGCTCGACCGGCCGAGGCAGTTTTTCTGCCGCCGCCGCGTGCTGCCGGGCGATTACGCCCGCGCCGATGATGCCGATGCGAAGGGGGGAGGACATGGAACTTTGAATGATGAATGTTGAAGGATGCGGTTCAGGAGCCCAGCGCCGCCTGTTGTCATTCCGCCTTTATCATGGCCGTGTTTCTTCCGTCAATAGGGCAGGATATTGATCCGCTCGTAACTCATCCCCATGCTGCTGAGGACGATGGCCACGACCAGGAACAGGGCGGCGGCGGCGGCTTCGCCGACGATCAGGCCGATGAAGAAGGGCTTGAGGCCCTGGTACAGGCTGTTGCCGCCGATGCGCAGGATAATCACCTTCGCCAGCCAGCCCAGGAAGATGCTGAACCACATCAGCAGCACCGGCCCGGTGGGCATCATGATGAACCCCACCGGGTGCAGCGGCCACCAGGCGAATTGCAGCCGCGCCGCCGACAGCAGGATCGTTACGACGAAACCCGTCCCCAGGTGATACCACGGGTTGAACGGCTGGGTGACGCTGCCGCTGTCATACTGGATGGCGGCGTTCATCATCCCGGCTGACATGTACTTCATCGGCCAGGTGTTGATCGGTGAATACTGGAGGCTGTCGAGCGTGATGGCGTGGCGGTACTCGGTCCAGAGCATGCTGGACAGGCTCACCACATACGCCACGCCCAGCGCCAGGAACATCAGCAGGATCAGCTTGCGGCCGAAGCGCCGCTGGCCGGGGGCATCATCGGTGCGTCCCCCGTGGATGGTCTGGTCGCTGACCTTCATGCCGTGGGCCGCGTAGACGGCGAGGCTCTCGCGGTTGTCGTAGAAGGTCATGTGCAGCATCGAGGCGTGGTAGAACGCCTGGGTGGGCACCGGGTTCCAGCCGCTCATGGAGGCCAGTTGGAAAGGGCGGAAAAGCTGGAACAGCAGTTGCCCCTGGATCAGCCCCGTCTCGGCGACGATGCGGGTCATGGTGAACAGGAGTGTCACCAGCAGCAGCACGATCATCGCCGCCCCCAGCAGTCCCGCCCCGGCCAGCGCGAGGAATCCGATCATGGTGCAAAGGCAGATCACAAACCCCCAGAAGGCGGTGCGGTGGGTGAGGTAGCGGCCATCGGGCTCGCCTGCGCGGTGGCCGCGAAACGCCTGTTTCAGGATCAGCGCCCAGTGCCGCCGCCCGATCCAGAAGGTCATGCCGGCATAGGCGATCAGCCCGCCGGAGTGGACATCCCACTCGCCCAGCGGATGGCCTTCGCCGGTGAACAGGCCCAGCATCATGCGATAGACCTGGCGGGCGATGAAGAAGAACCACAGACTGAAGGCGACTGAGGTGGAAATGAAATAGGTGATGCCGATGACGCTAAAGTAAATCAGCGCTTCCTTGACCTGGGTGTCGGTGAACACCAGGGGCGGATCGGCCATCAGGTCGTTCAGGTCGTAGCTGAGCGGGATGGCCGGGATGTACTGCGGCCAGTAGATGGCTGCGCCGCTCATGGCGTGCAGGATGAAGACCCCGATGAAGCCCACCCAGAACGCCGGGGTGCCAAAGACGCGGTTGAAGAACTGGCCCGGCTCCGGCTGCTGCACCAGGGCCAGTTGCACCGTCGCCAGCGGGAAGGCCAGGCGTTCGTTGTCGTACCACTGGTGATGGACCAGGGCGATCAGGCAGATCATCGTGCCGTACAGCGCGAAGAAGAAGAGGCCCCAGGTCAGCGCTGGCTGCACCCAGGCGAGATAGGGTGGCATCCCCGCTTCGGTCCAGCGGTAGGCAAAGCCGGTGACGACCGGATCGTCGATCCACTGACTCATCGAGTCGCCGGAAAAACTGGGGAAGATCCAGGCCGGCAGGTTCAGCGACTCCATGAACTGGCGGTATTCCAGGCTGGTCTGGGCGTGGTACAGGGGGGCGATCATCGTCGGCACCCAGTACTTCATCAGCCCGTTGCTCGGAATCGAGCAGGCCACCAGCACCATCACAAACGCAACCGTCACCTCCTGCGTGCTCAGGGCATAGTGCGGTGCGAAGCGGCTCAGCGGCCCATTGATCAGCAGGGCAAAGCCGAACAGCAGCATCACCAGCGCCAGCGGCAAATAGCTGCCAATCAGGAAGGTGTTGTACAGCGCCAGGTCGTTGTAAGGCGTGACCGCGCTGATGAGGATGACGCCGCAAAGCCCCAGCGCAACACTTCGGAAGGTGATGGCCCGTTGCGGACGGGAGGGAGTCAGGGGCAGTGGTTCCGCCTGCCCGGCCGGCATCGCACCCGAGGAACGCTCACGGGATGATCGTTGCGGCGGGCTGACTGTCATGCCTCCTGACCTCAGTTGAACGACATTTCCGATTTTTATTTTAACACGTGGGGACAAATTTGGTATACATTTCTTTCGTAGGGACCAAAAAGTTGTCGAAATTGGGTGGGGTGCGACGAAACGGAGGCATCCGCGTGGCGCGGCAACGCATCTGGCTGATGCTGCTGGGGCTGATGAGCGGGCTGGCGATCGGCTCGACAGGGCTGGCGCAGCCGACCGCATCCCATCGCATCACTGCCCGCTGGGGCGGACAGGTTGCCCGTGACCTGGTTGGGCCTTATTCCGAGCTGAAATCCAACGGCATTCGCGACATCTGCATTGTACTGGATGGCCTGCCGCGCAATCATCAAATTACCTGGGCCCGCATCACAGGTGATGGGGGCAGCGAGTGGCAGTACAACGGTGGGCATGGTCCGTATGCCGCTGCCCTGGTTCGGTCGGAGGGATCGGACCAGGCGGTGCTCTTCATCGAGCCCGACCGGGTTGAAACGGGGCGGGCCTTCTTCATCGACCTGAAGTTCGACAATGATGCGGTCATCAATCTGACCGTGGCCGGCGGCCGGGCCGACCCAGCACTGCGCATGCCGGGTGCGGAGGTGCTGGCCGAGTTCCGCGGCAACACCGGCCAGGACCTGGTCGGCGCAACCCCGGCGGTTGGGCCGGATGGCCTGCAGGATGTGGTGATCGGCCTGAGCAACCTGCCGGCCGACACCCAGCTCGCCCGCGTCCGCGTGCTGGCCGGCGAGATGCGGTGGGAGAGTGGCCTCAATCCAGAGGGACACCTGAACCTCGAAGTCGTCCCCGATCCGGCCGATGCCACCCGCGCCCAGGTCCATCTCCAGCCCCCGCGCCCCCTGCGCGGCTCGATCGAGATCGAACTGACCTATGCCAACAATGCGCGCGATCGCCTGAGCGTTCGCGCGATGCGCCACAGCGCCAATAAGGTGGTGGATCCACCGCCGACGGTCACACTGACGCCCAACCGCTTTGCCGTCCAGTGGCACGGGCAGGATGCAGCGGGTGGCGGGGATCGCGGTGATATTCACCTGTCCATCACCGGCCTGCCGCGCGGGCGCAGCGTGGTGGCGGCGGGGCTCTCGGATGCGGCGGGGGGGTACTGGGCCTGGCGGGCCAATGATCAGGTGCCGTTTGAGATTTCTCAGTGGGATCGCTCGTTGAAG
This sequence comes from uncultured Tepidisphaeraceae bacterium, assembly GCA_964398315.1. Lineage (GTDB taxonomy): Bacteria > Planctomycetota > Phycisphaerae > Tepidisphaerales > Tepidisphaeraceae > JADLCB01. The sequence goes on along the minus strand of CAYNMV010000004.1, from coordinate 72,886 downwards.
GTGATCCATGATGTGGTCGGCGGGCGGCTGGCACTGTTCTTTCCGGCCTTCCGCGATGAACGTGATGCGAGCATGAGCCTGTGGCTCCTGTTCGATGATGGGCGGATGACGTTCACGCCATTTAAGGGTGAGGCGTGCGATCCGTTCCTGTATGGCGAGCCGCCGGCAACGTCGAAGGTGGTGGCCAAGCCGGGTGATAACCTCCACCTGCTCGCAGCCCAACACGGCACAATCGAACTGTCACCCGGTGTCTATCGCCTGACCGAGCCACTGGTCCTCGATCGCCCCATCACGCTCACCGGCCCGCGCGAGGCGATCCTCGAATTCGCCCAGGAAACGCCCATCCCCTGGCCGGCGGCGGTGAAAATCCATCGCAGCAACACCACCCTGCGCGGCTTCACGATTCGCTTCGCCACGCCGGTCGTCTGGAAGCGCGATGAGCTGTTTGTACCAGCGGTGATCGGCACCACCGACCGTGGTGATGGGCATCAACCCGACCCCAAGCGCAATCTCACGATCGAGAACATGCGCATCGAGTCACCCGAATCCGCCGATCCGAGCCAGCTCGAGGAGTGCCCGCGCATCCTCCATTTCGCCAGCGCGATCAGTGGCCGGATCATCGGCAACGAACTCCGCGGCGGCATCACCGAGTTCGTCCGCGGGCCGTGGATCGTGAAAGACAACACCTATCTCGGCTGCCCCGAGGGGTTCTGGGCCTGGGATGCCTTCTCCACCCGCTGGACGCATGATGTGGTGGTCGAGAACAACCACCTGCGGCCGCTGCCCAACTCCGGCAAGACCTGGCGATTCCTGGTCCTGGCCGCTTACGGCTTCAACAACATCGTCCGCAACAACCGGGTGGAGAACATCGGCGTTCGGGATGATGACACGATCCCCAACCCCAACGCCGCCGAGATCGTGCTGACCGAGGCCTACACCGTGAAGTTCGAGGGCTGCCCCGCAGCCATCGGCGACAGTGGGCGGGTGCTGCAACTGCCTCTGGTCCATGTCGATGCCCCGCGCTCCGGTGACTGCGTCGCCATCCTCACCGGGCCGCATGCCGGGCGGTGGTTCCCCATCGCCCAGGCGATCAGCCCGACGGTGCTGCTGATGGACCAGCCCTTGCCGGCGGGCGACTATGACATCTCCATCGCCACCGGCTTCACGAATCTGCTGTTCGAGGGCAACACGATCGACTCCACCGGCAGCAGCACCGCTGGCAACCTGATCCTCGTGGGCAATCATTTTGGCCCCATCGTCCGCAACAACCATCTCATCGGCGGCGGGGCGTTCAAGCTGGCCGCCTGCCCGACCGAGCGACCCAACATCTGGGGCTGGACCCACTGCCCCTACGTGGGGGACATCGTCGAGGGCAACATCTTCGAAAACTCGGGTGGGGCCATGCTCGGTAGCGAGTATGGCAAGCCGATCAAGAGCACTCGCGGCCGCACCTACCGCAGCGGGGTCTTTCGCAACAATATTTTCCGCTACGACGATGCCGCGCTTGACCGCCCCAACCTGAACCGCCTGGACGGCAAGGTTGTGCCGATGGTGGTCAGCGATCCCGGCGGGCTTGATCCGAGTGATACGGCTGTCCGTATCGAGAACACGATTGTCGAGGTTCCGCCCGACCGGCAGCGCAACACGGCGACCGTGATCCATGTCCGCAGCGCTGTCCTCAACGGCAAACCCCTGGTGGACCAGCCGATTCCAGTTCCCGTGCAGCCCGTGGCCGCCCAGATCAACGGAGGAGCACCATGATACGCCATCTCGTTCCCGTGCTCATTGTGTTCATCATCGCAGGCATCGCCCGCGGTGAAGAGGCGGCTGCCGATCCGCATCTCTCTCAGCAGATCAAGGCCGAGTATCTTGGCCAGGACGGGCATGATTACATGCAGAAATCGCCCGCTCCCGGTCCCAACGACATCCAGGACCTGCACGTTCGCCTGAGCAATCTGCCGAAGGATGATCCCATCGCCAGCGCCATGTTCACCCGCCAGGGGGGTGGGCAGTGGGCATGGGAGCATCCCTGGGGTCCGTGGAAAGCCCACCAGGTGCGCGAAACCCTTGCGGATGGCACGCTCTCGGATGTGGCGGATTTTTTCATGGAGCCATCGCACGATGAGGAATCGTTCGGGATCGATGCCCGCATCGTCTTCAAAAGCGGTCGGGTGGCCGCGTTCCACTTCACCGCCGGCAAGTCCGATTCGCGCCTGCTGATGCCAAATGTCGGCCTCAAGCCGGTCTGGATCGGCCAGGATGGGCACGACATGACCGGCCTGTCGGAAAGTGTCGGGCCGGATGGGTATGTGGATGTGCGCATCGCCCTCAGCGGCCTGGGCACGCGCAGCGAAATTCGCAAGCTCCAGATCAAGTCTGAAAAGGGCAGGAGCTGGGAGTACGGCCGCAATCCCCAGCGCGACCTGAATGCCGAGCTGATTCTTGATCCCCAGGACAAGAGCACCGGCACGCTCTACCTCAGCCCTGACCGCGACCTGGCCGGCGAAACGCTCACGCTGGTGGTCGAGTATGCCAACGACATGACCGATCAGGCCACGCTGACAGCGCAGCAGACCGATCCGCGCAAAGCGATGCCCCGGGCACAGCCGATTCAGCTCGACTGGGTTGAACTGCAGGCCGAGTGGCTTGGGCAGGATGGGGCGGATGTCACCGGCCGCGGGGATGTGCATGTCGTCATCAGCGGCCTGCCCGAGCAGCCCATCGAGGTAGTAGCCCTGAGCAACACCGGCGGCGGCTACTGGGTCTGGCCGATGCCGGCGGGGACCAGCCCGCAGCCGGCAGCGGAGGGCCAGGAGGGCGCAGACGCCGGGCAGGAGCCCTCACCACAGGCCGCGGACCACGGACCACTGGCAGGCTTTTACGTCCCCCAGCCGGATGAGGAAACCTATGCATCGCTTCCGATCGATGTGAAGCGGGAGGATGGAAAGCTGCATCTCTATTTCCAGCCATTCCGCGATGAGCGGGACAACAACATGACCCTGCGCGTGCGCCTGGCCGATGGGCGCGAACTGGCGGGGCGCTTTCCTGGCGGGGAAGCCGATCCCTTCCGCCGCGGCCCGCTCCCGGCCGATCGCGCCATCGTCGCCAGGCCGGGCGATGACCTGCACAAGCTGGTGAGCGAGTATGGCACGATCACCCTCAGCCCCGGTGAATACATCATCGATCGCCCATTGGAACTGCCCGCTCCGGTCACAATCACCGGCCCGCGCGAGGCGGTCGTGCGGTTTGTTCAAAAACCACAGGACCAGCCATGGACCTATGCCATCCTGGTCAAGGCATCCAATGTCACCCTCAACGGCTTCAGCGTCCGTGCGATGAAGGACCTGCGCTTCTCCGATCACTGGCTCGACTCCTCCTCCTTCATCAAGGCGCCCAATCGCGGCTTCGAGAAAGGGCTGAGGCGCGAGAACCTGGTGGCGAACCTGGTCATCACGAACATGGATTTTGACCTGGGCGAGGTGACACCGGGCGAGGATGCGAAAAACCCCAAGTGGGCACTGGACCTGCTGCACGGTGAAAGCGCCACCAGCGGGAAAGTGACCCACAACCGCTGGCGCGGCGGAACGATCGATGTCAATTACGGACCGTGGATCATCGCTGACAACGTCTACCTTGGCCCGCCCCAGCATACCCAGTCGCCCGCCGCCATCGCCGCCCACTGGTCGCACGATATCACCGTTGAGCGCAACGTCTTTGAGATGCGCCATCCCTACGGCAAGCAGTGGCGTGTCTTCTGCATGAACCAGTTCGGCGACCGTGTGATCGTGCGCGACAACCGCGCACCGGTGGTTGGCATGTACGATGATGACACCATCAACAACCCGAACATGCCCGAGATCATGATCACCGAGAGCTACCGCCTCTACTTCGAGGGCCGGCCCAGCGGGATCACCAACGCGGGCCGGGTGGTGCATGTGCCCTATCTCCTGTACGGGCGGGCGCGGCCGGGAACGGTGGTGTCGGTCCTCAATGGACCCCATGCCGGCACCTGGCGGCGGATCGCACAGCCGATCAGCGAAACCTGCTTCCTGCTGGATGAGCCGCTGCCCGAGGGTGAGTACGACATCCACATCGCCCACGGCTTCACCGACAGCGCTTTTGAGCGCAACTACATCGACAACCGTAATGGCCGCTCGGTGGGGGTGCTGCTGGCGGGCAACCACTGGAACTTCCGCGTGGCCGACAACCACCTGCTTGGCGGCGGGGCATCGATCCTGGTCGATTGCTGCCCGACCGAACGGCCCGGCATCTGGGGCTGGTCCCACACGGTCATGTTCGACGTGGTGTGCGAAGGGAACCTGCACGAGGACTCGCTGGGTGGCACCGAGATCGATGTCCACAGCGACAAGTGGGCCAAGACCGCCACCGGCCGCACCTATCTCACCGGCGCCTATCGCAACAACATCTTCAAGTGGACGCCCGAGGCTCTGGCAGCGATGCAGGGGCCGCGCAAGGTGGAGGTGCCGCCCAAGGCGCTGCGCATCGGCCGGCGCAGCTTCAACGTGACGGGGCAGATGCACCTCATCGCCGAGAACAATTTCATCGACCTGCCCCCTGGTGTCGATCCGGGGCAAAACTATGAACTGCGCCACGGCACGATCAATGGCGAGGTCATCACCGAGCGCCTCGGCAGCCTGCCGCCGCGCGAGGCCGGCCAGGCCGTATCGGCCGGCAGCGAACCGCGATAAAGGGTCGTGCATCGCTGCTGGTGCACCGGCCGTCACAGATCACTGAAACCCCGGCAACTCAACTCACCTCCAGCAAGGAGAACCCATATGTCACGCATGCCAATCATCCTCATGTTGCTGTGCCTCCTGGGCGCGATCGATTCTGCCCGGGCCGAGCTGAAGGTGACCTGGGTTGGCCAGGTGGAGCAGGATGTGGTCGGCCCATTCTTCGAGGTCAAGCCATCGGACACACAGGACCTGCAGATTCGCCTGGAAGGGCTGGCTGCGGACAAGGAGATCGAGAATGTCCGCATCGTCCGCCAGGGGGGTGGCGAGTGGCAGGTCAATGGCCCGTCCGGTGTCTTCGCCGCTGTGATGCAGCGCCAGCCGGGATCGACCCAGGCCGATGTGTTCGTCGAACCCACCCACAACGAAACCGGCCGGATCTGGGAGGTGACGGTCAGGTACGCCGATGGCACTACCGAGGGCGCGAACGTGGAAACCGGCACCAGTGACAAGAAGCTGCGGATGCCCGATGCGGTGCTCAAGGCCGAGTGGATCGGCCAGGATGGACGTGACTGGACCGGCCCGAGTGCCGCCGTCGGCCCCGATGGCATCCAGGATGTGGCGCTGAAGATCAGCGGCCTGTCCGACAAGCTGGGCATCCTCAACAGCATCCGCATCGAGGCCGAAGGCGGTCCGGTGTGGGAGTACGGCCACAACCCGGAGAAGGTGTGGAACGCGGAGCTGTTCCGCGAGTCGCCCAAGTCGCGCACCGCCGAGCTGCTCATCAGCCCGCCGCCGCAGAGCCTGGATGGCAAGCCGCTCAAGGTGATCGTCTACTACGGCTACAACCGCGATCACCGGTTTGAAGGCACCGGCACCGCGGGCCCGAGCCAGGCAGACCTGAAAACACCCGCGCCAAAGCAGTACGACGTGCGCAAGATGCCCAGCTTCTCGGCCAACTGGCTGGGGCAGGATGGCGGGGAGGTAACCGGGCGCGGGGATGTGCATGTGCGCATCACCGGCCTGCCGACGCATTCGCCGGTCGTGGCCGCCGCACTGAGCGACAGTGTCGTCGCCCAGTGGGCCTGGCGCGCCAATGATGAGGTGGAATTCCACACCCCAACCGGCGCAGAGTACGTTCCGCCCACGCGTGCGCTGGGCTTCCGCCCTGATGCGGCCGATCCTTCCGCGGCCGACCTGCATTTCCAGCCGCTGCGCAACGAGCAGGATGCCCGCATGACCTTCCGGGTCATGCTGGCCGACGGCTCCATGCACTTCGGCCAGTTCGACGGCCAGGCATGCGATCCCTACCTGCGCGGCAAGCTGCCCAACGACAAGGTCATCACCGCCCAGCCGGGCGATGATCTGCACGCTCTGGTCAAGGAATACGGCCGAATCAACCTGGCGCCGGGCATTCATCGCCTGACCCGCAAGCTGGAGCTGACCGAACCGGTGACGATCTCCGGCCCGCGCGAAGCGGTTCTGATGTTCAAGCAGCCGGAGGAAGATGAGAAGTGGAACGAGGCAATCCAGATCCTGGCCGACAACGTCACCCTCGAAGGCTTCTCCCTGCGATTCGACGGCCCGGTGCGCTGGGCGATCTGGGACTGGACCCTGGGCTGTGGCATCATCCGCGCCCGCCTGCGGCCCGATCGCACCGGCGACCTGGTGAACCTCATCATCCGCAACATGGACATTGAAGGCTCGGCCGTTGGGCCCATCGAAGATCCGAGCAAGCCGGAATGGATCCCCAATCTCATCCGCACCGGCCGGATCCTCAACGGCAAGATCATCGGCAACACTTTCCGCGGCGGCACGGTGGATGTGTCGCACGGGCCGTGGATCATCTCCGACAACGTTCACCTTGGCGCCACCGAGAACGGCGTCACCTGGGATGCCTTCGCCACCCACTACTCCTGGGATGTGACCGTGGAGCGCAACAAGCTGCACGCCGACCAGACCCCCGGCAAGCTGTGGCGCTTCCTCGTGCTGACACAGTGGTCAACCAAGAGCGTGGTGCGCGACAACGATGTTCGCGGCGTAGGCAAGCGCGATAACGATCCCATGCCGAATCCCAACGCCCCTGAGATTCTGCTCACCGAAGCGTATCGACTGCACTACGAGGGACAGATTCGGCAGGTGTCTGCCGATGGGTACGTTGCCCAGATCCCCTTCACAATGTGGAGCGAGCCGCGTGCCGGAGCGATCATCGCCATTCTCGATGGCGAACACGCCGGCAAGTGGTTCCGCATCGCCCAGCCGATCGACAACAACACCTTCCTGATGGATCAGCCGATGCCGGCGGGCAGCTACACCGTGTCGGTGGCCACCGCGATGGTGGATGAGCTGTTCGAGAACAACCGCATCGATGTGCGCGGCGGCAAGTCGGATGTGATCCAGCTCTGCGGCACGACCTTCAACACCATCGTCCGCAACAACCACGTGCTGGGCGGCCGGATCATCAAGCTCAAGGCGCCGCCGACCGAGTTCCCCGGTTGCTGGGGCTGGTCGTTGTGCCCGGTGTTCGACATGGTCATCGAGGGCAACACCTTCGAGGATATGCGCGGCGGCGTGGTGCTGGAAACGCATCACAGCAAGAAGAACACCAAGAGCGTCCCCGGCCGGCTCTACCAGACGATGGTGGCGCGCAACAACACCGTCCGCTGGACGCCGGCGTTCGCTACCTGGTACATGGCCAACGAAACCAGCGAGAAGGCGAAGAAGGATTTCTTCTATGTGCCGCTGGAAGCCATCCGCCTGGGCGCGCCCGACTCCCCGGCACCCGGTGACTTCCGCATCAGCCTGGAGGACAACAAGGTCATTACCCCATCGGCCCTGCGTGAGGCGGCCGGGGTCTTCGTCCGCAAGGCGATCGTCAACGGTGAGCCGCTGGTTGACCAGAAGCTGCCGCTGGCAACGGAAGTGATCGATGCCGAAGCCAGGAACGAGTGATGAGCTGCAGTGGGCAGCGCGCTGTGTGCGGCCATGAACGCACATGCACGCTGCCCACTGCCATTTCAGCATTGATGTCCGCTGACGGTCCTGTCTGAACACCGAACCTCCGGAGTGATACACCATGCACGGTCTGCGACTGGCGGTTTTCCTTCTGTGTGTGTGCGGCCTGTTCCGCACGGCTTTGGCCGAGCTGAAGGCGGTGTGGGTGGGGCAGGTGGAGCGCGACCTGGTCGGCCCCAGCGCCAAGGTTGGCCCCAGCGACACGCAGGATCTGCAATTCCGGCTGGAGGGCCTGGAGGCGGACAAGGAGATCGAGAACATCCGCATCATCCGCCGTGGCGGCGGTGAGTGGCAATACAAAGGCCCGTGGGGCGCGTATGCCGCGGTGATCGAGCGCCAGCCGGGATCGGCCAGCGCGGAGGTGTTTGTCGAGCCGCAGTACACCGAAAACGCCCACACGTGGGACATCATCGTTCGCTATGCCGATGGCAGCACGCAGACCACCCAGTTGCAGGCCGGCAGGAGCGACAGGAACCTGCGCATGCCCGATGCGGTGTTGACGGTGGAATGGCTTGGCCAAGATGGCCGCGACTGGACCGGCCGCCGGGCGGGCGTCGGGCCGGATGGCATCCAGGATGTCGTTCTGAAAGTCAGTGGCCTGTCGGACAAGCTGGGCGTGCTGATGGGGCTGCGCATTGAGGCCGAGGGCGGACCCACCTGGGAATACGGCCCCAATCCCCAGAAATTCTGGAATGCCGAGCTGTTTCGCGAATCGGACAAATCGCGCACGGCCGAGATGCTCATCAGCCCCCCGGAGCAAAGCATCGCCGGCAGGCCGCTGAAGGTGACAGTTTTCTACGGGTATGGCAGAGAGCATGTGTTTGAAGGATCAGGAGTGGCCGGCCGCAGCAGCCCAACGTTACGAACGCCGCTGCCGAAAAAGCAGGATATCCGGCCCATGCCCCGCTTTGCGGGCGAGTGGCTCGGGCAGGATGGCGCGGATGTCACCGGCCCCGGCGATGTGCATGTCCGCATCTCGGGTGTGCCCGTGCGCTCGCCCATCGTCGCGGCGGTGCTGAGCAGCGATACCGGCGGTCACTGGGCCGTGCGCAGCACAGATGACATCCCGATTCACATGCCCAGGGCCGGGCGGTTCAAACAACTGTCAATTCGCCCCAACCCGGATCGGCGCGGCAGCGCGGACCTGTACTTTCCCCCGTTCCGCGATGAACGTGATGGCCGGATGACCCTCCGCCTGCTGATGGCCGATGGCAGCATGTATTTCGGCCAGTTCGCCGGGGGACCATGCGATCCCAGCCTCCGCGGCAAGCGGCCCAATGACCGATCGATCACCGCCAGGCCGGGTGATGACCTGCATGCGCTGGTGAAGGAGTACGGCCAGATCACGCTCTCCCCCGGCACCTATCACTTCGATCGCGCGCTGGAGCTGTCCGAGCCGATCACCCTCACCGGCCCGCGCGATGCGGTCCTGCTGTTCAAGCAGCCGGCGGATGTGGCATCCTGGCACGAGGCGATCCTGGTCATGGCTGATAACGTCACCCTCGATGGGTTCTCCATCCGCTTCGACGGGCCGGTGCGCTGGAAGCCTTTTGACTGGACGCGCGGCTGCGCCATCATCCAGGCGCCTCGCCGCACCGATCCCAAGGGGGAACTGGTCAACCTCATCGTCCGCAACCTGGATATCCAAAGTTCGGAGCTGGAGACGGTTGATCCGGCCAGGCTGCAATGGCTGCCCGACCTGATCCGCTCCGGCCGGGTGCTCAACGGGCAGATCACCGGCAATACCCTCCGTGGCGGCACGGTGGATGTCGAGCAGGGCCCGTGGCTGATCGCCGACAATACCCACCTGGGCGCCCCGGCCGGGGGCATGGCGCCGGCCGCCTTCGCCGGGCATTACGTGCATGATGTCACCATCGAGCGTAACAAAGTGCAGGGCGAGCATTCACCGGGCAAGGTGTGGCGCTTCCTGGTCATCACGCAGGAAGGCGCCAAAACCATCGTGCGCGACAACGACATCCGCGGCATCGGGGTGCGCGATGAAGATCTGATGCCGCATCCCAATTCCCCCGAGATTTTCCTGACCGAAGCCTATCGCCTGCACTACGAAGGCGAGCCGCTGAGCGTATGGGCCGGCGGGTACGTGCTGCAGGTGCCGCTGTCGATGTGGTCGCAGCCGCGGCCCGGGAGCGTGGTGGCGATCCTCGATGGCGAGCACGCCGGCAAGTGGTTCAAGATCGCCCAGCCGATCGACGGCATCACCTACCTGCTCGATCGTCCGATGCCGGCCGGCAAATATTCGATTTCAGTCGCCACGGGGCTGGTGGATGAGCTGTACGAGAACAACCGCATCGACAACCGCGGCGGATCATCGGAAGTGATGCAGTTGTGCGGCACCTCGTTCAATACGATCATCCGCAACAACCACTTTCTGGGCGGGCGGATGGTGCTGCTCAAGGCGCCGGCGACGGAGTTCCCCGGGTGTTGGGGCTGGTCACTGTGCCCGATGTTCGACATGGTGTTCGAGGGCAACATCCTCGAAGACATGCGCGCCGGCCTGGTGCTGGAAACGCACCACAGCCGGTACACCAAGAGCGTCCCCGGCCGGCTATACCAGACCACGGTGGTGCGCAACAACACCATCCGCTGGACGCCGGTGTTTGCCGAGTGGTATGCGGCCCAGCCGGAAGAAACGAAACAGCAGCCCATCCACGCGATCACGCTCGGCGCTGCTGAGTCCCCCGCGCCGGAGGATTTCAGCGTTCACATCGAAGATAATCACGCCAGTGCGCCGGCGATCCTGCCGCAGGCCGCCTCAATCCGCATTCACAAGGCCATGGTGAATGGTAAGCCGGTGATTAACCGGGTGCTGCCATTGTCGGCTGTGCCAGCGGAGGCCGCGGTTCATGGCGCCAAGTGAAACGGGCAGACCGCCCAGAGTAGACCCCATGAAAAAGGAAGCGGCGCGGTGCCGCTTCCTTTTTCATCATGCGGGCCGGCTTCACGCCTGCCGCACCTGCCGGAGTGTTTCCTCGGCCGCGGCGACGGCGGCGGTGCCGTCCGGCGGGGTGATGCGGGTGATCCGGCGGCCGGTGGCCAGGGCATCGATAATATCGTTGACCTGAAGCTGATTGGCGCTGGTGTTGTCGAAGGGAACAGTCTCAGCGCCGCCGTCGGCCGGGTAGAGGCGGATCGAGTCGCTGTCGACAGAAGAATCGTACATCACGCTGCCGCGCTCCAGCATGACATGGAACGCAAAGCGGAAGGGGGTTGAAGGGCTGACATCCCACCCGGCGTGCAGGTGGATCTGCGGGCCGCCGGGATAGTGCCAGAGGCTGTCCACCTGCACCGGCAGGTCATCCTGGAAGACGCCGAAGGCGTGTATCGCGCGCTCGCGGCCGAACCACCAGTGGGCGGTGTCGATGTCATGGATATGCAGATCGAGCACGACCCCGCCGCTCTCGGCTGCGCAGGTGAGCCAGTTGTTGTAGCTGCCCAGCGGCCGGCCGCCGTAGCGTTCGAATCGGGCGTAGAGCGGTGTGCCGAACCGGCCGGAGGCGATCACCTTGTGGGCTTCCACGTACTGCGGCATGTAGCGCAGGCTGTGGCCGATGATCAGTTGCCGGCCCGAATCGCGCCAGGCCTGCTCCATCTGCCGACACTCCTCCGTGCTCATCGCCATGGGCTTCTCGCAGAAAACGTGCTTGCCAGCGCGCAGGGCGGCAATGGAGACAGGCGCGTGCAGGCGGCTGGGCAGGCAGATATCCACCAGGTCGACATCATCCCGCTCCAGCACTTCCTGGTAATGCTCATGGATGCCCACGCCGGTCAGGTCGAGCGGCTCGGGATTGGCCGGGTTCTTACGCAGTGCAATACACCCGGCATCGCGCAGGCTCGGCGCGCTGACATCGCACAGCGCCACCAGCTTCGCCGCCGGGTTGTCGCGATAACAGCGCAGGTGGACCCGGCCCATTCCCCCCGCTCCGATCAGTGCGACTCGAATCATGGCATCCTCCTGTGAAAGACGGACAAGGAGACAAGCAGAGGCGCAGACCCCGAGAAGGTGGATGCGATTGTTCCCTTCTCGCCTTGTCATGCCGTTTCGTCAATTCATCAACGGCGGCTCATGTCGGCACCGCCCTGTGTTCGGTGGCGATGCGCTGCACCAGTTGGCGGGCACGCAGCAGGTCATGGGGGAACTGGTCTCCCTTGATGCCGGTTTCGATCAGCAGCGGGCCGGTGAAACCGTCCTCCAGCGCCTGCCGCAGCCACGCTTCGAATTGTACCGCGCCTTCCCCGAGGCGTGCTTCGGTGCCGAGATGCTGCGGATCGGTAGGGGGCAGCGCATCCTTGCAGTGGATGGCATCCACCCACGGCCGCAGCGTTCGCCAGGCTGCCCAGGGATCATCGTTGGCGTAGAGGATGAAGTTGGCCGGATCGAAGTTGACGGTCAGGCTGGGGCAGTCGGCGGCGAGGAGAAACTGCTCCATCTGCCCGGCCGGCTCCTGCCCGGTTTCCATTGACAGCACCTGGCCGTGATCGGCCAGCTCAGCGCACAACGCGCGGATGAAGCCGGCCAGTTCGCGTTGCTGGCCGGCATCCGCCGGCAGGTGTCCCACGTGCCCGGCCAGGCGCTTCACGCCCAGCTTGCCGGCGAAGCGGGCAATGGTGTGAAAGGCCTGGCGGCGCTGGGCGCGGGTGCTGGCGGGGGCCAGGCCGCAAGTGCGGTAGATCGCCGGCACATCACTCCAGTCCTCGCCGGCGAAACCGAAGGTCATGGCGATGATCTGCGCCCCGATCGATTCGGCCGCCGCCCGCACGCGCTCGATGCCCACGGGATCATCCAGTGTCTCAACATACGAAAGCTGAAGCAGTTGCAGGCCGGCTCCCCGCGCGGTGTCGGTGATCCACTCCACCCCCCGGCGGAGACTGACGGCCCAGCCGATGGGGGGAGCGTGTTGCAGATGGGTGCTTTGCATGGCGAAAAATCAGACAGGGCAAGGAGAGGGGGCAGACAGGAAGCAGGGAAAAGGCAGCGGAGCGGATTCCCATGTATCTCCCTGCCTGTCCCTCTCTCCTCACCGGATGCCCATTTCCTCGGACAGCGCCTGCCACACCTCATCGGGCAGGGGGGTGGTGGCGGCGTGGACGCTCTGGCGCATCTGTTCGGGGGTTTCGGCCCCGACCAGCACGGTGGTGATGCGCGGTTCGCGCAGGCAGTACTGCAACGACAGGTGAACCTTGCTCAGCCCCCGGCGCTCGGCCCAGCGGCGGGCGCGCAGCACGCGCTGTTCTTCCTCGCTCTGGCCGGTGCTTCGGCGGGCGCGGAGCAGGTCATCCCAGTCCATATCCCCCATGTAGCCGAAGTAGAGGGGGCTGCCGAGGATGATCGCCACGTTGCGCCGGGTCGCCTGCTCGAAGAGGCTTTCGCGGGCGTGCTGGTAGACCAGGTTGAAATCGGCGTAGGTCAGGATGGTGTCGAACGCACCGTGGTTGATCGCCTGCAACAGCAGGGTGTGGCAGCGCACGCCGATGCCGATGCCGCGGATGACACCCTGCTCCTTGAGCCGCAGCAGCGCGCCCAGGGCGCCGTCAGGATTGAACGCCTGCTCGGCGGTGTCTGGATCGTGGATCTGAAGCAGGTCGATGTAGTCGGTGCCGAGGCGCTTGAGCGAGCGCTCGACGCTGCGATAGGTGTAGTCGGCGGTGTAATCGCGCGGGTCGATGCCGGTGCCGGTCTTGGTGGCGATGAAGACCTGGTCGCGCGGATGGCCGCGCAGCGCCAGCCCCAGTCGGCGCTCGCTCTCGCCATAGCCGGCGGAGGTATCGATGTAGTTGACGCCGGCCTCCAGGGCGGCGTGGACGGTGGCGACCGCCTTGGCATCGGTGTTGGGGCAACCGCTGATGCCGTGCAGGCCGGCGCCGCCCAGCCCCAGGGCCGTGACCGCCCGCCCTAGGCGGCCGAGGACACGGTGTTCCAGCGGCCGCACCGGCCTGGCATGCGGGGGCAGCGACAGGGCGAGCGGGCGGAGGCCATCGGTCGCAACGGAGGCTGGCGTGCTCTTGAGTGTCATCATGCTCCTTCCAGGTCGTACCACCGCCGGGCGGTGTCATGGAAAATGGCTGCACGCTCCGCCTCGGAACAATCCTGCAACAGATGGGCCACGGTCTGGACCCAGCCGAGCAAGGTGGACGAGAGCGTGCAAATCGGCCAGTCGCTGGCGAACATCAGCCGCTCGGGGCCGAAGGTGCGCAGCAGATGGGCAAACACGGGGGCGAAATCGGCATCCTGCCACTTCCCGGCCGGAGCGGTGGAGACGATGCCCGAAAGCTTGCAGGCGACGTTGTCATGCCGGCTGATGGCCCGCATCAGCCTGGCCCATTCGCTCATGCGGCGTTCATCGGCCAGCATGTCGAAGGTGGCTCCGCCGCAGTGGTCGATCACGAAGCGCGTTTCAGGACAGCATTCGATCAGTTGCAGTGCCCGGGCCGGATCGGTGTTCAGCTCGAAGCGGATGTTCATCTCCCCCAGCCGGCGCACGCCGCGCACGAAGGGGCTGGTGGGGCGCAGGTCCTCGGGCAGCGCCTGGCGCACGCCCTTCACCCAGCGGCGAACCGGATAGCCTTCGACATAGCGCAGGAAATGACCGTAGGCGACATCGCCGCTCATCACCACGCCGGCCAGCGGATTGGTGCTGGTGCGGCAAAGACTGACGGCCAGGTCGGCCTCCTCGAAGCGCTGGCTGGCCTCGACACCCACCTCGACATAAACCGCCTGGCGCACGTTCAGCCCGCGCGTGGCCTGGGCGTAGTCGGACAACAGGAAGCTGCGGTTCAGCGGTGGCCCGAGCCACGGCAGCCGCAGCCGCTCCAGGTCCCACAAATGCACGTGTGCATCCACCAGTTGTGCGGGAAGAAGTTGTGTCGTCGACTCGTTCACGTCAGATGTCCTGCCCCTGGTTCTTGAGGGTGGTCAATGGACAGTTCGCTCAGGTTGGGTTTTCAGGCCGGACCGGGTCATTTTTTCAGGCCGGACCGGTCCTTCAGGCCAGGTCAATCTCGATGACGGGCACGACTGCATCGGGCTTCCTGACCGGCAGTTCGAAGATAACGGTGTCCGGCGGCAGGGCCTCCTTGAGGCCGAGATGGATCTTCAGATCCTGGCTGCGCGTCCAGCGCACCTCGCTGGCATCGTTCATCAACTGGGCATAGCGGATGCGCTGGCCGAGGCCGGAGAAGTAGAGGTAGCGGAACGGCCAGTTGAAGACGTGCAGGTAGAGCTTGTTGCCGTTCTGCGTCAGCCGGCAGTCGCGCGGGGCGGCAAATTCGCTCTGCGTGCAGCCGTAGATCGATGATCCGTGCTGCTTCATCCAGTCGCCGTAGACCTTCAGTGCGGCCAGGGCGCGGGAGTCGAAGGTGCCGAGGGCGGTAGGGCCGACATTCATCATCAGGTTGCCGCCGCAGGCAACATTGTCGATCAGCAACTGGATGAGCTGCTCGGGGCTTTTCCAGGTGGATTCATCGCGGTGGTAGCCCCATGACCCGCTGAAGGTGTGGACGCTCTCCCAATGGACGGGCTGGCCGTCGATATGCAGCCAGGTGGGGGGCTGGAACTGCTCGGGGGTGTATACATCCGCCTGCCCCAGGGGCAGGTCCAGGCGGTTGTTGACGATCACGCCGGGGGCCAGCTCGCGCACCATCGCCAGCAGCTTTTCAGATTGCCAGTCATCCCGTCCCTTGCCGCCGAGCTTGCCATGGCGGTCTTCGGGGTAGGAATAATCGAACCACATGATGTCCACCGGGCCGTAGCCGGTCAGCAGCTCGCGCACCTGGTTATGCAGGTACTCCACATAGCGCGGCCAGTGCTTCTGGCGGTTGAGCGCTTCTGCTTCCGGGTGATTGCGCAGGGGGTGGAGGGCATCGATGGTAAAATCGGGGTGATGCCAGTCGATCAGTGAATGGTAGAAGCCGACTTTCAGCCCCTCCGCGCGGAAGGCTTCGATCATCGGCCGCAGCAGGTCGCGCCCGGCCGGGGTGTTGGGAGCTTTATAATCGGTGTACTTGGAGTCCCAGAGGCAGAAACCCTCGTGGTGCTTGGTGGTGATGACAAAATACTTCATCCCCGCTTCGCGGGCAGCGCGCGCCCAGGCGGCGGGGTCGTAGTCGCGCGGGTTGAACTGCTCGAAGTAGATGCGGTAGTCCTCATCCGTCATCTCCTCGCGGTTCTTGAGCCATTCATGGCGGGCGCCCAGGCTGTACAGGCCCCAGTGGATGAACAGGCCGAAACGGGCCTCGATGAACCAGTCGATGTTTCCCGGAGTTGGGGCCGGCCGCAACATTGTGAAAACTCCATCTGCCGCTGATCAGGATGCGTTCCCATCCTCGGTGTTGACAGATGGAATGTATACCAAAAAGGTACCCTCGTCCAGAAAAAGATGAAATTTTGGGGGCATTGGGCTACGCTGTAGCACCAGATGGGCCATTGAGGCCTGTCTGATGCGGTCATTTCTTTATTTCACGCGAGGAGCCGGATGATGAACCTGGAGCAGCGGCGGGCGCTGGATCGGTCGGCGGCGGTGTTTCGGTCAGTGCGCGAGCGGATTGTGGAACAGCTCGGTTTTGCCGAGGAATTGTGTGATCTGCATCCAGATCGGGCAGAGCAGTGGAAGCCCCTGATTGCCTCGGCCCGCGGGCAGTATGAGGCGTGCGCCCGGGCCGGCGATCCAACCGCGCTGGAGGCCACCGCGCGCCGGATCGAGGAGCATCTGGCGCCCATTGGCGAAATCGCCAAGACCTACACCATGCATTGTGTCGGCCATGCCCACATCGACATGAACTGGATGTGGGCCTGGCCGGAGACGGTGGCGGTCTGCCATGACACCTTCACCACCGTGCTGAAGCTGATGGAAGAGTTCCCGGATTTCTGCCTGACGCAGAGCTCGGGGGTGATTTACGACATTGTCCGCCGGTACAGCCCGGAGCTGTTCGAGCAGATCAGGCAGCGCGTGGCCGAAGGGCGCTGGGAAGTGACGGCGGCGGCGTGGGTGGAGGCGGACAAGAATCTGTCCAATGGCGAAAGCCTGGCCCGTCACCTGCTCTACACTCGCCAGTTCACCGCTGAGCATTTCGGCCTGGGGCCTGAAGCGCTGTTCATCCAGTGGGAGCCGGACACCTTTGGCCATGCCCACACGATTCCTTCGATCGTCAGCCGGGGTGGGGTTAAATGCTATTACCTGTGCCGGCCGGGTGAGCAGCCGACGCCGCCGGTTTTCTGGTTCAAGGGACCCGATGGCAGCCGGGTGCTCGTGAACCGTGAAACCGACTGGTACAACAACACCATCGGCCCGCATGGGGCAAAGAAGCTGCTGGCGTTTGCCCGCACGACCGGCCTGCGCGACTGGATGTATGTCTACGGCGTGGGCGACCACGGTGGCGGACCCACCCGCCGTGATTTGCGCCGCCGGGCCGAGCTGGACAGTTGGCCCATCTACCCGCGGCTGAAGTTTTCTACCGCCAGGCCGTTTTTCGAGATCCTGCTCAAGCATGGCGACAAGTGGCCGACTGAAGACCGCGAGCTGAACTTCGAGTTTGCCGGCTGCTATACGTCGCAAAGCTCCATCAAGAAGGCCAATCGCGCCGGGGAGAACATGCTGGCCGAGGCGGAGGTGGCCGCCACTCTTGCCGCGCGGGCGGCGGGACGGGGCTATCCCGCTGCGCGGCTGAAGGAATCGTGGCTGGATGTGCTGTTCAACCAGTTTCACGACATCCTGCCCGGTTCAGGTGTGCCGGCCACGCGGCAGTATGCCCAGGGGCTGTTCCAGAACATCCAGGCCAACGCCGGGATGATTAAGGCGCAGGCGCTGCGGGCGCTGGCGGAGCGCATCGACACCTCGTTTGCCCGGCAGGAGCGCAGCGCTGATCTGATCCCCCCGCCCGCGGAGGAGGGGCGGGGGTTCGGCGCTGGGGCGGGCCGGATCACCACCGCCACCCGGCCCGGCGGGGCATGGAAACTGACCGACAACCAGCAGGTCTCATCCGTTTCCCATGCCACCGATGGCCCGCGGCCGGTGGTCGTTTTTAACGCCTGCGCCTGGGAGCGGCGGGAGGTGGTGACGGTGAGCGTGTGGGATGGCGATGCCAGCTACATCGGCACCAGGTTCAAGGACCGCAAGTTCATCGCGCGCCTGCCCGATGGGCAGGTGCTGCCCACCCAGGTCGTGCAGGATGGCAATTACTGGGACCATGACTTCCTCGACCTGGCCGTGCCGGTGAAGGTGGGGCCGATGGCCTATAGCGCGCTGGCGATTGAGGAGGTGGCGCCCGATGCCGTGCCGCCAGCGCCCAGCGAAGGGGTATCGCGCCTGGTGATAGAGAAGGAAGGAGGCTGGGGCATCAACCTGCCCACCGGGCGGCTGGCGCTGGAGAACGAACACCTGGTGGTGGAGTTCGACCGCAAGACCGGGGGCATCAGCAAATTGCTCGACCGCGCCAGCGGGCGCGACCTGGCGCGGGCGGATGATCCGATGGGATTGCTGGAATTTGTCATGGAGCGGCCGCAGTACATGTCGGCCTGGATTCCCGGCGATCCCCGCAGCCGCCAGTTTCCGCTGGATGTCGAGGTCTTGCGGCCGGTGCTTGAGGGACCGTGGGTGTCGGCGGTGATGGCAACGGTGCGGGTGGGGCAGTCGAAGTTCGATGTGACTTACTCACTGCGGGCCGGGGCACGGCAGGTGGAGATCGACATCGCCGGCCAATGGCTGGAGCGCGGCGGCCCGGAGATCGGCACGCCCAAGCTGCTGATCCGCTTCCCGCTGAACCTGGCAATTTGTAAAGGACGTTACGAAATTCCCTTCGGCTCGATCGAGCGCGACCTGCCCAACGGGCGCGAGGTGCCGGCCCTGCGATGGGTGGATGTGCGCGGGCAGGCGGGCGATGCGCACAACCCGGCCAGCGCGAAAAATGACGGAACGAAGCCAAATGCCGGCGCGTGCCTGGTCAATGACTGCAAGTATGGCCACTCCCTCAAAGGGCACGTGTTGCGACAGACGCTGATCCGCTCGAGCTACGAACCCGATCCGCTGCCTGAGATCGCCGAGCACCGCATCCGCCTGGCGATCATCCCGCACGGCGGCGATGAGCCGGTGACCCAACTGGTGCGCTGGGGGGCGGGCTTCAACCATGCGCTGATCTGCGTGAACACTGATGTCCATGATGGCCCGCTGCCGGCGGTGGCCGAATCGGTCCTGAGCTGCACCGGCGGCGGGGCGGTGCTGGACCATCTCAAGACCGCCGAGGATGGTGATGGCCTGATCCTGCGCCTGCATGAAGCGAACGGCCAGGCCGCAACCGCGCGCGTCAAACTCAATCCGATCCTGCTGGGCAAGGTGGCTTCCGCGGAGCGGGTTGATCTGCTGGAGCGCCCCGAACCCCAGTCCCAGCCGATCAC
>CAYNMV010000004.1:0-53673 GCA_964398315.1 uncultured Tepidisphaeraceae bacterium | reverse complement strand
TGAGCAAGAACGTATAAATGTGGAAGATGAGGCAACGGCGTGTGGCGTGCGGTCCCCGGTTTTGTCAATGCTTGCCTCTATCCCTGTCCACAAGGCAGCATATGTGACAATTCCTGTGGAATTTTCTTGCGTGGGGACCAAAATGGTCTATACTTGAGGGCAACGCGATGGCTAAGTACACGACAATCGCGAATCTGTTGGAAAAGCGAATCCGGCACGGGGATTACGCGATCAAGGAGTTTCCCCCCGAACGCGAGTTAGCCCTGGAAGTGGGGGCCAGCCGCAAGACCACCCGCCGGGCTGTGCAGCATTTGATTGACCTGGGCCTGCTGGTGCGCCAGCCCAATGGCCGCCTTGCCGTCGGCCGCGCCAGCGAAGGCAACACCGTTCCGCTGCAACTGGCTTTCCTGGCGCCCACCACCCAGTCGGCCGAGGTGCAGCGCTCGCGCACCGCACTCGACCAGGTGGCCGTGGAGATCGGCGCCCGCGTGCGGCCGATTCTCTACACCCACTGGGATGATCCGCAGATCCTCGATGTATTCGATGGGTTTGACGGGGTCTTCCTGTTCCCCCGCTCCGAGCCCATGCCCGAATGGCTGATCGACCGCCTGCGCAGCGGCTCAACCGCGGCGGTTGCCCTCAACGTCGATCTGTCGCACCTGGGCATCCGGTCGGTGCGCCTGTTCCCGCCGGTGTTCGTCCAGAAGCTGCTCGATCACCTCAAGGAGCAGGGGCACCAGTCCATCGACTGCCTCAACACCGAGGTTGCGCCCTTCAATGCGATGGAGCAGCGCATCGAGCAATGGCAGATCTGGCGGATGGCGCACGGTGTGGAGGGGCGGTTGATCAATGATCCCGATGGCTCACCGATGAACTCCTACCGCACGATGCTGCCGATTCTCAAGCGCGGCGAGTTCAAGGCGACAGCCCTGTTCTGCACCACCGTCTCCGCCGCTGTCGGCGCCATGCGGGCGTTTTATGAATGTGGATACAAGGTTGGCCGCGATGTGGCGGTCTGCACGGTCAACGGCGAGGGGATGGCGCAGTATTTGGTCCCCAGCGTGACCTGCCTGGAATTGCAGGACCTGCGGCCTTACCTGCGGGTGGCGCTGCACTGGATGCGCACCGGGGAATGGGTGGGGTCGCTGCTCGTGCAGCCATCGGATGTGACGATGTTTTACGGCGAATCAACCGTCCCTGAGGCGCCCAGTGTCACCGATCCTCAGGCTGCCTATGCAGTGCCGGAGACGGTTGGGCGGTAAGGTGCGTGCGGGTTGCCGGTGGCGATCCGCCAGACAGTAAGGGGAGCCGGCCGCGGACAGCGTGGCCAGTCCCTGCCGGGACCGGATGGGCCGTAGCCGGTTGCGGGTCATGATGTCAAGATAACGCGCTCCTGTCGGGCGCATGGCGTTTCACCAGTCGGGTCTTTTCACGGCCGGCCTGCCGGCCCGTCTGCAATGTGCCAGTGGCTTGCCGCCGGGATCGGCCCGCCGGCAGCCCCAGTCCTATACCGGCGTTCGCGGACCATCTCTTGCCCGCGCTGCAGCCGGCAAAATCGCACCTGCGAGCGGTGACTTTCCGCCCGCGACATTTCAGTAGGAGGAGCCATGCCCGGCTTCAAACTTCCGTCCGTATTCGGCCGTCCGGCCCCTGGTGGGCCGGCGCACCATGTCCCGCAGGATGGAGGCCCAGCATCAACAAGGGGGCGCTGTGCCGCTGCCGTACTGGCGGCTGCCTCAGTCCTGGCGTGCAGCACAACCCTGTTCGCGGCCGCTACCATCACCGTCGATGATAATCCCGTTCATGACCCCGATCCCAATGATGCGTTCGCCGGTGCGGTGGTGACCAGCGCGGCCGGGCGGGCCTGGATTCATTCACCGCTGGACCCGAAAGAAGAAGAGCACGTTTCTGACATCTTCGGCGGCTATACCGACTGGCACTTGGAACCGGGGGCAACCCGTTTCGACAATACGCCTTATTACAAGGTTCACACCGATGACCAACTGACGCCCGGACCGGCCAACGGCATCAACCTCGATCCGCCTTACATCCAGTTCCACACCGCCCAGCCCGTCACCATCGGCGGTGTGCGGCTGACGACCGGCAACGGCGGCGACTATCACCACGAGATCATCCGTTTCCGCCTGTTCGCCAGCAGTGATGGGGGAGCCACGTACACGGTGCCGCTCTCGGATGTGGTGGTCCTGGATGGGCCGTACAACCTGGCGTGGGACCATCCCAGCTACCTCGATCAGTACAACGCGACCAACCTGATCATTACCGACATCTTCGATCAGCCGGTTACCTACCAGTACTTCCGCGCTGAGTTTCACGTAAAGAACGGCGACCCGAACAGCATCACCATCCGCGAACTGGATGCCCTGCCCGTCCCCGAGCCATCCGCCCTGGCGGGGCTGGGGCTGGCGGCACTGGGATTGGTGCATCGACGACGGAGGTGAGACCATGCCGGGCCGGGCGGCGTTCGGCGGGGACGCCGCCCGGCCGGCTGATAAAGGGGGTTGCTGGCCGTCCTTCCGGAGATCTACCATGATGCGGCAAATCAAATCATCCGCTGCCCGGAACACTGGCTCACGCATCGGTCACGCATCCGCCGCCTTTACCCTGGTGGAGCTGCTGGTGGTCATCGGAATCATTGCGCTGCTGATCAGCATGCTGCTGCCGGCACTGCAAA
The DNA here is from genome assembly GCA_964398315.1 of uncultured Tepidisphaeraceae bacterium. Taxonomy (GTDB): domain Bacteria; phylum Planctomycetota; class Phycisphaerae; order Tepidisphaerales; family Tepidisphaeraceae; genus JADLCB01. Next base: position 50,981 of record CAYNMV010000004.1, on the reverse strand, counting down.
AGGCCCGCTTCGCCGCGAAGACCACCATGTGCGCATCGAACCAGCACCAGATCTTCATCGCCATCACGATGTATGCCAGCGACAACCGTGGCTTCCTGCCCGGCACGCAGGTGTGGAACGGCAACAAGGGCGCGGAGTACGTGGCCTGGGGCGGGGTCTATCCCTGGGAAGACCCCAATATCGTCGGGGCGAATAACGTGCGGCCCAATCCGGTCTTCTGGCAGACGCGCTGGTATGGCATAGGCGTGCTGGTCGGCAATCGCTACCTGCCCCCCAGCCGGGTTGTCGAGTGCCCCGATTTTTTCACCACCGGCTGGCAGAACTTCTCGGCCAACGAGGGATGGACTTTCGCCGATCAGTACAACCAGCATGGCGGTGAGGCGAACTTTGGCGGCCAGGGCTCCTATGTCCTGAACAGTTGGCCGTACTACGCCAAAGAGTCCGATGCCAACGGCAAGCTCGGCAAGCCCGGGCGCAGCGGCGGCTACTGGGCGCCCGGCCCCGCTGCCCCCAACACCACGGCCCTGGTCATGTGCCTCAGCACCATCGGCCGGCAGGGCGATGACCTGTATCCCACCGTGACCCACGAGCGTCGCGGCGTGGTCGTCACCTACATCGACGGCAGCGTCAAGTGGCAGCCATTCGAGAACGACTTCTGGGCCCGTTACGCCTGGCAGACCGGGGATGGTCCGCTGCTCAGCTCGGCCAGCGACCTGCAGCCGGCCCGCGGCTTCTGGTCCTGGGCGACCCTGCGGCAATAGCCGGTTCTGGGCGCATCACCTGAGGGTCATCGCATCTGAGGACTATCGCACCCGAGGATCGCAGCAACTGAAGACCATCGGCCGGCTTATCTGGAGGTATGTGTGAACCTGATTCAGTCCCTGTCTCTCGCGGTGGTAACGGCCCTGGTCGGCAGCGCATCAGCGCTTGGCGCGGCCCTGATCACCGCCGCCACCGGCCCGATCGACAATCCCGATCCCAACGATGCCTTTGAAGGTGCCACCATCATCAGCAACAGCGTGACCTGGCCCGCCACCGCCGTCCGTGAAAGCGCTGCCGACCTGTTCGGTGCCACCACGACATGGCACACGCGCCCCGGCATGACGCATTTCAGCATCAACTCCCATGAGAACGTCTGGGCCGGCGGCAGCGGGGTACAGGGCCCGTCGAATGGCCTGAATCTCGTGCCCCATTTCGTGCAGTTCCATACCGCCGCACCCGTGACGATCGCGGGGGTGCGGATGACCAGCACCGCCAACCCGCTCGATCCCCAGGGCAACCAAAAGGTCTGGCATCACAGCATCGTCCGTTTCCGGCTCTATGGCAGCAGTGATGGCGGCAGCACCTATTCGCACCTGCTCTCGGATGTGCTGATTCTCGACCCGGCGGAACTGAGCAAGCCGGGCTTCAACTGGAATGAGCCAAATTACCTCACCGAGTTCGACAGCACTGATATTGTCATAACAGACTATTTCGACACCCCGGCCACGTACCAGTTTTTCCGGGCTGAATTCCACGTGACCAATCGCAATCCCAACGACTTTTTCATCGGTGAAATCGATGCGCTGCCGGTGCCCGAGCCCACCGCCCTGGCCGTTCTGGCCCTGGCCGGCTGTGGGCTGGTGCAGAGGCGGCGGCGCACGGGGGGTTGAGTAAAAGGAAAGAGCGCGGGGCGGGCAAGCGGCCGCCGCTGACCAGGCCAGTTGTGCAATGTGTTGTTCCTAATCAGGAGTCCTGCCATGACCCATCATCTCTCCCAGTCCGCACCGTTCAGTTCCATGCCCCGCCGCGGCTTCACCCTGGTCGAGCTGCTTGTGGTGATTGGTATCATCGCACTGCTGGTCAGCATGCTGCTGCCCGCGCTGAACAAAGCCCGCTTCTCGGCCAAGGTCACCGCCTGCGCCAGCAACCAGCGGCAGATCTACGCCGCCATGGTGATGTACGCCAACGACAACAAGGGATACCTGCCCGGCACCATGTACAACAACATGGACACCAACCGCGGCGCTGTCTACGGGGCCTGGGGCGGCCGCTATCCGTGGGAAGCCCCGCCCGGACCGAACCTCAACGGCCGCTGGTACGGCATCGGCCAGCTCATCGAGGGCAAGTACCTCCCGCCGAACCGGGTGGTCTCGTGTCCTGACTTTTTCACCGATAAGGACAATCACGCTGAGTACAGCGACGGCTGGGATTTGCCCAAGAAGTACGAGGACATGATCGCCGGCAACTACGCGTATATTGAAGGCTCATACGTCCTGAACACCATTCCCTACTACGATGTGTCCCCGGGTGATGCGGCCAACAGCAATCTGGCCAGGGGCAAGATCGGCAAGCCCGGGCGAGACGGCGGCAGATGGCTGGCCGGCAACTTTGTGCCCCACATCCGGGCCTACATCATGTGCCTCAGCACCATCGGCAGGCTCAGCGATACGAACAAAGATCTGATGCCGACAGTCACCCACAACCGCCAGGGCGTGAACTGCACGTATCTGGACGGTCATGTCAGCTATCTGCCAATCAGCCGGGAGACCTGGGGCTACCTGGCCTGGACCCTCGGCGGCAAGCCGGTGGTCAGCACCGGCGGCGATTGCAGTGGCATGCGCGGCTTCTGGCCCTGGGCGACACAGATGGAATAGCGATCACCGGCCCTCCGGCACCGGAAAAAAACAGCGAAGGCGCTTCCTCGGGAGGAAGCGCCTTCGCTGTTGATCGTGCGTCAATTCGAGTGGTCGCCCCTGTGGCACGGAGTCACAACCTGCCCCTGTGGCACGGGTTCTCAACCCGTGCAGGCGTTGCCCGGAGTTGTTGATACGTGGTCAGCGCGGACATCGCGGCCGGTGGGGGGCATCTCCCGGCGCGTTATCTTCCGGCCACGGCGGTGAGGGCGGCCAGGCCGGAAGGGGGGATCGCCACGGCCTGCGGGCCGGCCGGGCAGGCGATCTCGCCGGTGTGGATCTCGCGCCCCTCGGTGTCGCAGATGCGCAGCCTGCGCCGGCCGGCATCGGCGGCGAAGTCGAGGATCACCCGGTCGCCGGCGCTGGCGTTGATGAGCAGGCATTTCTCCGGCAGATCAGCCGGCAGCCGCACGACCGCTTCGCCATACAGCGCTGTGATGCGCGTGTCGCCGAGGGTGGCGCTGATGACCGGATAGAGCTGCTCGGGACCCTGCGGTTCCAACTCACCATCCAGCAGCACATCGCGATGGCGGTTCCAGAAGGCCAGCCAGAAGCCCAGCATCCGCCGGTGCGGCTCGGGAAGAGCATCAATCCTGACCGAGATCTGCGGCACCGAGAACAGAACGTTGAGCAGTTGCCGCGCGGCGGATTCAACCGGTTCCTGCGGGTGCCACATGAGCATGTCGCTGTGGGTGGCGGTGTGGCCGGCCAGCAGGCGCACATCGATCGTGCGCACGCGGTTGGTGATGGCATCGGCCGGGCAGTCGCCGGCGCGGAACAGGTTGCCGTACTTGCGCATCAGCGGGCCGATGTAGCGCTGGCGGAACTCGATCATGATGCCGGGCTTGATCGCGCGCAGCGCCGCCATCAAATCAGAAAGCAGCCGGTCGGCTGCATCGTAGATGCTGGCGTAATCCATCCCCGCGGTGCGGGCCGGGGCCTGGCCGTCATCATGCCAGCGGTCAACGAAGTCGAGCTTCAGGCCGTCAAAATCCCCCTCGCTCACGGGCCGGACGGCGGTGTCAATCAGGTGTTGTCGCACCTCGGGATAGCGGGGATCGAGCACGCTGGCCTGCATCTGCGGCACGTGCCGCAGGGTCATGTGCTGGAAGCGCTGCCACGCCTTGCTGTTCGGTCCCACCCACGGCAATGCCAGCCAGAGCAGTGCCTGCATGCCCAGTTCATGCACCCGCCCGGTGAACGCATGCCAGTCACCCAGCTTCGATCCGGCCGGTTCCCAGTCGCCGCAGTAGCTGTATCCTTTGCCCGCATCCTCGCACTGCCATCCATCATCCACGATCACCGCTGAGCACCCCATCTCGTGGGCCAGGGCGCACTGGTGCAGCACGGCATCGGCGGTCAGTGCCTGGTGGAAGCTGTACCAGGTGGAGTACATCGGCCGGCGGGCCGCCTCGGGCACGGGGCTGGGGGTATGCAGCGGCATGGTGGCCCACCAGTCGCTGACCTCGGCCAGCGCCTGCTGGAAGGCGATGGGGCGGGTATCCACGCGGATGCAGACCGGCTCGCCCGCCAGCGATTCGGCCGTCGCCAGCAGCCGCACCTCGCAGCGCATCTCCCCGGTCTCCTCAACGATGCCGGCAAACAGCTCCACCGGGCGCAGGGCTTCCGAACAGGCGAAAGTCAGTCGATTGCCGCCATCAGCACCAAACAGGCAGATCACCGGGGCATTGACGGTGGCATGGGAGGGGATCCCCGCCGACCAGTCGGCCCGCAGCGAGCGATCCCGATACAGTCCCGGATGCCACATTCCAGCGATACCGGTGGCGGGAAAGCGCCAGGTCAGGCCGAGCGGCCCGGCCGGTGCGGTTGCGCCGGGCGCCAGGGTCAGCAACAGCTCCTCCACGCCGGCCACCTGGCGCCGTTCCACTACCAGTTCCGCCGGCCATGAATCCAGTTGGATTCCAAGCCGCTCCATCCGATTTCCTCCAGCGAATGTAATTGAGCAAGCGTAGCGAGTGGGCTACCGTGGTGCCAGCGAACAGGAACCATGATTGGCAAAAACATGGGCTTGCCGGGCAATTTTCACCGGCGGAAGCGGAGGCGCTGTGGCAGCAAGTGGTATGGGGTTCTGTGGTCGAATCGCCAGGCTGCCGGGGGGCCTCGATCATCCGCTGCCGCTGACGGACCTGGTGGCGATGGCCGATGCCAATCTCAACTACCTGCTGCGCACGCCCCGGCCGCACCTGGGGCATGCCTGCCGGTTCTGCAATTACCTGTCCTTCTGCCCGCCGCATCCGGGTGGCAATGACTCCATCGCCAACGGCGACAGCGACTGCCGCATGGATTGGGAATACCCGTTCATGCGCGAGATGACCGGCCGCACCGACGGCCTGGAGATCGACGCGGGTGTGCGAAAACGCGTGCTGGGCTATCTCGATGGGGATGGCTATGCCCATGCCGATGGCGGGATTTACTGCGGCGGCGAGCCGCGCGCCGGTGAGTCGTATATCTCCACCTGGACCGGCGGCAAGATCCTCTACACCCTGGCCGACACCTACGCCCGCACGGGTGATGCCGAAGCCCGCCAGCTTGCCCGGCGGGTCTTCCAGCGCCTGATCACGCTCGCCAGCACGCGTGACGGGCTGGCCTGGTACGAAGGCGGCGCTGGGCCGTGGCGCGACGGGCGCTGGTTCGACACCTTCATCACCTGTAATTACGGCGTGGCCAGCGAGCCGCTGCTGCACTATGCCCGCTGCTGTGGGGATGCCGAAGCGCTGGACTGGGCCGTGCGCTTTGCGCGCGGCTCGGTGGCGGGGGTGCAGGCGAACCTGGGCATTCGGCGCGTGCAGCCGGATGGCACGTTCGGCGACCAGGTCCACCTGCACACCCACGAGGCATGGGGCGTGGCGGATGTGGGCCTCCACACCGGTGATGCCGATCTGCTGGGCTGGGCCGAGCGCCTCTATGCCTTCGTCCGCAGCCGCGGCGGCGACAGCGGTTTTTTCCCCGAGAAGATGATCCTGCCCGACACGCGCTGCTGGGATGGCCACCACGACCGCGCGTTTATCAGCGAAACCTGCATTACCGCTGACATGGTGGACATCGCCCTGTGCCTGGCCCGTGCTGGACGGGTGGACTATTTCGACCACGCCGAGCGCTACGTCCGCAACTATCTGCGCACCGGTCAGTTCCGCCTCACGCCGGCGGTTGAGGCATGGTACCGCCAGCGTCATGCCGAGCGCCCGATGGCGGATGTGGAGGCGGGGCTGGCGATGCTGCGGCATGACTACGATGGGGCTTTTCTCGGCCATATCGGCCTCACCGACTGGCTGCACGATGCGGCCAGCGTGCCGGACCTGACGATGGCCGGCTGCTGCGTGCCCGAGGGGATGCGCGCCATCCACGCGGTCTGGCGGGCGGCGGCCGAGGAAACCGACAGCACGGTGCGGATCAACATGCCGTTCGACCGCGATCTGCCCAGCGCCCGCATCCGCTGCACGCTGGGCGATGTGGGGCGCATCGTGGTCGAGATGCATCGGTCCTGCACGGCGCTGCATGTGCGCCCGCCGGCATGGTTGGATTGGCCTGCGCTGGAAGTGCGCGTGAACCATGAGCCGATTGAGGCGGCCGCCCTGCGCCAGGAGGCGCCCGCCGGCTACCTGGCCCTGTCCCGTCCGCAAGCCGGGCAGCGGATCGAGGTGATCTGGCCGCAGCCCTGCTTCGAGCAGCACATCACCTGGGGCGGCCAGATGGATGCCCCGCGCCAGGCCACGTTCCGCTGGAAGGGCAACACCATTCTCGCCGCCCATGCCGAAGGCGAAATCGGCATGTTCCGACTGTATGGGGAACTGTGAGTGAGAGGCGAGGGTTCGTGGTGCAGGGTTCAGGGGTTAGATAAACGCGGGAAGCGGTCATCCTCCGCTGCGCATCAGGATGATGCTTGCCCAGACACTGGCAACGGTCAGAAGCCTGACCCCTCTCCCAACTCGGCTCATGCGATCTTTCCCCCATCCCGGCGCAGATCACTTGGCGAGACACCCAGCCCCCGGCGGATGTACTTGTTGAACTGCTGGAGATCGCTCATGCCCACCTGGATCGCCACCGCCTTGATCGGCAGGGTGGTGTGCAGCAGCAGGTGCCGGGCGACGGCCAGTCGGCGCTGGCGGATATAGCCTGCGATGGAGAGGCCGACGCTGGCGCGGAACAGGCGGGTCAGGTGATTGTGGGACAAGTTCACCCGCCGGGCCAGGTCGGCGGCGCGGAGCCGACTGCTCAGGTGCTGCTCGATCCACCCGCGGGCGGCGGTGACGGCCGGTGGCTCGGTTGTGGAGGATTGGCTTATGCCTGAGAGGTCGCCGGCGCGCGTGCTGCCATCGGCCAGTTGCCACAGCAGCGACCAGATCACCGCGCTGAGCCGCGCTGGTTCACGTCCCGCGTGCTCGATCGCTGATCGCAACGGCCCGGATACGGCATCGAAACGCCCGCCCAGATCCTGCATCGCCGGCACCAGCACGCTGCCGGCCCCCGCGCACAGGCGGAAATGGGCGTACAGGTGGGTTGCCTGCCCCTGGAAGTGGTATTCCATCATCGCGCCCGGTGGCACCAGGCTGGCAAAGCCCGGCCGGATTGCCAGCGGCGTCCCATCTACCCGCAGGGTTGCCGAATAACTGTACAGGTGCAGGCACCAGAGCCCCGGCAACTGGTAGCGCTCCACCGGCACCGTGCCGTGCCGCCCGCGGCCCAGTTGCAGCACCTCCGGCGGCTCATCCAGCGGCACGCGCCAATGGGGGATGGACATGGTGAATTTTTACCAGCGATGGTGACTGGCGGCAATTGTGCTCAACCGCCCCGGGCGCGCACCATCAGGGCACATGGCAGGTGTGATTTGTCCTGTGCGCCGCCCGGCCCCGCCGATTGGTGGCGCCTCACCAACGGGAGATGAGATGGTGTCGGCAAACCAGAAAACCCCGCGCGGCAGCCTGACCGAGCAGCAGCTTCTGCAATACCACGAAGATGGATATGTCCTGCTGGAAAACCTGCTGACCGATGCGGAACTCGCCCCGGCGCGCGAGGCGATGATGCGCAAGGTGGACCTGATCGCCGATGAGCTGTACCGCGATGGCCTGATCCCCGACAAGCTGGAGCATCGCCCCTTTGAGTACCGCCTGGCCGAGCTGTGCGCCAACCTGACCGACAAGCAGTTTCTCAAGTATGGCCGGAGCTGGCGCGATCGCTTCCCCGGCTACTTCATCCTGATGAGCAATCCGAAGATCCTGGATGCGGTTGAATCGCTCATTGGCGGCGAGATTTTCGCCAATCCCGTCTACAACACGCGCCCCAAGGTGCCGAAGGTGGCGGCCGGCGCGGTGCCCTGGCACCAGGACAAGAGCTACTGGCCGGATGCCAACAGCAACCCGGTCATCACCGTCTGGATCCCGCTGGTGGACTCCACCCACGAGAACGGCTGCCTGCACCTGATTCCCGGCACGCACCGCAAGCGGGTGATCGGTCATCATCGCGAGAATTACTCCGGCACCGGCTTCCTGGAAATGAACCTCAAGGTGGTGGAGCGCGAGGCCAAAAAACGGCAGATCGTTGCACTGCCCATGACCAAAGGCAGCGCCATCCTGTTCAATGACCGCCTGTTGCACTCCAGCACGCCGAACAACTCGGATCACGTGCGCTGGAGTGTCGATCTGCGCTACCAGCCCACCGATCAGGATCCGATGGCCGCCCATGGCGCAGGCTTCCTGGCCCGCAGCCGTCGCCATCCCGAGCGGGTTGCCACCCTGGAAGACTGGCTGGCCAACCGCCTGGAACATGAGCCGGCGGCCGCGGCGGTGTAGCGGTGCCGCCCGCGTGGTGCATCCTCAACCGGCTACAGGATGATGGGATACAGCCAAGCCTCCTGCGCCTGGCTGTCTCCCATCATGGACCGGCATGATCATGCGGGACGGCCTCCCGCGGGCTTGCCCACCTGCGTGTCTTCACTTCTCGTGTTGAACGTCAGTGCTCGTGCGCGCCGGCGTGGGCGGCGGCGGGCTGGCCATGGTGGCCGATGTCGGCGGTGATGGCCGCATGCAGGTGCTCAACGTAGTGCACGAACTGCACATAGCGATGCACGAACGTGCGGCCGGCATCCACGCTGTCGGCCTGATGGGCGCGCGCTTCGGCGGCGGCCTTGAAGCGCTCTTTCACGCGGGTGCGCACCGCTTCGGCCAGGTGATCGGCCAGTTCATCGACGCTGCCCCGCTCCAGCGCTGCATCGGCATGCGCCACCGCCGGGGAAACCGGTGTGCCGGCCGGCTTGATGCCGGTATACGGTGCGCCTTCGCTTTCACGGTGCAGGCGGACGAGGGTTTCAATGAACAGTTGATCCGCCACCTCGCGGGCGGCATCGCCCTGGGCGCGCACGGCCTGGGTTTTGTCGAACAGGGCGCGGATTTCCGGTTCCTGCTCAGGCGTGATCCATTTGAGAAGCGGCGTGACCTCGCCGCGCTGGATCGCCACCCGCGCTTCGGTAATGACAGGCCCATCCTCGCTGTCGCAGTGTGCCAGCGCCGGGGCGCCCAGCAACACGCCCGCCAGCACGGCGGTAGTGGTGGCCATCCGCTGGATCCATTTCATGCTCATTGCATCACTCCTTGTTGGCGGGGCGACTGGGCCGGTTTCGCCCGTCCCGCACGCGCGGATCACGGGGGGAGGGGCCATTCGCCCTAATTGTGTACCTATATGTCTAATTTTGGAGGGGCCGGATTTATTCCCACCCTTCGGCGTGGCGGCATTTTGTTGTGAAACCGAGATAGCGATCGAGTTGCCACTGTGGCGCAGTGGAAAGGGAAAGCAGGGGGTCGGCAGCGCAATAAAGAAGGCCGCACCCGGGGGTGCGGCCTTTGGATTGCCTTGCGTGCGCAGGCGCGGCTTAGAAGCGCCGGCGGTTGCCACCGCCATTGCCACCACGACCGCCGCCGTAACCGCCGCGGCCGCCACCGTAGCCGCCGCCACCACCGGAGCGCGGGCGCTCTTCGCGGGGACGGGCCTCATTGACAGTGAGGGCACGGCCATCGTACTCCTGGCCGTTGAGCGCGGCGATGGCGGCCTGGGCCTCATCGTCGCTGCCCATCTGCACGAAGCCGAAGCCCTTGCTACGGCCGGTGTCGCGATCGGCGATGACCTCAGCGCTCTGCACGGTACCGTGCTGTGCGCACAACTGTTCCAGATCCGAGCTGGTGGTGTCGTAGCTCAGATTACCAACATACAACTTGCTGCCCATGTGAAGCTCCTATTGCTTTCTGGGGCCGGTGAACCCTGGGTTTTACTTTCGGGGTTCGATGCTGAAAGGGATCCACGTTTGGACCCGGAAAGGTAGGAGTGAAACGGAGGTCGGCGGGGCGAACGATACGAAGCGTCGATCCGGGAGACTCGAGTCTGCAAACTTACCTGTCACATATACGATACCCGCTGAGAGGCGGTTCGCATAGTCTTAAATCCGAATGAAATTGTTGGGCCATGCCCCGGGCGCTGGCACCCGCGGCCAGGCAGCCGGTACATCAGGCGACGCTCGTCTTCTTGCGAGAGGCCTTTTTCCGGGCCGGCGCGGCGGAGGCGGACTTATCCGGTGCTGCCTTGGCTGCTGCCGTCTTTTCCGACGTCTTGGCGGCCGATGCCCGGGTTTTGCGCGGGGCGTGGGCCTTGCGGAATTCCGGGGTGAACTGGGCATAAAAATCGAAGCCCACGTCCAGGACGCCGGAATTGGCCAGCACGCGTGCGGCGGTTTCCGCCTGCGTGCGCGTCAGCCCGATGCGGGCACCCACATCCAGAGGCGAGAATGTCGCATCCAGCTTGACCACGCGGAGCATTTCCGCCAGCAGTTGGGTTGCTTCAGGTGTCATAGTCCGGCCACTCTACCACGTTTTGCCGCCGGGGGGGTGAAACCGGGGAAAATTATCGGTCTGTCAGCCAACAGCCGAGCCCGCTGTCTGCGCAGCGATTTCGTGCGAATCAAGTTACGGCGGGTGCCGGGATAGTCGATATGCGAGGTGAAGGACCTGCTGATGCAACAGTACCTGCGCCTGATTCGACTGCCGGCAGCGCGACGTCATCGCGCGGCTGTCCGTCTTGCCCGTCGTGCCCTGCACGACGAGCGCGGCGGCGAGGTGATGGAGTATGCCCTTATCCTTGGCCTGATCGTGGTTGCATCGGTCGCCACCATTGGCTGTGTCGGCAACAAGGTGCTGGCCCGCTGGTCTGGTGTGCGCGATGGCATGTAAGCGGTACGCCTGTGAGCGGTACGCCTGTGAGCGGTACGCCTGTGAGCGGTACGCCTGCGAGCGGTACGCTGGGCCGTTTTGCCACATCTTGTCTCAGGCGTGGTGAGCCGTCACAATGTCGGTTCATCATGAACTACACCCCTTCTCCCACGCGCTATGACCGTCCCGACTGGTTCCGCCGCTGCGGTGAGTCGGGGTTGCTGCTGCCGGCGATCAGCCTTGGGTGCTGGTATAACTTCGGTGCTCCCGGCACCGATTCCGGCCGGCACACGGATGAAACCTCGATGCACGAGAACTGCCGGCGGATGCTCTGCACCGCCTTCGACCTGGGCGTGACCCATTTCGACCTGGCCAACAACTACGGCCCGCCGCCGGGCAGTGCAGAGGAGCGCGTGGGGCGGATCCTGCGGCAGGAACTGGCCGCCTACCGCGATGAACTGATCATCAGCACCAAGGCGGGGTATCGCATGTGGCCGGGGCCCTATGGAGAGTGGGGCAGTCGCAAGTACCTGCTGGCCAGCCTCGATGCCTCGCTCAAGCGGCTGCAACTCGAGTACGTTGACCTGTTCTACTCGCACCGCCCCGATCCCAACACGCCGCTGGAAGAGACACTGTTTGCGCTCGATACCGCCGTGCGCAGCGGCAAGGCGCTGTACGTTGGCATCAGCAGCTACAGCGGCGCCCAGACCGCCGATGTGGTGCGGAACTGCCAGGCCAACGGCTGGGTGCGGCCCATTATTCACCAGCCGAGTTATTCGATGCTCAATCGCTGGGTGGAGCCGGATCTGCTGCCCATCACCGGCCGGTTTGGCCTGGGTACCATCGCCTTCTGCCCCCTGGCCCAGGGGCTGCTCACGGGCAAGTACCTCGATCGCAAGCCCGACTTTGCCCGCTTCGATCCCGAGACGGTGGACCAGCGCATGACCGGCGATGTGCAGCGGCGGCTGCGCCAGCTCAATGAGATCGCCCAGCGGCGGGGCCAGTCGCTGGCGCAGATGGCGCTGCTGTGGGTGCTGCGCGAGCAGCGCGGCACGCGCATCACCAGCGCCCTGATCGGTGCTTCGCGCCCGGAGCAGATCATCGAGAACTGCAAGCTGTTCGATGCCGGCCCGCTCAGCGAGCAGGATCTGAAGGACATCGAATCCGCGCTGACGATGTGATCGGCGGCGTTGCCCATGGCGCGGCTTGTTGGCCATGCACAGGATGCTGTTGCCGCCGTTCAGCGCACCGGCTCAACCAGCAGTTCAAAATCGGTCTCATCGCCGGGCATGGGGTGGAAGCGGGTGCGGATCTGGAACCCTTCACCGGGCCGGCAAACGATGTCGGGGATGGGGCCGGTGGGATTACGGGCAAAGTGCAGGGCGCTGGTGGGCATGGCCTGGCCGTTGATGAACGTCATGGGCTCCAGATTGCTGCTGTCCAGCAGCGCCAGGTCCTGGCGCAGGTCATCCATCGTCGTGTGCCGGCGGTCGAGTTGGCGCAGCCAGACCACCATCCGGGCCAGCCGGCGCTGCTTGTCGAGGTAGATCGAGGTGGTATCCGCCCGCAGGCCACGCAGATAGACGACAAAGCGCTGCTGAAAGCCGTCGATGTTGTCGGAGAATGCCTGGCGGAAGGCCTGGTCACCGCCGATGCCGCGGTTGAGGCGCTTGAGCAGGTCGATCAGGTGGGGGCGGTAGTGGGGTCCGGGCGTGCCTTCGGTGGCGAAGATGAGCATGTGCGCCATCGCCCACGCCTGGAGATACTGCACGGCGGCGGTATCGCTGTCGGCCATGCGGGCATTCCACTGTGCCCGGGTCATCGACAACATCGTGCCCAGGTCGATCAGCCGGCGGTCTTGCATGAACTGCTGCAGGCGCGCCAGCCGCCAGGGCGGCACCCGGCCGAGACGAAACTCGCCGCCGAACCAGTACCCATCCTCGAACACCTGGGCCAGCCCTTCATCCAGCCACGGCGGCATGCCGGGGGCGATGCGGTTATGGGCGAACTGGTGGAACGCCTCATGCTGGAGCGTGCGGCGAAACTCATCGCGTCCTGTCCCCTCCAGCCGGGCCGCCAGGATGTTGCGGCTGGCATCGAAAATGCCGGCGGAATTGGGCAGCGCGCCGAAACGCTCGTAGTCAGCGCGCCTGGCAAAAAGGTGCACCTCCAGCCGGCGGATCTCGCCGGTGGGCCGTAAATTCGCCAATCGACGGGCGTACTCGTCGTAGACCGCATCCATCTCGCGCGCGATCTGGTCGACGTGTGCCACTGGCAGATCGCTGTGGATCGTGTAATGCCGCGAATGGGTTGTCTGCATCGTCCCGCCGACCGCCGCACTGGAGGCCAGCAGGATCGATAGCAGGATTGTGATAATGTGCGGCATATCCTTTCCCGCGGGATGCGACGAATTGGCAGGCCGTGCAGGCAAAGCCACGTGCCGGCCTGATGAGCCAGCGAAATTCGCAGCCGCTGGCCATGGATGATTCCATCAGTTCTATCGACGCTTCCCAGTCATGGCTGAGCCGGGGAACGGGGCCACCTTTGTCGAATCCGGCCGGGTGGCTATGATGTTCCCCCTTTACGAGTCGTACGACATGACTGAAGCGAATAACCCTTACGAACAGGACCGCCGCGAAAAGCTGGAGAAGCTGCGCGCCCTCGGCATTGACCCTTACGGCCAGCGCACCGCCGGCCTGCAGCCGCTGGCGCAGGTTAAGGCGGCTTACCGGGAGGAAATGGGCAGCGACCAGGGGCCGCTGATGAAGGTAGCGGGGCGAGTGATGCTCATCCGGCGGATGGGCAAGCTCACGTTCGCAACGTTGCGCGATGAGAGCGGCGATTTGCAGGTGGGCCTGGACAAGAGGCGGCTCAGCGAGCGCGACTGGCAGGTGCATGACCTGGTGGATCTGGGCGACTGGATCACGGTCGAGGGCCCCCTGGGCAGGACGAAGAAGGGCGAGGTGACGATCTGGGCAACCGCCGTGACCGTCGCCAGCAAGGCACTGCTGCCGCCGCCGGCCAAGTGGGAGGGTTTGTCTGATGTCGAGCTGCGCTATCGCCAGCGCTACGTCGATCTCTGGGCCAACCCCGAGGTGATGCAACTGGCGAAGCTGCGCATCGAGATCCTGCGCGAAATCCGCGCCTACATGCACGGGCAGGGGTATCTCGAGGTGGAAACGCCGATGATGCAGCCGCTCCACGGCGGGGCCAGCGCCCGGCCGTTCAAGACGCATCACAACGCCCTGGATATCCCGCTTTACATGCGGATTGCGCCCGAGCTGTATCTCAAGCGGCTGCTGGTGGGCGGCTTCTCGAAGGTCTTCGAGATGAACCGCAACTTCCGTAACGAGGGCATCAGCCCGCGCCACAACCCCGAGTTCACCATGCTCGAGGCGTATGAGGCGTTCGGCAACTATGAGACGATGGCCGAACTGGTTGAGGGCCTGATCTGCCACCTGGCCGAAAAGCTCTTCGGCGGGCTGACCATCGAACACAAGAACCCTGACGGCACCGTCCGGCGAACGATCAACCTCCAGCGCCCCTGGCGGCGGGTGAAGATGGTCGATCTGGTGGAAGAGCGGACGGGGTGGAAGTTTGATGGCCGGCCCATCCAGGACGCCGCGCCACAGGTGCTGGCGCGCCTGGAGGAAAAGGCCACGCCTGGCGGCACGGGCAGTTCACCGGCCCAAAGTGCTCACGATGTCCAGCCCGCCAAGCGGCTGGCGGTGCTTGACTGGACGCCGCATGAGCAACTGGTCGAGGTCTATGAAAAGCTGATCGAGCCGACGCTGATTGATCCGTGTTTCGTCACGCACGTGCCCTCGGTCATGATTCCGCTGGCCAGGGAGAGTGCGGAGTATCCTGGCTTTGCCGAGGTGTACGAACTGGCGATCAATGGGCAGGAGATCAGCCCCGGCTACACCGAGCTGAACGATCCCGAGGTGCAGGAGAAGCACTTCCGGCGGCAGGTGGGCGATGAGGCGGAGCGGCAGCAGGTGGATGAGGATTTTCTCACCGCCCTGCGCTACGGCATGCCGCCGGCCGGCGGGCTGGGCCTGGGCATCGACCGTCTGATCATGATGCTCACCGGGGCCGAGAGCATCCGCGATGTGATCCTGTTCCCACTGATGCGGCCGGTCTCGTAGCGGATTGGGCTACTTGCGCGCCTGTGACAGGCCGCTCATCATGCGCTGAGTCCTCATCATGCACTGGACACGGCCGGTGGGGCACGCGTGCGCGCAGAGAAGGGGGTGAACAGCGTGGTGGCACGGCCTGGCGAGTGCCCGCGGCTGGAGCCGCTTTGCCGTATCGCGCTGACTACCCGTTCAGAATGACTCAGCGGCCAGCCCTTACTCGAGTTCCGCCGGCGGTGTTGCCGGCTCGGTTGTGGGCGGGGCGGGCGTTGCGGGGGATTGCAGCGCGGGCGGCGGGGGGGCACCGACCGGCAGGGCGGTCATCAGGGCGACGGCCAGCATGATGAAGCCGAACAGCAGTTTGATCAGGATGCCCCACAGCCGCCCCTTGGCCGCGCCCCAGCCGATGGTGGTGGACCGGCCAATATGCGGCTGGATGGCAAATTCCACCACGAATGCCCCGATAAACGCCCCGGCGCAGGCGCCGATGATCTGGCTCACGATGGGCACGGGGATGATGCTGAGGAAAATCGCCCCGAGGAAGCCGCCGACGATCGCGCCGACCATGCCGCGCTTGGTTCCCCCCGCGCTTTTGGCCCCGGCGCCGCCGGCGATGAACTCGGCTGCCTCTCCCGCCAGCCCCAGGACCATCACCGACCCCAGCGCCCAGATTCCCACATAAACATCCCAGCCGGTCAGCCAGGCATACCCCGCCATCGCCAGTACGAGGATCCAGTTGCCCGGCAGGCCGACGATATTCATCAGGATGCCGAAAAACCCAACCAGTGCGAATGTGATGTAATAAACCCAGGCCACGGTGCGTCATGATACCGGCGGGGGATTGCCCATGGCCAATCCTTGCTGGCCGGTTTTGTCCGGTGCCGGATCGGCTGTCGGCCATGGCTTGACGGAAGGGCCGCGCCGTTCAACAATCCATCCGGATAAGCGGATGAAAGGATGTCTATGCGGATCGATGAGCTGATGGGGCAGGGCAAGCCGCTGCTGTCGTTCGAGTTTTTCCCGCCCAAAACGGACAACGGGTTTAATGCGCTGTTTCAGACGATCGAGGAGCTGAAGCCGATGCGTCCCAGCTATGTCTCGGTCACATACGGGGCGGGTGGATCGACCCGGGCCAAGACGGTGGACCTGGTCGAGCGCATCCAGAACGACGCCGGCATCCGCGCGATGGCCCACCTGACGTGCGTGGGGCATACGGCCGATGAGATCGGCGGCATCCTCGACGAACTGTGGAAGAAAGGTGTGCGCAACGTCCTGGCGCTGCGGGGTGATCCGCCGGCGGGGCAGGCGCAGTTTGTGGCCACCGAGGGCGGTTTCAGTTATGCCGGAGAGCTGGTGCAGTACGTTGTCGGCCGGCACGATTTCTGTGTTGGCGTGGCAGGATACCCCGAAGGGCATCCCCAGTGCCTCAATCGCACCCGCGACCTGGAACACCTCAAGCGCAAGGTGGACCACGGTGGGCGTTTTGTCATCACACAGCTCTTTTTTGATAACGCCGACTTCTACCGCTTCCGTGATGAGGCGCGGGCGATGGGGATTACCGTCCCGATCGTGGCCGGCATCATGCCCATCACCAACGTCAACCAGATCAAGCGTTTTGTGAGCATGTGCGGGGCAAAAATCCCCCAGCGCCTGCTGACCAAGCTCGAAGCGGTGGAAAACGACCCCGAGGCGGTCCATCGCACCGGGGTGGAATACGCGGCCAACCAGTGCCGCGACCTGCTGTTCAACGACTGCGAGGGGCTGCACTTTTACACCCTCAACAAGAGCAAGGCGACGGTCGAGATCTGCCGAACCCTCAACGTTGACCATGCGTATTGATCCGCGCCAGGCGCGGACAGCCGGCCGGTGGTGGCGATGGACCCGATGCCGGTGAACGCCATCGCGCGAAAGGTGCCGGGCGACCCGTGCCCGTGTGGCGCAAACGCCATCTGCGCGGGCTGAAAATGCGTGTCGGCAAGCCAGGCAGTCACTTGGGCTGCCGCCGTGGGATGGGCATCGGCTGCTGCCGCGAACAGTGGATCGGCGGACCGATCCACGGCCGGGCGGGTACGATAACCTGTTGCGGTGCTGCATTGCTCACGCGACAGCGCGGTTTTGTCCGATGATCGGGCGGGAGACCACGCCTCCGAACGGGCGGTCCCGGCGTTGCACCCTTGGCAGATGAATTGGATTGTTCCTGGACCGGGGCGGTCGGCGCCCCGATTGACGGAACCTGTTGAGAAACTAGGATGGGCCGCACCGTGGAGTACCTTGCCAGCCCCTCGCGAATGGAGTCGCAGCGGCCCGCACCCGCGCTGGTGCCCGCGCCCAAGGGGCGCGTCAGCCGGTTCGCCGGCAAACGCATTCACCTGATCGGCATCGGGGGATGCGGCATGAGCGGCCTGGCCCGCATCCTCATGGATGCCGGTGCCCTGATCTCCGGCTCCGAACCCAAGCCCAACACCCAGACCTTCGCCCTGACCAAGGCGGGCGTGAAAATCTCGCGCACCCAGAGCGGCGAACTGCTCAGCCGCGATGTCGACCTGATCGTCCGCACCGCCGCCATCAAGGATGACAACGCCGAGTTCATGGCCAGCCGCGCCCTGGGGATCCGCTCGATCAAGTATGCCCAGATGCTCGGCGAGGTGATGGCCGAGCGCTTCGGCATTGCCGTGGCCGGCACGCACGGCAAGAGCACCACGACCGCCATGATTGCCTATGCCCTGACCCAGTGCGGGGCCGATCCCTCCTGGGTTGTCGGCGGCACGGTGGCGCAGCTCGGCAATGCCGGCTCCCATTCCGGCGCCAGCGATATCTTCATCGCCGAGGCGTGTGAGTTTGACCGCAGCTTCCACAACCTGCGCCCGAAGGTGGCGGTGATCACCAACATCGAGGAAGACCACCTCGACTGCTACTCGGGCATCGATGAGATCAATGAATCATTCCACCAGTTCGCCGAACTGGTGCCGGCCGATGGGCTGATTATCTCCAACGCCGCCGACCGCAACGTGGCCCGCGCTCTGGCGGGGATCGTTTCGCCGCTGGAGCTGGTTTCGCTGGGCGGTGAATCGATCTGGAGCACGCGCGACCTGGGAATTGAGGGGGGCTGTCACCGCGGCATTGTGTCGTATCGTGGGCGCGAGGTCGGCGAGTTGCGCCTCTCGGTGCCCGGTGCGCACAACCTGATGAACGCCACCATGGCGCTGGCGGCATGCAATGCCTGCGGGGCGGATCTGGCGGCGGCGTGCGCAGCCCTGGGGCAGTTCACCGGCGTGGATCGCCGTCTGACCGACATGGGCCGGTGCAACGGCGCGATCCTGATTGACGATTACGGCCATCATCCCACCGAAATTCGCGCCACCCTTACCGCGATTCGCGAGAAGTACCAGCCCCAGCGCCTGATCTGCGTGTTCCAGCCACACCAGCACAGCCGCACGCGGTTTTTGCTGGAGGATTTTGCCGCCAGCTTCACAGCGGCCGATGCGACGATCGTGCCGGATATCTACTTCGTGCGCGACAGCGAGGCCGAGCGGCAGAGCATCAGCAGTGCGGACCTGGTGAACCGCATCGTGCGCCATGGCCAGTCCGCCCGCCATATTCCCGGATTCGCCGACATTGTTGAGCACCTGAAGCATACCCTGCGCGAGGGGGATGTGCTGGTGACGATGGGAGCGGGCAACGTCTGGGAGATCGCCCGCGACCTGGCCAATTAGCGCCGTAGCGCGCTTGTCAGGCGTTGGGCGCTGGCATATGAAGCAGTGCCTGCCCGTGGAAGCACCGCCTGCCCGTGCGGGATGGGATTTGCATCGCAGGCGGCTGTGATACGTGATCCTTGGATGAGATCCATGCGCATCGTGACCGACAATCCCTTTCGCGACCTGGAAGCCATCGTGCAGGAGAACTATCCCCTGGCACGGCATACCTGGTATCGCCTGGGCGGGCCGGCACGCTATTTCATCCAGCCGCGTTCGGTTGAGGAACTGCGCGAGGCCTCCCGCCGCTGTGTGGAAAATGAGATCCCGATGTACGTGCTAGGGCTGGGCGCCAATGTGCTGGTGCAGGACCAGGGCGTGGATGGGGCGGTGTTCCTGCTGCAGGAAGATGCGTTTCGCACGGTGCGGATCGACAAGACCACCGTCACCGTCGGCGCGGGGGTGGACATGCAGAAGCTGCTGCTCAAGTGTGTTCGCAGCGGCCTGGCGGGGATTGAGTGCCTGGCCGGCATCCCCGGCACCATCGGCGGGGGCATCCGCATGAACGCCGGCGGCAAGTTCGGCGACATCGGCGCGGTCGTCACCCGCGTGACGGTCCTGGACCAGGCGGGGGAGATCTTCGATCGCACCAAGGATGACCTGGTTTTCGACTATCGCTCCACCAACATCGCCGCCAAGTTCATCCTCTCGGCCACCCTCGAACTGGAAGAAGAAGACCCCGAGGAGCTGATGCGCCGGACCAAGGAAATCTGGATGTACAAGCGGAACACCCAGCCGCTGAACACCAAGAGCTGCGGCTGCATCTTCAAGAACCCCCGCGGCCTCAGTGCCGGCGCCCTGATCGACCAGGCCGGCCTGAAAGGATTGCGCATCGGCGGGGCCGAGGT
This sequence comes from uncultured Tepidisphaeraceae bacterium, assembly GCA_964398315.1. Classification (GTDB taxonomy): domain Bacteria; phylum Planctomycetota; class Phycisphaerae; order Tepidisphaerales; family Tepidisphaeraceae; genus JADLCB01. The sequence goes on along the minus strand of CAYNMV010000004.1, from coordinate 31,360 downwards.
GAGCACCAAGCACGCCAACTTCATCATCGCCCACGAGGGGTGCCGGGCCGAAGATGTACTGAAGCTCATCAACATCATTCGCGAAAAGGTATACGACAAGAACCAGATCCACCTCGAGAGCGAAGTGAAGGTCTGGCCATAGCGGGAGGCGGCAGTGGCGACTGGATCATGCTGGCGCTACCCGCTCACACTGGCGGAGACGGTACAGTTCCACCGGTGGCGGATGCTGATGCTCGATGCGATCGCCGCGCATCCAGCGCTGCTGATGGGCATGGATGAAGCGACCCGCCGCCTGGCCGATGTGCTCGCGGCCGTTAGCACCCAGCGCACCTGGGAGAATCCGCATGACCCGCGGCCGCGTGAGCAGATCAGCCGCACGATGTTTGCCTGGGATGGGAGCCGCTTCATCGAGAGTGAATCAACGCAGCCGGCAGGAGAGCCATGAAAATCACCGTCCTCTATGGCGGCCCGAGTGCCGAACGGGAAGTGTCACTGGTCAGCGGAAAGGCTGTCGCGGCAGGGTTGCGCGAGGCAGGGCATGAGGTGTTTGAATCGGACATTCGTCCTGATGATCTGAGCGCGCTGGACCGGCCGTGCGATGTGATTTTTCCGGTGCTGCACGGGGCGTGGGGGGAGTCGGGCGAGTTGCAGGAGATTCTCGAGCAGCGCGGGCTGCGGTTCGTGGGGTCGGGATCGGCCGCATCGCGCCTGGGAATGGACAAGGCGGCAACCAAGCGCGCCTGGGAGGCGGCGGGCCTGCCGACGCCGGCGTATCGGGTGATCACATCGGCCGATGAGCCGCTGCCGGCCGAGCCGTGTGTGGTCAAGGCGCTCGACAGCGGCAGCAGCATCGATGTCTTCGTTTACAAGACGGGTCGCGAGCAGCCGGTCAGCCCGGCCGAAGCCGCCCGCCGGATCATCGAGCAACACGGTCGCGCGCTGGTTGAGCAGTTCATCTCCGGCCCGGAGCTGACCGTCGGCCTGCTGGAAGAGCAGCCGCTGGCGCCGATCCGCATCATCGCCAAGGGTGATTTTTTTGACTACGAGGCCAAGTACCGCGCGGCCGACACCGAACACCGATTTGATACCGGTCTGCCGGCCGAGGTCGTGGAGCATTGCCGTGACCTGGCCCGGCAGGCCAATGCGGTTGTGGGCGCACGCGACCTGGGGCGCATCGACATCATGATCGATCAGCAGACGATGCGGCCGTATCTGCTGGAGATCAACACGCTGCCCGGCTTCACGCCCAAGAGCCTGCTGCCCGAGGCCGCCGCCCACGCCGGGATTACGTTCACCCAGCTTGTCGATCGCCTGGTGCGCCGGGCGGCAGCACGTCCCGCCAGCGCGTGAGGGACGGGATGGCCCAGCCGGGCGTGCCCGTGGCATCGCAGCGAGAGCCGGCAGCAGAACGCCGGGAAGACCCGCGCACGGGTACGCCGTTCCACAAGTCATCATAAAGAAAGAAGCCCCGCATGAACCTGCGGGGCTTCGATCGTTTGTGGTAACAGCCGGGATGGGACTCACCCACGGCGGATTCCTGCGGCCCGGAAGGCGGAGGGGTTACTCACCGGCTTCTTCCTGCATGGCAGCGCCCATCATGGCGGCCATCATCTTCTGGCCCATGGCCTGCATGGCTTCCTGGTAGGTGGGATACTTGCCATCACGGATTTCCTGGGCGGTCTCGCTGGCCACCTTGCTCATCATCGAGAACTGCTGAAGCTGCTGGTCGGTCAGTTCCTGGCCCTGCATCATGGAAGCGGCATCCAGCTTCCAGTCACCGTTGACCTTCTTCATCTTCAGCTCGCGGGACTTGGCGGAGGCGGCGGCCTCTTCGGGAGTGGGGGCCGGCGCGCCCTCGGGACGCGGCTCCTCGGGCATGGTCACGACGGCGGTGTCGCCTTCTTCCTTGACGGTGGCCTTATCCACCTGGGCAACCATCTTGTCCATGCCGGCCTGCTCAAACTCGGCCGGGATCTGGCCGTACTTGTCCTTGGCGGCGGCCTGCAGCTCTTTCATCCCTTTCATCAGATCAACCATGCCTTCGATGGCCTTCATGTGCTTGTCAGTGCCATCGACGGCGGCCTTGGCGGCCTCCTTGTCTCCCTGATCCATCGCGTGGGCCAGCGTCGTCAGCGCCGCCTTGGGAGACGAGAGGTCTTTTTTCACTTCCGCCTGCACCATCGTGCCGACAAACAGGGCGCCACTGGCCATCGCCACCGCGCACAGCCGCTTCAGATTCGCTGCGAACATTGGGATTCCTTCTCCGGCCTCTCGGGTCGGGACTGAGGGGATCGAATTGTCGGCGCCACCTTGACGCCGACGCGCCGTCCGAGAGCCGGCGCGGCGAAACGACCAGCATACCTGCCGGGTTGGGTTTTCGCCACGGGCGATCCGAATTGTCGCAGTGACCAGGACAGGCATGCCCAAGACCCAGAGGAGGACCGTTCAGGGCATGGGAGCAACCGGTCCGGGGTGGATCGGGATGTTAAAATATTGCTTGCCGACCGTTCCTGCACCCCGAACCCTGACCCCCTCGCTCCTCTCCCCCGGCGTACCCGATTCGATTAGGATGCCGCTCCCCCACCCGGGCTGTTTATCGAGTATTTGCGGTGGTTGTTTTCTGATGCAGCTCAATCCCCAGCAAGAGCAGGTGGCCGAACACGTTTACGGGCGCATCCTTACCCTGGCCGGGCCAGGGTCGGGCAAGACCCGCACCCTCACCGAGCGCACCGGCCGCCTGATGCGCAAGGGGATCGACGCCGGCAACATCCTCTGCCTCACGTTCACCAACAAGGCGCGCGATGAGATGCGCGAGCGCATTCTGGCCGCGTATGGTCCCAGCGCCGCTCGCGTCACCATCAGCAATTTTCATGGCCTGTGCGGCGTCATCCTGCGCAAGCTGGGCGGGCCGATGGGGTATTCGCCTCGGATGACCATCCTCGACACCGATGACCAGGTTGACCTGCTCCTCCAGATCGCGCGCAAGAAGGGGTTGGAGCCGACCAAGCCCGCCGCCCGGGCGATGGCGATGGTGGTCAATGACTGGCGCGAAAACCTCGGCAGCGAGGCCGATCTGGAAGCCCTGGCCGAGGGGCGGCTGCGGCAGGGTGAGCTGGCGGTGGTGCGCGACTATGTGCGGGTGCTGGCTGCGCGCAATCAGACCGATTTTTCCGGCCTGCTGAGCGAAACCGTCCGCCTGTTGAGAGATCACCACGATGTGCGCGGGCGCTTGCAGGCCAAGTTCCGGTTTATCCAGGTGGATGAATACCAGGACACCAACCGCGCCCAGAACGAGATTGTCGAGTTGCTGGCCGGCGAGGAAGACAACGTGCTGGCGGTGGGGGATGCTGACCAGTCGATCTACGCCTGGCGCGGGGCCAGCCCCGATGCCATCCCCCAGTTCATCCGCAACGGCGAGAAGAAAACCGGCCGCTGCACCATCGTGAAGCTGGGGCTGAATTACCGCTCAACGCCCGAGGTGATCGCGGTGGCCGACCGGCTGATCCGCCACACCCCCAATCGGATCGAGGTGGCGTTTTCCACGATCCACAAGAGTGGCGAGCCGGTCAAGCTGGCGCGGTTTGCCAAGCCCGAGGATGAGGCCGAGGGCATCGCGGAGAACATCCGAACGCTCATGCGCCAGGGGAACCACCCGCGCGAGATGGCGGTATTCTACCGCACCAACGACATGAGCCGCCTGATCGAGCAGGCGCTGGCCAAACGGCAGATTCCATATCGCGTGATCGGCTCGGGCAGCTATTACGACCGCATGGAGGTCAAGGATGTGCTGTCCATGCTGCGTTTTGTCTGTAACCCCAAGGATGGCATCAGCTTCCATCGCATCGCCAACAAGCCGGCGCGCGGGATGGGCGATGGGCTGATCGGCCGGCTGGAGACCTTCGCCGAGCGGCACAACACGGATGTGCTGACGGCCCTGGCGCGGGCGCATGAAATCCGCGATGATCAGGGCAAACCGCTGAGCGAGGCGCAGCTCGCCGCCTGCCGGGAGGTGGGGCGGATTTTCGCGCTGCCCCCGCGAGCGAGCGTGGCGGATGTGGCCGAGGCGCTGTTCTATCGTTCGCGCTACGATGAATGGCTCAAGGCGCGCTACGATGAGAAGGGGGAGTACGATGACCGCCGGCGGAATGTCGATGAATTGCTGCGGAGCATCCGCCAGTTCAGCCAGGCCAACCGGGGCGCCTCCATCGCCGACTACCTGCAAAGCATTTCGCTCTATACCGATGCGGATGAGCCGCGCACCGATGACGCGGTACGACTGATGTCATTACATTCGAGCAAGGGGCTGGAATTTGACATCGTCTACATGATCGGCGTGGAGCAGGGCATCCTGCCGCATGAAAAGGCTATCGAAGACCGCGGCGACGCGGGCATCGAAGAGGAGCGGCGGCTGTGCTATGTCGGCTTCACCCGGGCGCGCAAGCTGCTTCGGGTGACATGGTGTGAAACCCGCCTGGCGGCTTTCAGCAAAAGCCGCAGTACGCGCGGGCTGCCCTCCCGCCCCAGCCAGTTTCTGCTGGAATCCGGGCTGATGAGTTCGGAAGAGTACGAGGCTGCGCTTGCCGCCGCCCGGGCCGCCTGGGGAACCAGGCGCACCCGCTGAAGCGCGAGCGCGGATTGGCTTTGTTCCACCATTTCATCCTGCCAGCCGGCTCTGTTCCGCTGCGTCTGCTGGATCGATTTCAGAAGAATCCGATGCACCTGGGGTTATGGCATAGGCTTTGTTTGGGTTGGTTGTCGTTTACAGGAAGACCAAACCCTTAATGGAGCCCCAGCCATGGCGGATAACACAGTGAAACATGACAAAGTGGAAGACACGTACCGCGTGACGGATGAAGAAGCACGGCGCGCGGATGAGAAGCGGGCGGCCGATGAGCAGCGCGCTGCCGAGGAAAACCTGGTAGATCGCGAGCTCAACAAGACCAATCCCGATGCCAATCCCGACCCGATGACAGGCGCACCCGGATCGCATCCGGTCGGCACCGGCATTGGCGCGGCCGCCGCGGGGACGGCAGGGGTGGCGATCGGAACAGCGATAGCGCCCGGCCCCGGCAGTGTCATTGGTGGAGCGATTGGGGCGGTCGTTGGCGCGGTGGCAGGCGGATACGCTGGCAAGGGCATTGCCGAAGCGGTCAATCCCACCGAAGAGGCTGCTTACTGGCGCGAAGAATACCAGGCCCGGTCCTATTACGATCCGGCCACGCCATACAGCGAGTATGAGCCGGCCTATCGCTACGGCGTAGAGGCCCGCTGCCGGTACGGTGAAGAGTGTCCGCCGTTTGAGCAGGTTGAGGCCGACCTCGGCCGTGACTGGGACTCCCAGCGCGGCAGTTCCACCCTCGACTGGGATCGCGCCAAGCTCGCGGCACGCGATGCCTGGGAACGCACCAACAGCCGCGTCCAGTCGCCGCGTGGCAAAAATCCGTAAGAACCGGTAAGGCCGATACGTCGGCTCAAGCACATTGCCCACGGCCAGGCGCGCATGACCGCGAAGGATCAGGATTCTTTCTGATTGTTGCGGTCATGCGGCATGTCTGTCCGTGGGCAATGACTTGGCCGCGTCCCATGCCCTCCCGCGCGCCCCGGCCCGTGCCCCAAAAGCGCCAAAGGCCTATGATGCAGGGATGAGTGTTCAACGGACGGATGTGGCGCTGATCGGGGCGGGGCCGATCGGAATCGAAATGGCGGTGGGGCTGAAGCGGGCCGGCATCGACTACCTGCACTTCGACGCCGGGCAGATCGGGGCCACCGTACAGTGGTTTGCGCCAGGCACGCGGTTTTTCTCCTCCCCTGAGCGTATTGCCATTGCTGGCGTGCCGCTGCAAACCCTTGACCAGGGAAAGGCCACGCGCGAGGAATACCTGCGCTATCTCCGCACCATTGTTCAGCAGTTTGACCTGCCTGTCCGTACCTATGAGCCGGTGACGGGCATCGAACGGCAGGGGGATGACTTCCTGCTTACCACCCAGCCTCATCGCGGCCAGCAGCAGGTTCTTGCCAGGCGGGTCATCCTTGCCACCGGCGGCACGGCCCGCCCGCGCCGGCTGGGCATCCCCGGGGAAGACCTGCCGCATGTCAGCGCTTTCTTTCAGGAGCCGCATGTCTACTTCCGCCAGCGCGTGCTGATCGTGGGAGGGAAGAATTCAGCGGTTGAGGCAGCGCTGCGTATCTACCACGGCGGGGGGCATGTCGCCCTCAGCTATCGCCGATCACACCTCGATCCCAAGTCGATCAAGTACTGGCTGCTGCCGGAGATCAACGGCCTGATGCACGCCGGTCACATCACCGGGCACTTTGGCACCGTGCCGGTGGAGATCACGCCGGCGCATGTCGTGCTGGCCGAGGTGGATGAGCAGCTTCGGCCCCTGCCCGACCGCACCCATCAGGTGGCGGTGGACCAGGTGCTGTTGCTGGTGGGGTATGAGGCGGATATGTCCCTGTGCCGGATGGCGGGGGTGCAACTGGATGGCCCGTGCCATGCCCCGGCCCACAACCCGCAAACGATGGAAACCAACGTTCCCGGCATCTACATAGCCGGCACCGCTGTGGCGGGCACACAGGACAAGTACCGCCTGTTCATCGAAAACTGTCACGTTCACGTTGAGCGCATCCTCGCCGCGCTGCAGGGCAAGTCCACCCGGATCGCAGACCCGGTCTACGAGCGCCCGGAGAGCTGATGCCCGCGGACCCGTGGCAGTGCCAGCAGTAAGCAGAATCACCCACTCGGAACGCTGCGGCAAAGCAAAAGAGGGGAAGGGAGCAAGCGGCCTGTGCCTTTGCCCATGGACTTGGTGCGCATCCCCACCTGGGGGCGGGTTCACGCCGTGCCGCGTTTATGCGCCCTTGTGTCGATCCGGTGGGCAATTTGCCCGGCATCGGAGCACCGCTGCGCAGGCCAACCCCCGCTCCCTGCCCACCAGCCATGATGGCATCGCATTTGCCGGCGAAGCGGCGGTTCATATCTGTTTTCCGGAGTAGGGTCTCCGGGAGGGGAAGGGAAATGCCATGTGGAATCGCTCACCGCTCCGGTTGTGGGATGAGGGTCGATCCCGACGAATTGGCCAACTGATCGTCATTATCTGCCTGCTGAGTGGCAGCGATCTGCTGTTCACGCTCTGGGCACACCATTTCACCTCCTTTTACGAACTGAACCCGGTGGCCCGCCGCCTGCTCCAGGCCGGGCAGGTGGGGGGGCTGGTGTTCTTCAAATTGGGGCTGACGGCGGCTGGGCTGGCCATTTTCTGGCGCCTGCGCAACCGTGGGCAGGCGGAACTAGGGCTGTGGATGGTGGCAGGGGCCTATGTGCTGCTCACCTTCCGCTGGGCCGACTATACCACCGCGGTGGTGCGGGGGATCGGGCTGTGAGCCGGCTGCATGCACGCCGCCGGCCATCCCGCGCTGAGTTACCGGACGCCCCGCGCTGCCAAGGTGGGTCCGGTCCTGTGCCGATGATTTTTCGGGACATCATTTTTCGACATGACAGACGCACAGGCACACCTTCTTGATGAGGCGATTGCCCGGAACTGCGGGTTGGTGATTTCCTACCCCTCGGCCGGCATGCTGCGGCATCATAAGTCGCGGTTCCTCGGGGAGAGCGAAGAAGGCATCTGGGTGGAATCGCCCGCGAAAGAGGCCGCCCTGGCCGACAGCCTGATCCAGAGCGGAAGGCCGGCCGGGTGCTCATTCAGGCATGGGGTGAACAAGGTGGTATTCGCCGCACCGCTGCTTCGCCGTGACCCCAGCTATCGCGTCAACAGTGAGGTGAGCGTCGAGGCGGTGCTGCTGCGCCGGCCGGCCGAGATCAAGGCGGTGCAGCGCCGGGCCACCTATCGCGTGAGCGTGCCCGAAGACTTCGAATTGGCCGTGCGCATCTGGCGCATCGGGCGGGAAGCCAACATCAAGGATCGTCCCATGTCCGCCAGCGAGGTGCCCTGTCGGCTGCTGAACCTGAGCATTGGGGGCATCGGCGTGATGCTGGAGAACCGCGACGACCACTCCCTGGCGATTCATCCGGCCGACCGTCTGCGCATCGAGTTGTCCCACGCGGGGGAGTCGCTGATCATGGAAGGCCGCCTGCGCTACCCCCAGCAGAAAATCCGGGACAGGGCCTGTCGTGCCGGTATCCAGTTCCTGGCGCTCCAGGATGATATTGAAGGCCGCCGGATCACTGCCATTCTGACGCGGTTGACCGGCGAGTTGCAGCGCCTGGAACTGCGCCGATTCCGCCTGGGTCTTGCCTGATGAAGCCGCCCGTACTGAAACCGGCCCCAGCGCTGGTTTGAACCCCCTCCAGTCTCAAAAATAAGTCACGAAGAAAGCCAATCACGCAGGAAGCAGGCAAAGCACAACGCGCAGCGGCCTGCTGATCTGTCTTGCCTATGGCTGGGCGGCAGGGGATTCGAGCTGCTGGCGGAATGCGCTGGCCCGTTCGATCAGTTGCTCGGGCGCGCTGTCTTCCGTTGAACTGGGCTGGAGGGTGAAATGCAGCCGGCGCTCATCGGTGGGGCGGAAGGGCATCAGCTCGGCGAACAGGTCGAACGGCGGCCACTGCCACCACGGCGCGGTCACCTGGGCGTGGGTGTCGAGTGTCTCGTACCCTTCATGACGCACCTGCACATCGTAATTGCCATACCAGAGAAAATCGCGCACCAGCGGCGTCCGGCCGACTTCCTGGTCATTCAGGTAGACCAGCGCCCCGGATGGCTCGGACGTGATATGCATCCGCCGTTCCACGCAGCCGGCCAGGCACCCCAGTAAGGCGATCAACAGGAAATATCGCATCGGCAGGCAGTATAACGGGCCGGCCGGATGATGACATCCCGCACGCCCCCGACAGGCCGCAGGGCGCGCCAGCCATTCGCGGCGTGATGCATCGCGGGCCAGGCGGCGGGGCAGGTGACGAGTGCCGCAGGTGATGAGGGCCGCCAGGGATCAGTCCCGCAAGTGATCAGTCCCGCAGGTCAACCGTCTGGAGGCGAGGCTCCTCGTCCGGGTTGCTGACGGCGTGCATGAGCGGTGCCTGTCGCCGTCGTGCTGCCCAGACCGGGCGCGGCGGACAGGTCTCCTCCAGCAGCTTAAGGATGTCCTCGTGCAGCTTGGGGTTCTTTTCGATATTGAAATGATTGGTATTGGGTTCCAGCAGATCGCGGCGGTTGTCGCTCAGGTTGTAGTTGGCCAGTTGCACCCGCCCCTGCTCATCCGGCGTCAGCGGAATACCCCGCAGCCACGGCAGCGCATCCAGCGCGCCCGGCTTGTAGTAGTTGTGCAGTGCCACGATGTTGCCCGGCACCGGCGGGGGAGTGACCGCATCACAGGTGATCAGCAGGTCGACAGTGATGCCCTGTTTTTCCAGCTCGGCGGCGATGCGCAGCACATCATCGGCCCCGTAAGAATGTCCGATCAGCACCAGCGGTTCGCTGTCATTGTGATCGGCATAGGCCCGGGCGATGGCCTCGGTCAGCTCACGGCGCTGCTCGCCCTGGAACACCTCCGCATTGACCCCCGCCTCGCGGATCTTGGCGGCCAGCTCGTCCATGCCGGTGGAGAAGATCCCCACCAGTCCGCGGACGAGGTAAACATGGCCAACACGGGGGCCGTCGGACAGGGCCGAGACGCGATCCAGATTGCCGCGCTTCACCCCGGCACACCCCGTTACCAGCCCCAGACACGCCAGAAGGGCCAGCCGTGTGATTCGAGAAAGACGTTGCATACCGCTGAGTCCACTGCAAAGCCGATGCCAACACCCGCGCCGCCCGACCCGCAAAGGCCGGCGTCCACGACCCAGGCTCTCTCTCGTGCATCGGCCGGTAGGGGTGGGCTCTTAACGTTTATGCGGATTTGGAGGGCGGAAATGGCTCGGAATTCAGGGTTCAGGTGTTTGTCCGTGGCCAGCGAGGTGGTTTCCCGCCGCTGCTGGCCGTTGAACGCCCTTGGGCTGAACGCCCTTGGGCTAGAGTGAGCCATTCCAGTCCGGCGGCAGCAGCAGCACCGGAATCTTGGTGTTCTTGATCAGTTCCACCGGCACGTTGCCGGCCAGCAGGCGGGCAAAGATGTTCTTGCCGGTCAGGCCAAGCACGATCATGCTGCATTCACGCTCGGTGGCGGTATTGAGGATCGCCCGGGCAATGTCATCGCTGAACATCAGCAGCGTCTGCACCGGGACCTCGCGCTGTTGCAGGGCCTCGCGCAGCAGGCTGATGGCGGCTTCGCCATCGGCCTGTTCCTGCTCGCGCATCTGACCGGCGCTGGGCCGGGAAACGTGAACCACCAGCACCTCGGCGTTCAGTTGCGTTGCCAGCAGGGCCACCGGATCGATTACCTTCTGCGCGGCCCACGGACTGCTTACCGCTACCAGTAGTCGGCTCATGATGGCGAATTGTAATGAATTACCCCCATGTCACAAACGCCCGGACTGGAACGGCCGCCACCACGGCAGGGCGCAGCCACTTCCCGCCCGGGGCAGAAAGACGCCGTGCGTTTCACTTCAGCGGGGCGCTGTACATCGCCATCGTATGCCAGTCGAGGCGGTCCATCAGCGCTTTGAGGGCCCTCAGGGCCTTGCCGCGATGACTGATGGCGTGTTTCTCCCCGGCGGACAGTTCCGCCGTTGTGCGGCCTTTGTCCGCCACGAAGAACAGGGGATCATAGCCAAAGCCGTTGCTGCCGCGGGGGGCGTGGAGGATGCGGCCCTCGACGGTGTCACGAACGGTCAGGAAGATGCGCCCCTCCGGGTCGCTCAGGGCCAGCACACAGACGAACCGGGCGGTGCGCTGCTCATCGGGCACATCGGCCAGTTGCCGCAGCAGCAGGGCGTTGTTGTCGGCATCACCCTGTCCGGCGGCGTGCAGGGCGGCCCAGCGCGCGCTGTGGACGCCGGGGTTGCCCCCCAGGGCATCGACTTCCAGACCGCTGTCATCGGCCAGGGTCCAGAGCTTGAAGTGCCGGGCGTAGGCGGCGGCCTTGAGGCAGGCGTTGGCGCGAAACGTGTGGCCGGTCTCGGCCGGCTCCGGCGCTGGCGGCAGCTCCGACAGGTCGATGCCCTGCAGCCCGGCCGTTTGCAGAATCTGGCGGAACTCAGCGGCCTTGCCCCTGTTCCCGGTAGCGATCAATAGGTTCATGGGTGTCGAGGGTTAGAGAAGGCGAAAGCAGATCAGCCACGGCACGGCGGCACGAAGCGCCGGGTACAGGCGCTGCGGGCACAGGCGCGGTGGGCGGTGCAACATCGATCCTCCGCACGCCGGCCCGCGCTCTGCTTCGCGTCACCGTGCCGTCCTGCTTCCGTCAATCGCCGATCGATCGGAGCTGGCCGCGGCGCACCGGCTCGGCGGGCGCTGGGGGCTGGGGGCCGCCGAACACGCGCTGGCTGAAATCGGCCTGGCGGTCGGGATCAGGCTGCTGGGCCATCTGGCGATCCTGGTGGAGAATGCTGTCTGACTTACGCGGGATGACGGCGATGTAGGAGGGATCGGGCACCTCCTTCTGCTGGCCGGTGGCCGGGTCTTTGGTCACGCGCACATAGACCTGCCCGTTCGTATGCAGGTGCGGGTATTCGCGCATCATGGCGATCATGCTCGGATCGCGCGGGGTGAAGCTGGGCGTCAGCGTGACCGCCTCGCCCGAGGCGGCGGCCCGCTGCATCGCCTCGGCGACGCGCTGGTTAGGCACGCCGGTGGCGACGATCACCGTCTTGGTGGGATCGCGATTGGCGACCGCCTGCCCCTCATCGGCCGCGCTGGCCGGCCAGGCGCCGATGCTGACGGTGCTGGCATTGTCACCGTGATAGTAGAAGGCGGGGATATTCTGGGCACGCAGCTCGCGCACCACCGCCACGGCCGCCTCCTTGCGCTCGGGGATGCCGGCGTAGGTGCCGATCACCAGGGTGTAGTGGCCGCCGCTGTTGAGCAGATCCCACTCCGGCGGGGCCTCGGGGTTGGGCGAGTCAAGGCTGACGATCAGGGCGTTGCCGAACAGGCGCCGGCCGCTCACCGGGTCGCGCATCGCCTTGATCTTGTCCAGATCGGCCTGCGCCCGCCGGCCATCAGCGCTGTCACCACTCATCTCCTTGTAATAGCCGTGGTAGAGGGTGCTGTCGGTGCTGCCGTGGATGATGTACCACTGGTTGAGGCCCGATGACTGCATCAGGCGGTCCTTCAGACGCCTGGATTCGTTCACATGGGTGGCCCCGCGCACGGCGTGGACGAAGATGGTCCACTGCGCATCAGCAGGCACGGAGGCCGGGGCTGCCTGGGCGTGGGGCGCCGCTGTCTGGGCGCGGGGCGCGGCCGTGGGAGCGGCGCCGGGCGCAGGGGCGGCGGCCGACAGGTTATCGGTCGTGCGCTGGGCCGTTGGCGGGTTGTTGCCCCCACATGAGGCACACGCAACCGCCACGAACAAGACCACTACGTCTTTCAGTCTCATGGGCGTCTCTCCATTGGCTGAACAGGGCGATCCAGTTTACCACACATTCCCATGATTTCGCGCTGCGCCTGCGACAAAACAACCTTCTGATACGACCCCGCATAGGCACGGGCGGGGCTTGTGGCTATACTGGGCGGCTTAGGTTCGCACGGCCGGTTTCCCGGCGATATCATGCAAGTGTCAGGAGTTTTATGGCCAAGACTGCCACGCTCATCTACGGCGACAAGAAGATCGAGCTTCCCGTCATTGAAGGCTCGGAGGGCGAACTGGGGATCGACATCACCGAACTGCGGGCCAAGACCGGCCTGATCACCCTCGATCCCGCCTTCGGCAACACCGGCGCCTGCAAAAGCGCCATCACCTTCATCGACGGTGAGAAGGGCGTCCTCCGCTACCGCGGCATCCCCATCGAGCAACTGGCGGAGCACTCGACGTTCATCGAGACCGCCTGGCTGCTGATTTTCGGCAACCTGCCGACCCATGAAGAGCTGCTGCGCTTCCGCAAGCGGCTGACAATCAACGCCCATCTGCACGAGGACTTCAAGCACCATTTCCAGGGCTTCCCGGTCAACGCGCCGCCGATGGCGATGCTGTCGGCCATGGTGGCGACGCTCGCCTGCTTCCATCAGAACTTCCTCCAGATCGAGGACCCGGACCACATGGAAGAGGCGGCCGCCCGGCTGATCAGCAAGGTGCGCACGATTGCGGCCTATTCCTATCGCCAGTCATCCGGCCTGCCGTTCATCTTCCCCGATCCGAAGCTGCGCTACGTCGCCAACTTCCTGCACATGATGTTCTCGATGCCGTACGAGCAGTACGTCGTCGATCCCGACATCGAGCACGCCCTGAACATGATCCTCATCCTGCATGCGGACCATGAGCAGAACTGCTCGACCTCGACGGTGCGGGTGGTCGGTTCCAGCCAGGCCAACCTGTTCGCCTCGACCTCGGCGGGCATCTCGGCCCTGTGGGGGCCGCTGCACGGCGGGGCCAATGTCGCGGTGCTGGAGCAGCTTGAGCAGATCCGCCAGGGCGGCTGGACGGCCGAGCAGGTCATCGCCAAGGCCAAGGACAAGAACGACAACTTCAAGCTCATGGGCTTCGGCCACCGCGTCTACAAGAACTTTGACCCGCGGGCCAAGATCCTCAAGGCCCATGCCGACAAGGTGCTGAGCAAGCTGGGTGTGCATGACCCGCTGCTGGATATCGCGATGAAGGTGGAGGAACTGGCGCTCAAGGATCCGTACTTCGTCGAGCGCAAGCTCTATCCCAACGTTGACTTCTACAGCGGTATTATCATGAAGGCGATTGGCATTCCGGTGAACATGTTCACTGTGATGTTCTCCATCGGCCGCATGCCGGGCTGGATCGCCCACTGGAAAGAGCAATTCTACGATAAGACCTCGCGCATCGCCCGCCCACGGCAGATCTACACCGGCCCGACGTTGCGCAACTATGTCCCCATGGCCGAACGCGGCTGATGGGCTGCATGACCGATCCTCAACCACAGCAGGGACGTCTTCGAGACGTCCCTGCTTTTTTTTCGCGCTCCCGCGCGCACGTCACCCATGCGCGATCACGATGACGGCCAGGCGTGTCACCGCTGAGCGGCTCCATCAATCCGTGAAGGCGCTGGTGCTTTACGCACTTCCAATGCGGCGGATGCGCGTGGAGCGGAGGGGGGAATGAGGCACCATCGCGGCTGGGGCTGGCGAATGGCCACGCGCTGGGCTGCTCACATGGTGCTTTGCTCGGCCTCCTGCGGCCGGGTTCCATCCGGGCGGAACGTGCCGGAAAGACTGGCCACCACCGCCACCAGCTCGGAGGGTTCGAACGGCTTGGCCACGAATCCCTGGTAGCCGCTGAGCAGTGCCCGCGTGCGGTCCTCTGAGCGGGCGAAGGCTGTCACCGCGGCGGCGGGAATGCGGGCGTTGGGGATGCCGCCGCTTGAGCGGATGCGGCGGATCAGGTCGTAGCCATCGCAGTCGGGCATGCCAATGTCACTCAGGAGTACGTCGAACGGTGCCCGCGAGAGCAGGTTGATCGCTTCCTGGGCATCGCTGGCGGTCTGTACCTGTGCGCCCTGCTCGCTGAGCAGCCGCCGCAGCAATTCACGGGCGTCCGGCTCATCATCGATCGCCAGCACGCGCACACCCTCCAGGCGGGGCGGCATCGCCTCGGTGACGGTGCCACGCTGCGGCGCTGGCAGCTTTGGTTCCGGTGCGCACTCGATGCTCGACACCGGCAGCGTCAGGTCAAACCGCGCTCCCTTGCCCGCGCCATCGCTGTGGGCCTCGATGGTTCCACCGTGCAGCTCAACCAGGCTCTTGGCAATCGACAGCCCCAGCCCCAGGCCGCCGTGCTTGCGGGTAGTGGATGCATCGGCCTGGCTGAAGCGCTCGAAGATGTGCGGCAGGAACTGCGGCTCGATGCCATGGCCGCTGTCGATCACGCTGATGCGCACTTCCCGTGCGGAGCGCTGCGCCTCCAGCCGCACCACACCGCCGCGCGGCGTGAACTTGATGGCATTGCTCAGCAGGTTCCAGATCACCTGCTGCAACCGGCCGCCATCCCCCGCGATCGTGCCCAGGTCGCCGGCGATATGGCGCTCGATTCGGATCTCCTTGGCATCGGCCGAGTGCTGCACCGTCTGCAGGCAGCCGTGCAGCAGCATCATCAGGTCCACCGGCTGGATCTCCAGCGGCAGCTTGCCGGAGATGATGCGGCTCATGTCCAGCAGGTCCGAGATGATTTGCGTCTGCACGCGGGCGTTGCGCTCGATGACTTCCAGGCCCTGCTCGACCTCCTCGACATCATGCGCGTTGCCGCGCAGCAGTTGTGCCCAGCCGAGGATGCCGTTGAGCGGGGTACGCAGCTCATGGCTCAGGGTGGCCAGGAACTGGTCTTTCATGCGGCTGATGCGCTCCGCTTCGCTGCGGGCGTAGCGCTCGCTGGCCAGCAGGTATTCACGCTCCTCCTCGTGCTGCTTGCGCTCGGTAATATCGATGCACGAGCCGATGAAGCCGGTGAATTCCCCTTCCGGCCCCCAGAGTGGCCGGCCATCATCCAGCACCCAGCGATACGTCCCATCATGCCGCCGCATGCGATATTCGATCTTGAACGACTCGCGGGCATCGAACGCCTGCTCGTAAAGCTGGCGGTAACGCTCCAGGTCCTCGGGGTGGATGATGTCGGCGCGGTCCAGCTCCAGTTCCTGCTCCAGCGTGCGCCCGGTGAACTCCAGCCACGGCTGGTTGAACCAGGTGCTCCGCTTGTTCGGGTCGGCGATCCAGATCATCACCGGTGCGCTGTCGGCCATCAGGTGGAACTTCTCTTCGCTGGCCCGCAGCGCTGCTTCGGCCCGGCGGCGCTCGCTGACATCAGCGACGATGGCCGCGAAGCCTTTGACGGTGCCATCCTTGTCCACCTCCGGCACGTAGGTCGCCAGCACGGTGCGGCGGCGGCCGTCGGGGAAGGTGAACTCCTGCTCATAGTTGACCATTTCGCCGCTCAGGACCCGCTGGAGGTGGGGCCGGATCGACTGGTACATCTCGTCGCCGCAGATCTCGCGCACGGTACGGCCGTATACCTGCGCCTTGGTTTTGCCGTGCCAGTTGGTCCAGGCGCTGTTGACGACCTGGTAGCGTTCGTCCCGGTCGATGTAGGCGATCAGCACGGGCAGGGCCTCGGTGATCATCTGCAGGTGGCCGCGGGCCTGGCGGGCATGGGCCGCGGCCCGGTCCTCACGGCGAGCCAGTTGCGCCACCAGCAGGGCCACGCCCAGGAAGACGGCCAGCCGCAGCAGGCCATCGGGACTGAGATTCAGTCCGCGCGGTTCGTGCAGCAAGTATTCCCCACCCAGTGCAGCGGCCACCGCCGCCAGGACGCCGACGCTGTACCCGCTGATCCACGCCGCCAGGGCCACCGCCGCCAGGGGCAACAGCGCGGGTGAATGCTGCGTCCAGGGTTGCAGCAGGTGAGCCGAGAGGATGGCCGTCGCAACCAGGGTCAGGGCGGCGATCACATTCCTGACAAGGGAGAGTACGGACTGCCTGGACACTTGACGCCTCCGGTCAAGCGCGGTCGGGAAACGGCTGATCCCACCACGCCGAATGGCTCGTGTGGCTGGGAAAAGTCGTCAGCGCCCCGTCACAGCGCCTGACGTGTAGTCCATCCGAATGAGCGTGAGGGCGAAACGAAAAACCCACAGCCTCATTTGCCGGTGCGGCCCTGTTCGTACGGCTGCCGCACATCGTCGTTCGCCCCCGGGGCTAATTTAGCATGGGGGCACGGTATCACAACCGGATAATGCTCAAACTACTGCGAATGGTGATGAGATTTTGATGAGTCGTAGCGGCGGCCTCGTGTGCGATTGTGCTATAATCGGCAACGGCCCCAGGCATTGCGATGCGCCTTGCCCGCAGGCTCATCGGGCGCAACGGACCTCACCAGGGCACTGTGCCGGCGCGGAAGCGAACTGGGGTGATTTCGTTTGCGTAATATCTCTGCCCGCCGGATAATCGGATGGCTTGTTCACACCTGAAGGACCGCTTGAATGACCATTGAAGCCTCAAAACTCGGAAAAGTCGTTGAGAATGCCGAACCGGAGATCGATCGCACCGCCCCCCAGCCCCAGATCCACGTTGAAGAGCGCCGGCTGACGCTGCATGACTACCTGAAGACGGTCATCAAGGTTGGCGGTTCCGACCTGCACCTGCAAGCCGACTCCATACCGATGATTCGCGTGGATGGCCGGGCCCGCTTTCTCGACTGCCCGCCGCCCCCCAACGAGGTGATGAAGGAGTATGTCGACACCATCTTCAATGCCCAGGCCGAGCCGGCGGAGAAGCGCGCGATCCTCGATCACAAGGGTGCAGTGGACGTGGCTTATTCCCTGCCCGGCCAGGCCCGCTTCCGTACGAATATCTTCCACAGCCGTGAGAAGTACGCCATCGTCATGCGGCGGATCGTGACCAAGATCCCCAACTTCGATGAACTGAACCTGCCCCCGCAGGTCGAGGGACTGGCCGACTTCCATCGCGGGATTGTGGTCGTTTCGGGAACCACCGGTTCGGGTAAGTCAACCACGCTGGCGGCGATCATCGGCAAGATCAACCGCACGCGTGCCGAGCGTATCATTACCATCGAGGACCCGATCGAGTACCAGCACGAAAACCACAAGGCGCTGGTCTCCCAGGTGGAGGTGGGCACGGACGTTGAGAGCTACGAGTACGGCCTGCGCGCGATGATGCGCCAGGACCCTGATACCATCCTCATCGGCGAGATTCGCGATACCTTCTCGCTGTCCACCGCACTGCGGGCGGCCGACACCGGCCACCTGGTCTTCACCACCGTCCACGCCACCAACGCGCCGCTGACCGTTCAGCGCATGGTGTCGCTTTTCGACCCCGATCAGAAGGACCTGCAACAGACGCAGCTTGCTCTGAACCTCAATGCGGTTATCTGTCAGCGCCTGGCCAAGCGCCGCGATGGCAAGGGGCGCGTGCCGGTGGTTGAGATCATGATGGCCACGCCCATCGTGCGCAAGTACATCATGGATGGTGAGTACGACAAGCTGAAGGCGGCGGTCGGTAACAAGGAATCGGGCAGCCAGAGCTTCGACCAGCACCTGACCGAACTGTTCCAGCGCCAGGTGATCGATGTCTCCGAGGCCCAGCGCCTGGCGAGCAACGTCGATGCGCTCAAGCTGGCCCTGCGCGGCATCAGCAACAGCGACACGCGCCTGCGGTAGGGACCGCCGGTCGTGTCAAAGCAGCAGGCTCTTTCCAGCGGAGGCGGGTCTTCCCGGACCCGCCTCCGCTGTGCGCTGGGACCCTTTCGGGGGCGGCTTGGGCATCCGTCTATCGAAGCCTTCTTCCCGATCTGCAGGCCGTGCCAGGGGTAGGCATGGATCGGCCATTCACTCAAATCAGACCGGGCCTGAGGCGGGGATCGGCAAACAGACCGGCGGCTGTTACCGGTCAATGCGATTGACGCCCGGCCGCAGCGGTATTTCCTGGCCGGCATGATGGAGGACACCTGTCACATTCGCCGGCAGTTCGATGGAGCCGCCCAGGCCCGATCCGGTGCGGCGGAGGCTGGCGCAAACTCTGCCCTGGGCAATGAACAGCTCGACGTCTGCGAATTCCAGCGGGCCAAGTTGCGGCCGGACGATCACCTGATCGGCCCCCAGCCCCGCCGGGCGCACCCCCGCGATCGAGGCGCAGGCGTGGTAGATGGGATGAGCGCCCCACGCGTGGCAGTCTGAGCGGCTGGGTTCGGGTTGCTCCAGGCATGTCCGCAGTCCCTCGGCCGGCAGGTCGTACCAGAGTTGCATCCGCTCCAACAGCGCATCGGTCCGTCCGGCCAGGCGCAGGACCTCAAACAGATAATGCTGGAAGTAGATGGTTGCCCGGCCCAGGTCAGGCGCTGACAGCAGACTGTCGATCACGCGCTGCTGGCGGGCTGGATCAAGCAGGCCGCTGAGCACGGCGTAGCACTGGGCATGCTCGGAAAAGCCGCTCTTGTCCACGGAGGTCGCGAACAGGCCGCGCGGTTCATCCCAGAACAGCGCCATCGCACGGCCGGCGGCCTTGAGACGGATGCGCTCCAGGCGCTGGGCCAGGTCGGGCTCCTCCAGCCAGCGTTCCAGCTCCGCCGCCAGCCCCAACACATAAACGAACTGCCACTGGTTGATGCCGTTGGGCGCGGTGGGGTCGGGCAGGGGGTTGCCATTGGACCACCCCTCGGTCCAGTCGATCCAGTTCCATCCCTCCGGCCAGTGGACCAGGCCCGATTCATCCATCTGTCCGATGAACGTCTCCAGCACCTGGCGTGCCCGCGGCATGAACCGCAGGACAAATGCCCTGTCGCCGCGCCAGAGGGCAAAGTCGTACAGCATCGCCACAAAGAACAGCGCGAACTGCGGGATGATCTGCTCGACATGCGAAGGATAGCGTGCGTGGGTCAGCCCGTCTGAGGAGTGGGAGACCCCAAACAGCATCAGCGCCTTGCGCGGCAGGCGATCATCAGCGGTCATCAGGTACGTGGTGAGGATTTCCAGGCGGGTGTCGCCGGCGTACATGAGCTGCTCGTAATAGGGACAGTCCATGTAGGTTTCGTGGCTGCACATCTGCAAGGTGCGCCACATGATCGGCACGGCCGCGTTGAAGCGCTCATCACTCAGGTTCACGCGCCCTTCCATCGTCAGCGGGTAGCGCGTCTCGCGGAACACCAGGGCGTCGATGGTCAGCGGCTCAGAGGCCGTTTCAATGACCACCTCAACATACCGGCCGCACTCCCACCAGAGCGTGTCGAAGGTGCGCTGTGGTCCGCCATCGGCGATGAAGGTGTGGCCCCGGCCTCGGAAAAACTTGCCTTCCCACTGGTCGCGGTGTCCCTTGGCGTTGGATGGACCGATGGGGCGGGGCGGGTGAAGAAACAGCGACTCGGCCCAGTTCATGCGGATGGTCGCATCGCGCCCGCCGCTGCAGGTGATCTGCGGATAGGCACAGTAATAGTTCTCCAGATCCACCAGCACACGCCGGCGGGCATGGGCCGGCACGGTGAGGCTGCCCTCACCACGCAGCATGGCCTGCCAGGCATCCAGTTCCGCGCGCAGGGCAGGATCGACAGCCTGATAGGGGAGCTGGCGCAACTGCTCAGCATCAACCGAGGCAGGAGCGTCAATGGTGCGCACCGTACCCAGGTGGAGCGTGTTTTCGATCATCGCCGGCAGGCGCGCCGGATGCAGGCGGGGGATACGGCCGCTTTCACCCCAGCGGTTGATGCGGTCGCGTGCCACCTGGCTGGGTACGACGGCGGTCCAGCCCTCGCCGCCACCGGTGGGCCAGGCCCAGTCGAAGGCACGGCCGTCGAGTGTCAGGGTGCCACCGGCGAAGTGACTGGCCTGGTCCGTCGGGGGTGAGTGAAATGTATAGCCGCCGAGTTTCTTGGCCTCCCAGGGGGCGCGGCCGGTGCTGAGCCGGTCGAGCATCGGCCCTTCGGCGGCCAGCAGGAAGCCGTGCCGCAGGCTGATCTGGGCGTTGGGTGCCTGCATCGCCTCCTGGTCCAGCAGCCAGGTTCGCGCCACCAGCGTGTGGGGGCCGGCTGACAGTGACAGGTCATAGCTCTCGTAGAACCAGTGCTGCTTGTCGCCGCGTTCGGGGCCACGGCCGATGCGCTGGCCATCGAGCAGCAACTCGTACCGCTGGTCGGCTGAGACGTGAATCCGGGCGGTTTGTGGCTCGGGCAGTTCAAAGCGGAGCCGGTAGACCGCCACAAATGGTGGTGCCTGGTCGCCCGCTACATGCACCCATTGCGCTGGCCAGTCTCCCAGGAAGAAACGACTGCTGACACTGTCGGGAAAGCGTATTCCCTCTGCCATCATCACCCGCATGGGCAACTCCTCCTGAATATGAGGCTCAGACCATATCAGCCCGGCCAGGTGATGTCAGCAGCGGCAGGACCATGGGGCGTATCATAACCCGCCGGAGATGTCCGATGAGGGGATATGTGGGCGGGTTCGAATCAGGGAACAAAGGCGTGGGAGGCGAAGCGGCGGAGGGCGGCGTCGGTGACGAGCAGGCCAAGCGGGATGTCGTGGGGCTGCGTGGGAAGCAGATCAAGTACCTGTTCCTCAAAACACAGCCCGCAGGAGACGCCATGGAAATCGCTCTGGGCGAGGAAGCGGTCATAGAAGCCCATGCCGCGTCCGATCCGGGCACCCTGGCGGCTGAAGCCCAGGCCGGGCACGATCACCAGGTCGATCAGGTCGATGGGCATGGGGCTGCCGGAGATCGGCTCGCGTACGCCGGGGCCGGTGGTGGTGATATTGGTGGTCAGGCTGGTGATCTCGATGGGCATCATCCGCTTCTGATCCCAACTCACCTTGGGCACGACAACGGTCTTGCCCGCCTGCCAGCAGCGCAGGGCCAAAGAGGCGGTGTCGAGCTCCTGCGCCATGGCCAGGTAGAGCATGACAACCCGGGCCGTGGCGAACTCGGGCGTACCGGCCACCCGGGCACAGGCCGCCAGGCTCTTGGCATGCCGCTGTTCCGCCGGCATGGCCGCCAGAATCTCACGGAGCCGCCGACGGGTTTCGGACTTGGTAACTGCTTCGGCCATGAACTCGCTTCCTCGTGCCATGCCCCACGCCGCTATGGTCTTTATCGGCCAAACTCATCCCCCCCAAAGATACTACCGGCATGTCGGGCAAAAGTTCACGCTTTTCGCCCGGCCAGATCTGCTGCCGCCGACCCGGCCGTCTATCTAAATCTAGTATAGGCAAACTTTTGTCGCGAGGCGAATCCGCAGGCGGAGGCAGGGGAGGGAATTCTCGACTTTGAGTCATCAAAGTGATAACCTTGATGCTATGTGGAAAGCGCTCCTCTGTCTGATGCTGATAGCGGTACTGCTGTCGGGCGGGTGTACGGAAGATGCCGACGGCGGGGCATCCGGGCCGCCGCAAAGCTATCCCTATCGTGCGGTCGCGACGGTCGGGATGGTGGCGGATGTGGTGCGGGCGGTCGCCGCTGACAAGGCCGAGGTCATTCAGATTATGGGCAGTGGCATCGACCCCCACACCTACACCCCGACCACCGCCGATGTAAAACAGCTGCACCGGGCGGATATCGTGTTCTATAACGGCCTGCTGCTGGAGGGAAAGCTGGCCGAGACCCTCCAGCGGCTCGGCGAGGCCGGCCGCGAGGTGCACGCGGTGGGCGAAGCGATCGATCCGGCGTACCTGCTGCATCCAGATGGCAACACGGCCCACGCCGATCCGCATATCTGGATGGACGTGCGTGGATGGATGCAGGTAACCGAGGCAGTGGCCGCCGCCCTGGCGGCGTATGATCCACAGAACGCCGAGCTGTATCAGCAGAATGCCGCGGCCTACCTGGAGCGGCTGCGGCAACTGGATGAATACGCCCGCACCTGCATTGCCTCGATCCCCACCCCGGCGCCGGGGCACAAGCCGGTGCTGATCACCGCCCATGATGCCTTCAGCTACTTCGGCCGGGCATATGGGATCGATGTCTACGGCATCCAGGGCATCAGCACCGAGTCCGAGGCCGGCCTGCAGGATATCCAGGCGCTGATCGACCTGATCGTTCAGCGGCAGGTGCAGGCTGTGTTCGTCGAGACAAGCGTAGCCGACAAGTATGTGCAATCGCTGGTGGATGGTGCGGCAGCGCGCGGCCGGTCGATCCGTATCGGCGGGGCCCTGTTCTCCGATGCCATGGGCGCCCCGGGCACCTACGAAGGGACCTATATCGGTATGATTGACCACAATGTGACAACCATCACCCGCGCTCTCGGCGGTAAAGCGCCGGAGAAAGGGATGAACGGACAATTAAGCGCACCGCGCTGAGGCTGCGCAGCAGCCCCGCGGCGATTGAACCTCTACCTGATCCGATTACGGCCAGCCATGTCCACTCCAGCCACCCAAACCACAGGTTCGACCCAGCGGCCATCACTGGCAACTGGAGATGAGCACTCGGCCGATGCCCCGTTGTCGATCCACGACATGACCGTGGCGTATCACCGCAAGCCGGTGTTGTGGGATGTGGATCTGGATGTGCCTGAGGGCAAGCTGATCGGCATCGTCGGCCCCAACGGCGCGGGCAAGAGCACGCTGATCAAAGCGGTGCTCGACCTGGTGCCCAAGGCATCGGGGCAGGTACTGATCTACGGCAAACCCTACCGCAGGCAGCGTGCGCTGGTGGGGTATGTGCCGCAGCGCGAGAGCGTGGACTGGGATTTCCCGGTCAGCGCACTGGATGTGGTGGCGATGGGGGCATACCGCCAGATCGGCTGGATCAAGCCGGTGACGCGCAAGTGGCGCGACAAGGCGATGGAGGCACTGCATCGCGTCGGCATGGCGGATTTTGCCCATCGCCAGATTTCGCAACTGTCCGGTGGCCAGCAGCAGCGCGTATTCCTGGCGCGGGCGCTGGTGCAGGATGCCAGGCTCTACTTCATGGATGAACCGTTCGCCGGCGTGGATGCCGCCACCGAGAAGACCATTGTCCGCACCTTGCAGGACCTGCGGTCGGCGGGGCGAACCGTGCTGGTGGTGCACCATGATCTGCAGACGGTGCCGGAGTATTTTGATTACGTCATCCTGCTCAACATGCGGGTTGTCGCCCACGGTCCGGTGCAGGAGGTCTTCACGCCTGAGAATCTGAACAAGACCTACGGCGGCCGGCTGACCCTTCTCGACGAGGCCGCCGAAGCCCTCCGCCGTGCGGGAGCGGGGGGATAAGGGTCCGGTTCTGACCCAGGTCATCCATCATGGCGCCCTCACAGCCTTCACCACACATCTCCCGGTCTCCGGCCCAGTTCCGATAATCCCGGCCCATGCGCACGATCGAGTTGGTGCAGGTTAACTTGCCTGAGCTTGCCGTCGATGAAGGGCATGGGGCACGTGCCGCATGCCGTACATGGAACCGCTGGGCGACGACAGCATCGACTATGACGCCAAGATCCGCATGTGGGAGCAGTGCGTTCCCTGGTGGCGGCGGCGCAGCGCGCGTATCGGCATCCAGGGCAAGCTGTTTCTGGGTTTCATTTTCCTGCTGGCCGTGGCGATGGGGGGCAGCTATTACCTGTTCCTGACCGAAAACCGCCGTGTGCTGGCGATCGCCCGTGGCGAGCATACGGTGGAGCTGTCCCAGGCCATCGCCATGGCCAGCGAGCCGCTGCTGTCGGAGGGGAACACGGGCGAACTGCACCGCATCGGCCGCGACCTGCTCAAGAACCGCGATATCGTCGGCATCTGCTTTTACAATGCCGACGGTGAGCCGCTGGTGATGGCCTCGCAGGACCCGGATCTGTCACTGGACAAGGATTTCTATCCGCGCGTACAGGACAACGTGCAGAGCCTCATGCAGGTGCGCCAGCGTTACGTGCCGACGCTCGGGCACTTCGCCGAAGTCACCGTGCCGGTTTTCCGTCTCGAGCCGCCACGGCCCGGCGGGGATGGGCAGAGCGATACCAAGCTGGTTGGCTATGTGTCGGTCAGCCTCTCCAGTGACACCATCACCCAACTGCTCGACCGTGTCAGCCTGATGCTGATTGTGCTGGGAGGACTGGTTTTCCTGATCAGCATCCCGGTGGTCTATGCCCTGGTGAACCGCATCCTGCTGCCCATCCGCCTGCTGGTGGTGGCTACCATGCGCATTGCCGCCGGCGACTTTGACGCCCA
This sequence comes from uncultured Tepidisphaeraceae bacterium, assembly GCA_964398315.1. Taxonomy (GTDB): domain Bacteria; phylum Planctomycetota; class Phycisphaerae; order Tepidisphaerales; family Tepidisphaeraceae; genus JADLCB01. The sequence goes on along the minus strand of CAYNMV010000004.1, from coordinate 6,717 downwards.
GGCACAGGTGGAGGTGCACCGGCCCGATGCCATCGGCACGCTGGCGCGGGCATTCAACGAAATGGTGCGGAAGGTCCGCAATCAGCAGGAGCAACTGGCCGAGGCCAACCGCCGCCTCGCCGCCGCCAACCGTGACCTGGAACAGAAGGTGCAGCAGCGCACCAGCCAGCTTGAGGCCGCCAACAAGCGCCTCAGCAGCGAGATCGCCGAGAAGGAGGACTTCCTCCGTGCGGTCAGCCATGACCTCAATGCCCCGCTGCGCAACATCAGCGGCATGGCCACCATGCTGATGATGAAGTACCGCGACCGCTTCGACGAGGACATCATCCACCGCCTGGACCGCATCCAGAAGAACGTGCAGATCGAGACGGACCTGATCGGAGAACTGCTGGAACTGAGCCGCATCAAGACACGGCGGCAGAAGATGGAGCCGGTGGATGTCGAGGCGATGGTGCGCGAGCTGGGCGACATGTTCGACAACGATCTCAGGACGCGCGGCATTACCCTCTCGATCGATACGCCGCTGCCGGTGCTTGAGTGCGAGCGGGCGCGCATCCGCCAGGTCTTCCAGAACCTGATCGATAACGCCATCAAGTACATGGGCGACAAGCCATATAAGGCGATCAACGTTGGATGCGTTGTGCGGCCCGATGAGGCCGAGTTCTATGTGCGCGACACCGGGGTCGGCATCGATCCCGAGGACCAGGAGAGGGTGTTCTTTGTCTTCCGGAGAGGCAGAAGCTCGGCCGTGCAGAACGTGGCCGGCAAGGGCGTGGGCCTGGCCAGCGTCAAGAGCATCATCGAAACCTACAGCGGCTCGATCTGGATCGAGAGCGCTGTGGGAGAGGGCACCACGTTCCGCTTCACCATCAACGGCAAGCACGTTCCGGCCTGCATTACCATGGCCATGGGCGCCCGCGCCGGCGGCGAAAGACGTGTGGTGGCATATCAGCCGTGAGTCGCGGCGATTTGCCGGCGGGATCGAAAACGGCTATCGGTTGAGCGCGCCCACGGCCGAATAGCGCAGCAACCGATGCCCCAACCCCTGGACTACCAAACCCCGCCCCGGACGCCCCGGCCACCGCCCCGGCTGTCGCTGGTGATGGCGCTCGCTTCCTTCGCCTGCCCGCTGGTGTGCCTGAGCGGTTCACTCGGCCTTTTGATCCTGCTCCTTCCCACCGGCCTGTTTCTGGCGCTGCTGTCTTTGGCGGCGGGCTGGACTTTCCTCGATCAGGTTAAGTCCACCCCCGGCGCCCACGGCGAAGCCACCGCCGCCATCGCTGTCCTGCTGGCCATGGTGATGGCGATGATCAATGGTCTGCTCGCCGCGGTGTGGTGGCTCGCGGGCTGCGGCCGGTGACAGGCAGCGCGAAGCGGCTGGTGGTGCGTTGTCATTCCCATTCCAGCGTTTCCAGGTGCCGGGCGATATCGCCGGCGGATTGGAAACGCTGGAGGATGAGCGAATCCTTCAGCCCGCGGATGATGTGCTTCACAACCGGCGGCTGCTGGCGGTAACGGGAGCGGCCGCCGACAATCTGGTAGAAGACCTGGATCAGGTTCAGCACGTCTTTGTGGATTTTTGCCCGCGTCGGCCGGCCGAGATCGAAGAAATCGACCAGTTTCACCTCAAAACTGATCCCCTGGCGGCGGATCATGATGTTGCCTTCATGGATGTCGCCGTGATACTCGCCGCGGGCGTGGATCGGGGCGATCCCCTTGGCCAGCGCATACAGCACGTGCAGGGCCTCGAAGGTGCTGAGGCACTGGTCTGGCTGGCACTGAAGGAACTCGCTGAGCTTCTGGCCCTCAACCAGCTCGCTGATGACCACAACCACTTGTTTTCGCTGGACATAAGCGATTTCCTGGTGGTGGTACTGCATCAGGATCGGGCAGTGCCGCAGCGCATCGAGCTTGCGGGCGTAGGCGATGGCGGCCCGGCCGGTGGGGTCGCGGTGGGGATAGTAGAACTTGGCTGCCCGGCGGATGCCGGTGGCGCGCTCCACCAGCACATAAACCTCGCCCTCCCAACCACTTCCAAGCGGCCGCTCGACCGTGTACTTGCCGGCCACTATCCGCCCGGGCGGAAAGTCAAATCGCTTGCTCTTGCGCGAGGATCGATAGGCCATGCCAACATCATTGTGGGCCGCGGGCCGTGGGGGTCAATCGGCCTCGGTACCGGGGTGATCCAGCAGATCACCCACCCGGTTCGCTGGTTGGATGGGCAGGCGGTCCCGGCATTGGGGCTTGTGCCTTCATCATTGTGGCAAATATCACTAACGAAGTGCGTTGGCGGGTTGTCCATCCCTATGCCCGTCGATCGCTGAATGGCGGACGGCTGGCTATCAGCTCGCGTGGCTGGCTCCAGCAGGGCGGTCGTCAGAGGATGCCAGGCGATGCGGCATGTATGGCGCTCTGGGCCGGAGCCGATTTAGAGTGCGATCACGCATGCCCGGAGGCAGTGGCCTGGAAAACACCGCAGGGCGAGCCACGATGCGCAACGCTGAGAATTTTGCGGGCTTTGTGTAACGCACAGTACACAAGCTCCGGCACCTGTCGCTACAATCGCGCCCTTGCGTTCGCCGGTTAAGGGGACAGTAAAGAACAGGGATTTTCCGTCCGGACTGACGCGAACAGTCACATACGACCACTTGCATACGTTGCCACGGGGACGTTCATCCTTCTCGGGAGGTCATTGTCATGTCAAATCCTGCAAAATTGCTGATGGCCATGCTGCTTGGAGCAGCGCTGGCAACGGAACCGACACCCGTGGCGGCACAACATGCACCGCCGGCGTCGCCTCAGCAGATGGTCCTGCGCGTCCACACGGTGAAAGATCCGGGCTCAAACAACATGGAGTCGCACCGTGTGCTCGTCCCGGCAGGATGGACCGTCGAGGGCTCAGCCTGGTGGCCAGCGCCACAACTGTTCAAGACCCTGCCCAGCCAGGACATCAAGGTGACCGCTCCGGATGGCCGGCAGGTGCATATTGGGCCGGGGATTGCGCTGACGGATATCCGGGTGTCGCCGGCGGTTTCGCAGCAGCTTGGTGTCCCCCGGCCACGGGAAGGCACCATTGATGGGGGATACCTGGTGCAGTACATGCCCGACAACCTGCAGGGCTGGCAGCAGTGGCTGGAGAGCAAGGTGCTGCCCAAGGCATACCCGACCGCGCGAAACATTCGTGTGCACCAGGTGACAGTGATTCCCGAGCTGACAGCGCTGCTCCATAAGCAGCTTGAGCCCATCCGCCAGCAACAGGCCATGCTGAACCAGCAGGCGCAGATGATGGGCGGCGGCATGCACAACTTCTGCGATGGCGCGGTGCTGGCCGCGCAGTGCACCTACGAAATGGATGGCCGGCAATGGGAGCAGCTTTTCATTTTCGGGGCGACGTACCTCGGGATGGATTCGCAGATGGGGCGGCAACTGTGGTGGAGCATTGAGCCCAACGTGGCGTATCGCGCACCGGCAGGGCAGTTGGAATCGAACATGCCGCTGCTGATGACAATCGCCAATTCGGTCGCACCCACGCCCCAGTGGGCGAAGATGAAGGCGGATCACATCGCCAAGATGAACGAAATCTCAGCGCGGGGGGCCGCGGAGCGGAGCCGGATCATCGCCGAATCCAACCGCGAGATCAGCCGCATCATCAACGAAGGCTATGCCGCCCGTCAGCGCACCATGGATGAAACCCATCGCAAGGTCATCAACGGCATCCGGGAGGTTGAGCAGTACGTCGATCCCAGCCAGGAATATCCGGTCCAACTGCCGCAGAACTATCAGCATGTCTACGGCAACGGCAACGGCGAATACATCCTGACCAATGATCCGATGTACAACCCCAACGCGGACCGGAACATCAACAACCGCAACTGGGACCAGCTGCAGGTCTACCAGCCGCAGCGCTAGCCGCATGGGTTGATCACCACCGATGAACGGTGAGGTGCAGCAGGTGATCCCATCCCGCATCCAGCGGATGGGCCGGTATCAGGCAGGCAGTCGATGTGCCGTGCCATGAGCCTCCGCCAGTGGGGGGGCTGTGGCGTTTACTGCGCCGGCCGGCGGGCGGGGGTGGGATCGGCGATGTTTTCGTGGTAGGCGGGCAGGCGGACGGTGAAGGTCGTGCCTTCGCCGGGCGTGCTTCGGGCGGTAATGCTGCCTTCGTGCTCATCGACAATCTTGCGGGCGACGGCCAGGCCGATGCCGGTGCCGCGGTTGCCCTTGGTGCTGTGGAACAGCTCGAACACATGCGGCATCATCGCCTCGGCGATGCCGCTGCCGTTGTCGATGACCTCCAGCACCGCCTGGCGGTTTTCCTCATCCCAGCGACCGACCACGCGCACCAGCCCCTTGCCCGGCTCCACCGCATCCAGGGCATTGCTCAGCAGGTTCATGACCACCTGGTGAATGCCGTCCGGGTCGATCGGGATATCCGGCATCTCCGGGTCGATATCGGCCACCGCCATCACTTGCCGCTCGTTGGCCACGTGGGCCACCAGTTCCAGGCAGTCATCCACAATGCTCTTCAGATTGGCCAGTTCCAGCCGTGGCTCGCGCTCCTTGGAGTAGGCCAGCAGGTTGATTGTCAGGTTGTAGATCTTTTCGAGGTTGCGGTCGACGATGCTCCACCCCTTTTTCGCCTGGGTGAGGTTCTCGTTGCGCAGGCCCATCTCCACCACATCCGCACCCCCTCTCAGGGCCTGCAGGATGTTCTTGATCGAGTGGGAGAGGGCGGCGGTGGTCTCACCGATGGCGGCCATGCGCTCGGCCTGCACGTGGGCACGGTAGAGCTTGGCGTTCTGCATCGCCAGGCCGGCCTGGAGCCCGATCGTGGTCAACAGGCGGAGCTGATCGGGCGAATAGGTGTAGTTCTTGACCGAAGAATCGATGTAGATGACCCCCAGCACCTCATCGCCGGGATTTTTCGTATCCATCCGGCGTGCCTTGATCGGTACGCAGATGGCCGAGCGGATCCCCAGGTCATGCACGCTCTTGCCCTTGCTGAAGCGCGTGTCGGCCATGGCGTTGCTGGACAGGACCCCTTCACCATTCTGCACGACATGGTTGATGATGGTGCGCGAGGCATGGATCTTGTCGCCCGTGCCGTTGCCGTTGGCGTTCCTGGACTTGTCGTCGCCCTGGCCGTTCTCACGCGTGCGCACGACCTTGGGGACCAGCTCGTTGCGCTTCTCATCCACCAGCAGGATGATGCCGCGGTCGGCCTTGACGTGTTCGAAGACCAGGTCCATGACCACTTCCAGCACATGATCGACCTCGAAGCTGGAGCCCAGGGTGGCGCCCAGCTGGTAGAGCAGGCGGAGGTTGGTCATGGCCGCTGCCGCCGGCTCGGGCACCGCCAGGACCATCGAGTCTTCGTTGCTGGGCAGCGTGTGCATGATCGCGCTGTCCATGCCCGCTTCCTCGCCGGCCAGCTTGACGTTGCCGGCGGCGGTGCGGGCGATGCCGGGCTGGGCGCCGAAGACCATGAGCGTCCGGCCGACGCGGATCTGGTCGCCCAGCTTGAGCTCATAGCGCTGGTAGACGCGCGTGCCGTTGACGTAGGTGCCGTTGGCGCTGCCCAGGTCCTGGAGGATCCACTCACCGTCCTTGGGGTGCAGTTCGCAGTGGCGGCGCGAGACGGTGTTGTCGGTCAGCGGGATCTGCCGACTGTCGCGCCCGAGCAGCGTGGGCGCCTCAGGCAGCTCGTAGCGGCGGCCCTTGTCCGGTCCCTGGATGACAAGAAGTGTCAGCACGGCCTGATTGTCACTTGTCCGCGGACATTTGTCACTTTCACTGTGCGGTCATCGCCACTCCGCGGGGCGGTTGTCATCGGGACGGCCCATCGCCCGATCGCCTGTTGTGCCCGGGGGGAGAGAGCCCAATCCGGCACTGCCCCGATGCGGAGCGGGCCGGACCTGTGGCGGCCGACGCCGGGAACGATACAATGCCCGGCGGACGTGGAACTCCTGCTTTCCATTACGATTTTCCTGGCCTTCGGGATCGCCTTCGTCCTGCTCAGCCTGACGGTGGGGGCGCTGGCCCGGCCGAAACTGCCCAATCCCGACAAGCTGGCGGCCTACGAATGCGGCGAACTGACCATCGGCCAGAGTTGGGTCCAGTTCGATCTGCGCTTCTACATCGTGGCCCTCGTTTTCCTCATTTTTGACGTTGAGGTGGCCCTTTTCTACCCTTGGGCGGTGGCCTACGGCAGTGCGGCGGAACTGGGGGCCCGTTTCGGGATGGATGCGTTTGCCATCCGCCAGACGGCCCTGCTCGACCTGCTGTTTTTCTTCGGAATCTTGCTCGTCGGATTCGCGTACCTGTGGCGGTTTGGCTATCTGGATTGGGTTCGTTCCGCCGCCACGACCAGCCTGAAGGTCCACTACACCCCCGGCATCGACCTCCGCCAGGAAGCCCGCATCGATCGCGGTATCTGAAGCATCCCCCGGCCATCTGTTGCGGCGTTAGCCCGCTGCCCGGCCAGGTTGGAGCCCCAGGCGGTAAAAACCGCAACGAACCGCCCTTGACATCGCCCGTACCACCGTTAGATTGTCCTGCCCGTCCACCCCTCCCGGCGGACGCCCGACAAACCATTCCGCAGTAGCTCAATGGTAGAGCAGCCGGCTGTTAACCGGCGGGTTGTAGGTTCGAGTCCTACCTGCGGAGCTTGATCTATCCAGCCGAACCATTTCGGCTGATCCAGTTAACGTGAACGCC